>NZ_JBEYID010000031.1:0-99019 GCF_040635605.1 Streptosporangium sp. NPDC006930 | reverse complement strand
GCCCGGCTGACGGTCCGCGACCGCCCCCGGCGGGACGTGACCGCCGGGGGCGGTCGCGGACCGTCAGCCGGTCGCCCGGGACCGCGCCTCCGGTACGAGATCCCCTCCGCTCACGAGCGGAGGGAATGGTCGTCGCGGTCAGCGGACGGGGGAGAGCTTCAGCACCGCCTTGCCCCGGGAGAGCGAGACCACCCGTACGCCGATGCCGTTGACCGACCCCGTCGAACGGAGGCCGAGCACCGCCTGCGAGGTGACACCGGGGCCGGTGGCCCGCACCCGCACGAAATCCCGGCCGAAGGAGACGGACAGCCGGGTGACGCCGAATCGAGGGCTGACCCGGAACCGTACGGTCTTCGAGATGGTGAGCTTGCACCTTCCGTCGTAACACGCTCGGAGGTTCGGACCGGTGGCCTTCCCCCGCGCGACGGCGTCCGTCCCCAGGGCGGCCGAAACCGGTGCGAGGGCGGCCGTTGGTGTTTCCGCCGGTGTCAGGCCTGACTGCGCCGGTGCCGTGCCGCCGGTCAGGGCGACGAGCAGCAGGAGGGCGGCGGTCGTCTGAGCCATGGTCTTCCTCTCGTCGTTCCTGCGGGTTCCCCCCGAGGCCGGGCCGTGGTTCGTCGGGCGGGCGTCACCGGCGGTCCTGCGTCGGCTCGGGACATGAGGGGTTTGCTGCCACTTCTCACGATCTGACAGAGGCGGTTGTTTTTCCAGCCGTTTCTTCGCGGCGTCTTTGCCTGGGCGGTTCTCACCCGGGCTGACGCGGCTCGGCGTCCCGGGAGCGGGCCTTCCCCGATTCGGTGTCCTGCGGGTCGGTCTTCAGGGTCGCGCCGCGCAGGCCGGTGAGCGTGAGGGCGAGGCCGAGGGCGAGGGCGGCGCTGGCCGCGCCGTACACGACGATCGCGGTGCCGGGTGCGAGGTAGCGGCCGAGGACGCCCGCGCCGAGCGCGCCGACGGCCTCGCCGCCGGTCTCCTGGGCGGCCCACAGGGCGTTCACCCGTCCGAGGTAACCGTCGGGGGTGTGCGCCTGGATGAGGCCGTAGCGCAGGATCTCCTCGACGGACGCGACGAGGCCGTACCCGAAGAGGATCGCGACGGCGAGCGCCGGGTGGGTCGCCAGCCCGAGGCAGGCGAGCAGCGCGAAGCCGCAGACCGAGGCGACGAGCAGCGCCTTACCCGGCGCGCGCGACCGTCCGGCCCAGCCGCTGGTGATCGAGCCGAGCACCGCGCCGCAGGCGGGCGCGGCGTAGAGCAGGCCGATCGTGGCCGGGCCGCCGCCCAGCCGCAGGGTGGCGAACGCGGGCATGAGCACCGGGATACCGCCCGCCACCATGAACAGCAGGCCGAGCAGCATGAGCGAGCCGACCACGCGGTGCGAGGCCACGAACCGCAGCCCCGAGCCGATCGCCCTCAGCGGGTTCTCCGTGACCTCGACGGTCGGTCTGAGCGCGGGCAACCTCGTCAGCAGGCCGAGGGTGGCGAGCGTTCCCACGGCCGCGGCCGCGTAGTTCCACCCGACGCCGAACGCCGACACGGTCAGGCCGCCGAGCGCGGGGGAGAGCATCGAACCGAGCCGTACGGTCAGCGCGTTGAGCGCGCCCGCCGCGACCAGTTTGTCGGAGGGGACGAGGGCTGGGGTCGCGGCCAGCAGCGCGGTCACGCTGACGCCGGTCGCGAGCCCGTCCCAGGCGGCGAGCACGTAGATCGCCGCCAGAGAGGGGGAGGGCAGGAAGGCGTTCAGCGTCAGCAGCGCGAAGCCGATACCGGCGGCGGTGCGCGCGACGAGCATCAACCGGCGCCGGTCGTGCCGGTCGGCGAGCACGCCACCCCACAGGAACCCCGCGAGCAGCGCGAAGCCCTCGGCCGAGGAGACGGCGCCGACGTGCACGGTCGATCCGGTCATCGCGTAGACCTGCATGGGCACCCCGACCATCAGCATGCCGATCCCGAAAACCGACACGGTGCGTGCCACGAACACGTCACGGAAGGCTCTGCTGGTCCGGAGGGGGCTGATGTCCATGGCCAGACGGCGCAGCATCTTCGGGGTTCTCCTCGTCGGGCACAGTGGATAAGGTGAGGCTAACCTTAGTTGACCTTAGGGAAAGAGGACAGACCAGTGCAGCGGGTCCTTATGAACGGAAAAATCCACCGTGCCACCGTGACCCAGGCGGATTTGCACTACGTGGGTTCCCTGACGATCGACGCCGACCTGATGGCCGCCGCCGACATCGTCGAAGGTGAACAGGTCCATGTCGTCGACATCGACAACGGCGCCCGCCTGGTCACCTACGCGATCACCGGCGAGGCGGGCAGCGGGGTGATCGGCGTCAACGGCGCGGCGGCCCACCTGGTTCATCCGGGACACCTGGTCATCATCATCTCGTACGGGAACTTCGACGACGCGGAGGTGCGGGCGCACCGGCCCAAAGTCGTGCACGTGGACGGAGCCAACCGCGTCGTCGCGCTCGGTACCGACCCGGCCGAGCCGGTCGCGGGCGCGTTGGCCCAGATCGCGGGGAGGTGACCCGTGGAGGGATTCACCCCCTGGCCACAGGAGTTCGCGGCGCGCTACCTGGCGGAGGGCTACTGGAGCGACCGGCTGCTCGGCGACGTGCTGAACGGGGGCGACCCCGAGCGGACCGCGCTCGTGGCAGGGGACGAGCGGCTCACCTACGCCGAGCTGGACCGCCGCGCCGAGCGCACCGCCACGGGTTTCGCGCGGCTGGGCATCCGGCGCGGTGACCGCGTCGTGGTGCAACTGCCCAACACCACCGCCTTCGTCGTCGTCTTCCTCGCCCTCGTCCGGATCGGCGCCGTCCCGGTGCTCGCCCTGCCCGCGCACCGCAGCAGCGAGATCGGCTACCTGTGCGAGCTGAGCGAGGCGAGGGCGTACGTCATCCCGGACGCGCACGGCGGATTCGACTACCGCGACCTGGCCCGCTCGCTGGCCGTGGAGCACGTCGTGGTGGACGGGGACGCCCAGGAGTTCCTCGCCCTCGCCGACCTCGACCTCGACCCTGACCCCTCGTACGAGCGGCCGGAGCCGGCCGACGTGGGGGTGTTCCTGCTCTCCGGCGGCACCACGGGACTTCCGAAGCTGATCCCGCGCACCCACCGCGACTACGTCTACAACCTGGAGGCGAGCGCCGGGGTCTGCGGCTTCACCCGCGAGACCGTCTACCTCGTGGTCCTCCCGGTCGCGCACAACTTCGCGCTCGCCTGCCCCGGGGTACTGGGGGTGTTCGCCAAGGGCGGCACCGTCGTCCTCGCCTCCTCAGGATCACCCGACGAGGCGTTCCCCCTCATCGAGCGGGAGCGGGTGACGGTGTGCGCGGTGGTGCCGCCCATCGCGCTGCTCTGGCTCGAGGCGGCCTCCTGGTCGCGGGAGGATCTGTCGTCGCTCCGGCTGCTGCAGGTGGGCGGGGCCAAGTTCGCCGCCGAGCGCGCCGAGCGGGTTCCCGGCGTACTGGGTTGCGCGGTGCAGCAGGTGTTCGGAATGGCCGAGGGGCTGCTCAACTACACCCGGCTGGACGATCCTCGCGAGCTGGTCGACACCACGCAGGGCAAGCCGCTGTCCCCGGCCGACGAGATCCTCGTGGTCGACTCCGACGGTGCGGAGGTCGCCCCCGGCGAGGTCGGAGAGCTGCTCACCCGCGGCCCGTACACCCTGCGCGGCTACTACCGCGCACCGGAGCACAACGCGCGCTCCTTCACCCCCGACGGCTTCTACCGGACCGGAGACCTGGTGCGGGTGCTCCCCTCGGGACACCTCGTCGTGGAGGGCCGCGACAAGGATCAGATCAACCGGGGCGGCGACAAGATCTCGGCAGAGGAGCTGGAGAACCACCTGCTCGCCCATCCGGCGGTGCACGACGCCGCGGTGGTCGGCATCCCGGACCCGGTGATGGGGGAGCGGACCTGCGCCTTCCTGATCGCGCGGGACCAGGCGCCGACCCTGAGGGAGATCAAGAGATTCCTCAGGGAGCGCGGTGTGGCCGGATACAAGTGGCCCGACCGCGTCGAGCCGGTCGAGGTTTTTCCTCGCACCCCGGTCGGCAAGATCAGCAAGAAGGAGCTCGCCGCGAGCCTGCGCTGAACCCTTCCACGCGGAAGGCTCGCGGGGAGGTGCCGGGCGTCCTCGTGAGCCTTCCGTGTGGGGGATGCCGGGCGCTCTCAGCCGAAATTCGCATGCGACGGCGGGTGCCGGACGCTCCCTCGTGGGAGGCGCATGCGGCGAGTGCCGGTGCCCTCACGCGCGGGGACCCGCTCGTGGAAGGCGCATGCGGTGGCGAGTGCCGGCATCCTCACGCGCGGGGAAGGCGCGTGAGGGCGGATGGTGTGCGGAAAGACCGGAGCGACGTCTCCTCAGGCGCGCGGGACCACGTACGGAGCGATGCTGGAGAGCTTCTCGCAGGTCTCCTCGTACTCCCGTTCGGGCGTCGAACCCGACACGATGCCGGCGCCGGCCCGTAGCCAGGCACGGCCGTTCTCGCTGTAGACGGCGCGCAGCACCAGGGCGGCGTCCATCGCCCCGTCGTGTGAGACGGCGAGAACGGCTCCGGCGTAGAGCCCTCGGGGCTCCTCCAGCCTGGCGATCGCGTCGACGGCTCCCGCCTTGGGGATACCGGAGGCGGTCACGCCGGGGAACAGCGCGTCGAGCGCGTCCCAGCCGGTGCGGCCGGGCGCCAGCTCGCCGCTGACGCTCGACCCCAGGTGCTGCACGCTGCCGCGTTCCTTCACCGCCATGAAGCCGGTGACCCGGACCGTGCCGGGCACGCACACCCGGTACAGCTCGTCCTGCGAGGCGCGTACGGACACCGCGTGCTCGAAGATCTCCTTGGGGTCGTTCTCCAGCTCGCGGCGGGTCCGCGAGTCGGCGTTCTCGCCCTGGCCGAAGGCGCGCGTGCCGGCGAGCGGCTGGGTCGTCACCGTGCCGTGCCCGTCGACGCTCGCCAGCACCTCGGGGCTGAACCCGGCGGCCTGGAAGCCTTCCAGGTCGAGGAGGAACGAGCGGGCCGGGGTGTTGGCGGCACGGCCGCACGCGTACGTCGCGGCGACGTCGACGGGGAACGGGATCGGCAGCCGCCGGGAGACGATGACCTTCTCGTAGAGCCCGGCGTCGATCTCGGAGATCGCCTGGGCGACCCGCGACCTGTAGAGGTCGCCGCCGGTGCGCACGTCGACCGGCGACGGCGACGACGGCGATCCGGGGACGACCTGGCCCGACAGCAGCTCGGCGACCCGCTCGGCCTCCTCGGCGTCCGCGCTCACCACCAGCGCGCGCCCCGCCTCGACGCGCACCTCGGTACGTGGCACGACCAGGTGGGCGAGCCTGTCCGCCGGGGCGAGCGCGGCGAACTCGAACGCGATCCAGCCGTAGGCGTTCCACCCCGGCCACGGGGCGGTCCGCAGCGCCGCCTCCAGCGCCGCGGCCGGTCGGCCCGACCACGGCTCGTCGACCCAGTCCACCGGGTCCAGCGGGTCCAGCACGTGCAACGGATCCAGTGGGTCCAGTGGATCCGGCGCGCGCGCGGGGTCGGCGAAGGCAGGGGAGGGGGCGTCCAGCCAGCGGCTGCGGACGACTCCGGCTTCGAGGATCACCTCACCCGCCACCCCGCCCGCGAAGGTCCACAGGCCCGGCCGCTCGTACACGACGTAGTCGTCGAACAGCCCGGACCGGGCCAGGTGGGTGACCAGACGCAACGGGTCGGCCGCGCTCTCGACGACTATCTCCGTGCGCGTCTCATCCGTGCGGACACCAGAGGACAAGGAACCCACTCCTTTATGAAACCGGACAACTTCCAGCAATTTAGGTAAGGCTAACCTTGTGTGGATTTAAGAGGCAAGGCTAACCTAAGTTCCGATGCGGGACAGAGTGCCCGACCCCCGGCCCCTAAGGACGTTGAGCGTGCGGGAACAGCGGCAGGACGTCGCGCAGCGGCGCGAACTGATGCGGCGGATGATGACCGAGGCGGGGTTCGGACCCGGCAGGGACCGGATCACTCCACGCGCCTGCGGCGGTCCCGCCCCGCTGTCGTACGCGCAGCAGAGCATGTGGCTGCACCACCGGACGTTCCCCTCCAGCCCCGCCTACAACGTCTGCCTGCTGGTACGCATGTCGGGCGCGCTCGACCCCGAGGCGCTCCGCGAGGCGCTGCGCGCCCTCCTGCGCAGGCACGCGGTGCTGCGCACCGTCTACGACGAGAACGACGACGGGACGCCGGTGCAGTACGTCCTCGCCGACGACTCCCTCGACCTGCCGGTGCGTGACCACGCAGAGGACGACGCCGAGGCGTACGCCGAGCGGCTCGCGGCGATCCCCTTCGACCTGCGCGCCGAGCGGCCGATCCGGCTCGAACTGCTCAGGATCGGCGTCGACGGGTACGCCCTGGTCCTGGTCGTGCACCACATCGCCTGGGACGGCATGACCTGGGGTTCGCTCTCACGCGACCTGTCGGCCCTGTACCGCGCCGCCGTCTCCGGTGAGCCGGACGGTCTGCCCACGCTCACCGTCCACTATCCCGACTTCGCCGACTGGGAACAGGGCCGCCCGCACCCGGTCGAGGAGATGGACTACTGGCGGCGGCGCCTCGACCCGCCGCCCGCACCCCTGGACCTGCCCGCCGACCGCCCGCGTGGCGCGACCGCCTCCGAGCGCGGCGGGCGCAGGGCCCGCCGCTTCGACGACACCGTCACCGCAGGCATGCGGGAGCTGGCCGCGAGGGAGAACCTCACCCCGTACATGGTGATGCTCGCCGCCCACGCCGTGCTCCTGCACCGCTACACCGGCGCGACCGACATCGCGATCGGCTCGGCCGTGATGAACCGCGAGCACACCGAGATCGAGCGGCTGGCCGGGAACTTCGGCAACACCCTCGTGCTGCGCACCGACCTGTCCGGCGCGCCCACCTTCCGCGAGGTCCTGCGCCGGGTCCGCGACACCTGCACCGAGGGGTTCGCGCACCGGACACTGCCCTACGACACGATCGTGCGGGAGCTGCGGCCCGCCCGCAGGCGCGGCGGCTCGCCGTTCTTCGACACCATGCTGCTGTTCCTCGCCCAGGAGATCGGTGACCTGGACCTGCCGGGCGTCACCACGAGCTGGACGCACATCCACAACGGCACCACCCACTTCGACCTGTCGCTGGAGGCCTTCGTCAGGCCCCGGGGGATGACCGTCGAGGCCACCTTCCGGCGCGAGCTGTTCGACGACGAGCGCGTCGACGCACTCCTCGGCCACCTGGAGACGCTGCTCGGCGACGCGGTGAGCCGCCCGGACCGGCGGATCGCCGACCTGAAGCTGCTCGGTGCGGCCGAGGCGGCCCTGCTGGAGGAGTGGAACGACACCGCGCGCCCCGTCCGGGACACGACGGTGACCTCCCTGTTCGAGGAGCAGGCCGCCCGCACTCCCGGCGCGGTCGCCGTCGAGGGCACCGGCGGGGCCACGCTCACCTACGCCGAGCTGGACCTGCGAGCCTCGGGCCTCGCCCGAGTGCTGCGCGAGCGCGGTGCGGGACCCGGCCGGGTCGTCGCGCTGGCACTGCCCCGCACCCCCGACCTGGTGGTCGCGCTGCTCGCCGTGCTGAAGTCCGGCGCCGCCTACCTGCCGCTGGACCTGGACCACCCGGCCGACCGGATCGCCTACATGATCCGGGACGCCGCCCCGCTCTGCGCGATCGCGACCTCGGAGACGGCCGCCCTCATCCCGCAGGGAACCGAGACGCTGACACCCCAGACGCTGACAACCGAGAATCTGACACCGGACGGCGCGCTCCGCCCCGCCCATGTCCCCCCGGTGATCGCCGTCCCCCGCGCCGAGACGCCGGCGCAGGACGACGCGCACCCCGGAACACCCCCCGGGCCGACCGCAGGCCAGGAGTCGTATCCGGTCCGAGGCGGCGACCTGGCGTACGTCATCTACACCTCGGGCTCGACCGGCCGGCCCAAGGGCGTGGCCATCCCGCACGCCGCGCTCACCACGTTCCTGCTCACCATGAGGGAGCGTCTCGCCCTGGACGCCGACGACCGACTGGTCGCGGTGACCACGATCGCGTTCGACATCGCCGCGCTGGAGCTGTACGCGCCGCTGATCAGCGGCGCGACCGTCGTGCTCGCCGGGCGCGAGAGCGTTCGCGACCCGGCGGCGCTGGGCGCGCTGCTCGCCGGGGCGACGATCGTCCAGGGCACCCCGTCGCTGCTGGGCTCGCTGGACCCGGCCGCGCTGCGCGGGCTGCGGGTGCTCGTCGGCGGTGAAGCCCTTCCGGCCGCGCTCGCCGGAACCCTCCACGCGGTGGCGGCGTCGGCGGTCAACGTGTACGGGCCGACCGAGGCGACGATCTGGGCGACCTCCACCGAGCTGCCGTCCTCGGGGATCGGCAGGCCGTTCCCCAACACCCGCGCCTACGTCCTGGACGCCGCGCTGCGCCCCGCCCCGGTCGGCGTCCCCGGCGAGCTCTACCTCGCGGGGACGCAGCTGGCGCGCGGCTACGCGGGCAGGCCGGGACTCACCGCGGAACGCTTCGTCGCCGACCCCTTCGGCCCGCCGGGCGAGCGCATGTACCGCACCGGCGACCTGGCCCGCTGGGCCCGCGACGGATCGCTGGAATACCTGGGGCGTACCGACGACCAGGTGAAGATCCGTGGGTTCCGCATCGAGCCCGCCGAGGTGCAGGCCGTGCTCGCCGCCCACCCCGGTGTCGCCCAGGCCGCCGTCGTGGTCCGCGAGGACGCGCCCGGCGAGAAGAGGCTCGTCGCGTACGTGGTGCCGAACGGAGACCTCGACGAGGCGGACCTGCGGGCGACGGCGGCCGAGACGCTGCCCGAGTACATGCTCCCCTCGGCGATCGTCCTGCTTGAGGCACTGCCTCGTACCGTCAACGGCAAGCTCGACCGGGCCGCGCTGCCCGCGCCCGAGGCGCGGGTGTCGAGCCGGGGGCCGCGCGACGACCGCGAGGCGGCGCTGTGCGCGGTCTTCGCCGAGACCCTCGGCCTGCGCACCGTGGGCATCGACGACGACTTCTTCACCCTGGGCGGCCACTCCCTGCTGGCCACCCGCCTCGCGGGGCGGGTGCGCGCCGCGCTCGACGCCGAGCTCACCATCGCCGACGTCTTCGAGGCGCCCACGGTCGCCACGCTCGCGCCCAGGCTGGTACGGGGCACCCGGCCGAGGGTCCGCGACGTGACCAGGCCCGAGATCGTCCCCGCCTCTCCCGCCCAGCGCGGCTTCTGGTTCGAGGAACGCCTGCGCGGCCCCTCGGCCGCCGACGCGCTGCCGCTGGGCCTGCGCCTGTACGGGCCGGTCGACGTCGACGCGCTGCGCGCCGCGTTCGCCGACGTCGTCACCCGGCACGAGGCGCTGCGCACCCTGCTGGAGGAGGGCCCCGACGGACTGCCGGTCCAGCGCGTCCTCGACACCGTCGAGATCGCCTTCGACGTGGTGGACGCGCGCGGCCGGCCGGAGGAACGGCTGCGCGCGGCCGAGACGAGGGCCGCCTCGCACGTCTTCGACCTCGGGGCCGACCTGCCCATCCGGGCCACCCTGCTGCGGGTCCGTGCCGAGGAGTCCGTGCTGGTCGTACTCCAGCACCACGCCGCCGCCGACGAGTGGTCGTTCACCCCGCTGCTCGCCGACCTGTCGCGCGCCTACACCGCCCGCAGGACGGGCACCGCGCCTGACTGGGCGCCGCTGCCCGTGCGGTACGCCGACTACGCCGTCTGGCGGAACGAGTTCCCGGCCCCCGCGGACCAGCTCGACTTCTGGGAGCGGACGCTGCGCGGGCTGCCCGAGGAGAGCGCGCCACCGGCCGACCGGCCCCGCCCCGCCGAGGCGAGTCACCGGGGCGGGCTGGCATCGTTCCGGCTGCCGTCGGCCGGGGCGCGACGGCTCGCCCTGGAGACCGGAACCAGCGTCTTCATGGTCCTGCACGCCGCCGTGGCCGCGCTCCTGCACCGGGCCGGAGCGGGCGACGACGTGGCGCTCGGCTCGCCCGTCGCGGGCCGCACCGACGCCGACCTCGCGGACCTGGTCGGCGTGTTCGTCAACCTCGTCGTGCTGCGCACCGACCTGAGCGGCGACCCCACCTTCACCGAACTCCTGGAGCGGGTCCGCCGCACCGACCTGGCCGCGTTCTCCAACGCGGACGTGCCGTTCGAGCAGGTCGTGGAGCGGCTCGCCCCCGAACGCTCGCTCGCCCGCAGCCCGCTGTTCCAGGTGATGATCGTCCATCAGCGGCTGGAGGACGTGCGGCTGCGGCTGCCCGGCGTGCGCGCGGAACCTTTCCTTCCCGAGACCGGCGGCGTCAAGTTCGACCTGGACATCTACTTCGCCGAGGGCGAGGAACTGATCGAGGGGTTCGTCGCCTACGCCACGGACCTCTTCGACGCCGAGACCGTCACCGGCATGATCGCCGACCTCGGCGAGCTGCTCGACCAGGTCACCGAGGATCCGGCACGGCGCCTGTCGTCGCTCCGCGCCCCGATCGGGCCGCTCGCGGGACCCGGCCCCGTGGACGAGTTCGCCCCGCTCGCCGTCGCCCGGCGGATCGAGGCGCAGGTGGCGCGCACCCCGCACGCCGCCGCCGTCGTCTGCGGTGACGTCTCCGGCGACGGCGGGATCACGCTCAGCTACGCCGAGCTTGACGAGCGCGCCGAGGTCCTCGCCGACCGGCTCGCCGCGGCGGGGGCGGGCCCCGAGGAGATCGTCGCGATCGCGCTGCCCCGCTCGGCCGAGTTCGTCGTCGCCCTGCTCGCCGTGCTCAAGACCGGCGCGGCCTACCTGCCGATCGACACGACCTACCCGCGCTCCAGGATCGACCTGATGCTCGACACCGCCGGGCCCCTGCTCGTCCTCGGCGCCGACGAGCGGCTACCGGACGCCCCGCCTCGCGCGAAGACCCCGATCCTCCCCGACCATCCCGCGTACGTGATCTTCACCTCGGGGTCCACCGGGACCCCGAAGGCCGTCGTCGGCACCCAGCGTGCCCTGGCCAACCGGCTCGCCTGGGGGGCGGACCTCGCCACCGTCGGCGTGCGGGTCGCCAAGAGCTCACCGGCCTTCATCGACGGCAGCACCGAACTGCTCGGCGGCCTCGTCGCCGGTGACACCGTCGTCGTCGCGGACGACGACACCGCCACCGACGCGCTCGCCCTCGCCGAGCTGATCCACCGCCACGGTGTGAACCTGGTGACGGTCGTGCCGAGCCTGCTGGCCGCGCTCATGGAGAACGAGGAGACGGAAAAGGCAGGGGAGGCCGCGCGCAGCGGACGGTTTGGAGAAGTCGGTGAGTCCGGGGAGAACGCGCGACGTGGGGAGGTCGGAGAAGCCAAGGAGCCGCAGGAGTGTCGGGAGGCAGGGAAGAGCGCGCGAACCGGGAGGCTCGGCTCGGTGACCACCTGGGTGAGCAGCGGCGAAGCACTGCCCGTCTCTCTGGTCCAGCGGGTCCCCGCCCGGCTGGTCAACCTGTACGGCTGCTCGGAGGCGGCCGGGGACAGCCTGATCGCCGAGGGCGGCGGCGGACTGGTCCCGATCGCCAACACCGTGGCGTACGTCCTGGACGCCGGGCTCCGCGAGGTCGCGGTCGGTGAGCTCTACCTCGCCGGGGACGGTCTGGCGCGCGGCTATCTCAAGGACCCGGCCCGCACCGCAGAACGGTTCGTGGCCAGCCCCTTCGGCCCGCCGGGATCGCGGCTCTACCGTACCGGCGACCGGGTGCGCCGCCGCCGCGACGGAAGCCTGGACTTCCTGGGCCGGGCCGACGACCAGGTCAAGATCCGAGGCTTCCGCGTCGAACCGGGAGAGGTCGAGGCGGTGCTCGCCGCGCAGCCCGGCGTGCGTCAGGCGGCCGTGGCGGCCCGCTCGGGGCCACGCCTCGTCGGCTACGTCGTGGGTGACCCCGGTTCCGAACCCGACCTCGACGCGCTGCGGCTCCGGCTCCAAGAGATCCTGCCGGACCACCTCGTCCCCGCCGTGCTCGTCGGCCTCGACCGCCTGCCGCGCACTCCCAACGGCAAGCTCGACCGCCGCGCGCTACCCGAGCCCGTCGCCCGCGAGGGCAGGGCGCCGCGAACCGACACCGAGCGCGCCATCGCCCATCTCGTCGCCGAGACCCTCGGGCGGGACGGCGTCAACGCCGACGACGACTTCTTCCGCACCGGCGGCGACAGCATCAACGCGGCCCTGCTGGTGGGACGTGCCCGCCGGGCCGGGTTCCCCTTCGCCGTCCGCGACGTCTTCCGGCTGCGTACCGTCGAGGCCCTCGCCAGGGTCGCGGATCTTTCCCGCGCACCCGCCGAGCCCGCGACGGCTCCGCTCGGCGGCGTGTCGGCTGAGACCGTGGCGACCCCGTTGGGTGATGTGTTCGCGGAAGGTGCGACGGGGCGGTTCGAGGATGGAGAAGAGAAGGACGCGTCTGTCCCGCCCGATGGGACGGCCGCGATCCTGCCGGGTGAGGTCGTGGCGGGCGGGCCGACGTGGGCCGAGTCGCCGCTCTCGCCTTTGCAGGAAGGACTGCTCTTCCACCTGATGCTGGCCGGTGGGGACCGCGACGTCTACGTACAGCAGGCCGTGGTGACCCTGGCGGGGCCTGTCGATCCCGACCGGCTGGCCGGGGCCGCGCGAGAGGTGCTGCTGAAGTTCCCCAACCTGCGGGCCGGGTTCCGCACCGACGGCGGCCGCAGCGTGCAGTTCGTCCCCGAACGCTTCGAGGTCGACTGGACCTACGCCGAGACCGGTGACCAGCGGACGCTGGAGGAGTTCGTCGAGGTCCAGCGCGCCCGGCCGTTCGTCCCCGGCGAGCCGCCGCTGATCCGCTTCGCGCTGGCCAGGGTGGGCGAGGACGACTTCCGGCTGGTGCTCACCTCCGAGCTGATCCTGCTGGACGGCTGGTCGGGTGGCCTGCTCGTCACCTCGCTGCTGGAGTTCTACACCGACGCCGGCGCCGAGCGCGCCCGGCCCGTGGTCCCCTTCCACGCCTATCTCGACTGGGTGAACGGGCGGGACCGGCAGGCCACGATCAAGACGTGGGGCCGCGCCCTCGAAGGGCTCGACGAGCCGACCCTGCTGCGGCCGGACCTGATCGACCGGCCCGCCGACCTCGCCACCGCGGGGGAGATCCACCGCGCGCTGCCCGAGGACCTCGCCGCCCGGCTCGACGCCCTCGCCCGCGAGTCCGGCCTCACCCTCGGCACCCTGTACGAGAGCGCCTGGGGGCTGCTCCTGGCCGCTCTCACCGGCCGCGACGACGTGGTCTTCGGCGTCTCGGTGTCCGGCCGCCACCCCGACGTCGACGGCGTCGAGTCCGTCGTCGGCCTGCTGTTCAACACCGTCCCGGTCCGGGTGCGCGCCTCGGCGGCCGATCCGCTGCGCGCCGTCCTGGAACGAGTGCAGACGTTCACCTCGGAGCTGTTCGACCACTCCTACGTCGCGCTCGCCGACGTGCAGCGGGTGGCGGGCCTCGGGACCCTCTTCGACACCCTCTTCGTGTTCCAGAACTTCCCCGGCATGCCCACCGGGCGCGGCTTCGGCCCCGGCGGCGACGTGCGGGTGACCGGCCGCCAGGTGCGCGACGCGACCCACTACCCGCTCACCATGGTCGTCGAGCCCGGCGCGGGCCTGCGGGTCATGTATCGGGGCGACGCGTTCACCGAGGCCGAGGCCGGACGTCTCACCGACCGGTACGTAAGCCTCCTGGAGACCATCGCCGCCGAACCCGACACCCCCTGCCACCGGCTCGACCCGCTCCTGCCCGACGAGCACGACCGGATGCGCCGCGACTGGGCCGAGGCCGAACGGTTCGTCCCCGACCTCACCATCGCCGAGCTCCTCGCCGACCAGGCCGCGCGCACCCCGGACGAGCTCGCCCTGGTCTCCCAGCCGGACACGCGACTCACCTACGCCGAGCTGGACGCCGCCGCCAACCGCCTCGCCCGGCTGCTGAAGGCGCACGGCGCGGGTCCGGAACGGGTGGTCGCCCTTGCCCTGCCCCGCTCCGCCGAGATGATCGTCGCGCTGTTCGCGGTGCTCAAGACGGGCGCCGCCTACCTTCCCCTGGAGCTGGACTACCCGGCCGACCGGCTCGACTTCATGCTGGCCGACGCCGCCCCCGTCTGCCTGGTCTCGCACCGCGACATCGCCGCCGGGCTGGCGAACCCCGGCGCCTCGATCCCGCTCGACGACCCCGCCGTACGGGAGACGCTGGCGGGCCTGCCCGGAACCGGGCTGACGGACGAGGAACTGCCCGGCTTCGGCAGGGACGTGCCGGGACGGCTGGAGCACCCGGCCTACGTGATCTACACCTCCGGGTCGACCGGGCGTCCCAAGGGGGTGGTCACCCCCTACCGGGGCCTGACCAACATGCAGTTCAACCACCGGGCCAACATCTTCGACCCGGTGGTGGCCTCGGCCGGGCGGCGGCTGCGGATCGCGCACACCGTGTCGTTCTCCTTCGACATGTCGTGGGAGGAGCTGCTCTGGCTCATCGAGGGCCACGAGGTGCACGTCTGCGACGAGGAGCTGCGGCGCGACGCCGAGGCGCTCACCGAATACCTGCGGCGTCACCGCGTCGACGTCGTCAACGTGACGCCGACCTACGCCCAGCAACTCCTGGAGGAAGGGCTGCTCGACGGCGAGCACCGCCCGCCGCTCGTGCTGCTGGGCGGCGAGGCCGTCCCGGCCGCCGTGTGGGACCGGCTCGCCGAGGCCGAGGGGGTGCTGGGCTACAACCTCTACGGCCCGACCGAGTACACCATCAACACGCTGGGCGGCGGCACCGAGGACAGCGCCACCCCCACGGTCGGCAGGCCGATCTGGAACACCCGGGGCTACGTGCTCGACGGCTGGCTGCGCCCGGTACCGCCCGGCACGCCGGGAGAGCTCTACATCGCCGGGGCTGGTCTGGCCAGGGGCTACCTCGACCGGCCGGGCCTGACCGCCGAGCGGTTCGTCGCCGACCCGTTCGGCGGCGGCCGGATGTATCGCACGGGAGACCTCGTGCGGGTGCGCCAGGACGGCAACATCGACTTCCTCGGCCGTACCGACGAGCAGGTGAAGATCCGCGGTTACCGGGTCGAGCTGGAGGAGGTCGAGACCGCGCTGGCCGCCGAGCCGGGCGTGGGGCAGGCCGCGGTCGTCGCCGTCGGCACCGAGGTGCCCGGCGTGAAGCGCCTCATCGGCTACGTGGTGCCCGACGGAGCCGCGCGGCCCGACGCCGAGCGCGAGCACCTGGCCGAGTGGCGGCAGGTCTACGACGCCGAGTACACCGAGATCGGCACGGCCGTCCACACCGAGGACTTCGCGGGCTGGGACAGCAGTTACGACGGGTCGCCGATCCCGCTGGAGCACATGCGCGAGTGGCGTGACACCACCGCGGCCCGCGTCGAGGCCCTCGGCCCTCGGCGGGTGCTGGAGATCGGCGTCGGCACCGGCCTGCTGCTGTCGCGGCTCGCCCCCGGCTGCGACGAGTACTGGGCCACCGACTTCGCGGCGCCCGTCATCGCCAAGCTCCGGGCCGACCTCGGCCCCGACTCGCCGGTACGCCTGAGCTGCCAGGCCGCGCACGACACCACCGGCCTGCCCGCGGGCCACTTCGACACGATCGTCGTCAACTCCGTGGTCCAGTACTTCCCGAGCGCCGGATACCTCGCCGACGTGATCGCCGCCGCGATGGACCTGCTCGCCCCCGGCGGCGCGCTGTTCGTGGGCGACGTGCGCGACCTGCGGTCGGTGCGCTGCCTGCACGCGGCGATCCGGCTCGGCCGGGGCGGCGGCGACGACGGTACGGCGGCGATCGACCGGGCCGTGCGGATGGAGAAGGAGCTCCTGCTCGACCCCGCGTTCTTCACCGCCCTCGGCCTGGCCGCGCGGGTGGAGATCCGTACCAAGCGGGGCGTCCACCACAACGAGCTCAGCAGGTACCGCTACGACGTGACCCTCTGGAAGTCACCCGCCGCGAACCCCGCCGCGAACCCCGTGGCGAACCTCGCCGCGCAGCCCGGCGCACCGCTCGACCTGCGGACCGACCCGCGGACCGGTGCGCGGCCGGTCGCGTCGTACGCGGGGACCCAGGTCGTGGACTGGGAGGGGGTGGAGGAGCTGACGGCCCGGCTCGCCGCTCGCTCCGGGCCGCTGCGGGTCCGTGCCATCCCCGACCCCAGGCTCTCGGCCGAGCTCGCCGCGCTGCGCGCGCTGGAGGGCGGCGCCTCGCATCGGGAGGCACGCGAGCTGCTCCAGGAACCCCCGACCGGGGTCGAGCCCGAACTGCTGTACGCGCTCGATCCCGGCGTGGTGACCACCCCATCGGACGAGATCGGCCACTACGACGCCGTCTTCGGCGGAGGGGCCGCCTGCCTCCCCGCGGACCCGGAGCGTGGGCCCGCGTCGTACGCGAACAACCCGGCGGCGGCCCGCGACCACGGGGCGCTCGCCGCGCGGGTGCGCGAAGGACTCAAGAGGCGGTTGCCCGGCTACATGGTGCCGAGCGCGGTCGTCACGCTGGACGCGCTGCCGCTCACCGTCAACGGCAAGCTGGATCGGCGGGCGCTGCCCGCCCCCGACCGGCAGGGGCCGCGCGGTTCCGGCCGCGCGGCCAGGACCGCCGTGGAACACCTGCTGTGCACCCTGTTCGGCGAGGTGCTCGACGTCCCCGGCGTCGGCGTGGACGACGACTTCTTCGACCTGGGCGGGCACTCGCTGCTGGCGACCCGGCTCGTCGGCAGGGTCCGCGCGGTGCTGCGTACCGAGCTCGCGATCCGTGACCTGTTCGAGGCGCCGAACGTCGCCGAGCTGGCCACCCGGCTGCACGACAGGGCCGGTGTCACGCTCAGGCCCCCGCTGGCGCCGGTGAAACGGCCGGGGCGCGTCCCGCTGTCGTACGCGCAGCGCAGGCTCTGGCTGCTCGACCAGATCCTGCGCGAGGACGACGGGCCGCGCGAGGCGTACCACCTGCCGCTGGCCGTGCACCTGAGCGGCGAGCTGGACGTGGACGCGCTGCGGGCCGCGATCGGCGACGTGACGGCGCGGCACGAGAGCCTGCGTACCGTCTTCGCCGAGCACGAGGGGGTGCCCTACCAGCGGATCCTGCCTCCGGAGGCCGCGCGTCCTGTCCTGGAGATCACCACCTGCTCGCCCGAGGAGGTGATCGCGCGGCCGTTCGACCTCGCCACCGAGATCCCGTTGCGGGTAGCGCTCATTCCCGCGAGGCCCGCAAGACCGCCCGCGAGGCCCGCCGAGGCCGTGGAGTCCGCGAGGTCCGCTGAATTCACGGAAACCGCGGAGCTCACGAGGGCCGAGGTGTTCAGGGGAACCGCGGAATCGGGCGGGGAGGACGAGCATCTACTGCTCGCCGTCTTCCATCACATCGCGTTCGACGAGTGGTCCTTCGGGCCGTTCGCCAGAGATGTGGCGCGCGCCTACGCCGCGCGGCTGGAGGGAAGGGCGCCGGACGAGGGGGCGGACGGCGCGTCGGGTTGGAAGCCGCCCGCCGTGCAGTACGCCGACTACACGCTCTGGCAGCGCGAGCTGCTCGGTGACCCCGCCGACCCCGGCAGCCCGCACGCCCGCCAGCTCGCCTACTGGACCAGGGAACTGTCGGGCATGCCGGAGGAGATCCCGCTGCCGGTGGACCGGCCCAGGCCCGCCACCGTCGGCCAGCGCGGCGGGTCCACGACCAGGCGGCTGCCGCCTTTGCTGGTCGGGCGGCTCCGCGAGCTGGCGCGTGGTGCCCAGGTGAGCATGTTCATGGTCTGCCAGAGCGCGGTCGCCGCGCTGCTGCACCGCACGGGAGCGGGGGAGGACATCCCGCTGGGCAGCCCTGTCGCGGGCCGTACCGACGAGGCGGCCGGTGACCTGGTCGGCTTCTTCGTCAACACGCTCGTACTGCGAGCCGACACCTCGGGCGACCCCTCCTTCGCCGAGCTGCTCGCCCGTGTCCGCGACACCGACCTGGCCGGGCTCGCCAACCAGGACCTGCCGTTCGAGGTGCTCGTCGAGGCGCTGCGGCCACCTCGGGTCCCCGGCCGCAACCCGTTGTTCCAGGTGATGGTCGGCTATGAGAACCAGGCGATGGGCGACGTGCGCTTTCCCGGGCTGCGGCAGCGGGAGGCGCTCTTCAGCCCGCCCGCGGCGAAGTTCGACCTCGACTTCATCTTCCGTGAGAGGGGGGAGGCGCTCCACCTGGTCGTCGACTACTCGGCCGACCTGTTCGACGCGGCCACGATCGACACGATGATCGGGGCGTTCGTCGGCGTGCTGGAGGCCGTCGCGGCCGATCCCGAGACGCGCCTGAGCGACCTGCCCGTGACGCTCACGGCCCGTACGGTCACCGGCCCCGGACACGGCGACGGCGCCACCGACGACGGTGGCGGTGGCGCGACTCGGCGCGACGACGACCGCGAGGCGATGCTGTGCAGGGCGTTCGCCGAGGTCCTGGAGGTGGACGCGGTCGGCCCGCACGACAACTTCTTCGACCTGGGCGGGCACTCGCTGCTCGTCATGGGGTTGGTGCGCCGCATCCGGCGGGAGCCGGGCTGCGCGGGAGTGAAGGTCGCGACGCTCATGACGGCCCAGACCGTCGCGGAACTCATGAATCACCTGGATTGAGGCGCTTCCCACGGCCGCCAAAGATTGTTAATTTAGGTGAGGCTAACCTAACTATTAAGGCCCTCTCGGGCCTCGGAAGGACACCCGTACCCATGCGCGACACGATGCGCCGCCTGGCCGCGACCGGAACGCTGCTGCTCGGCCTCGGCCTGGTGGGCGCGTGCGCCGGTGAGAGCGGCGGAGCCGAACAGCCCGCCGCGAACGCCCCCGCGGCCCAGGCCGCCCCCGGATTCCCGGTCACCATCACGCACAAGCTCGGCACCACCACGATCGAATCCGCCCCCCAGCGCATCGTCGCCCTCGGCGAGGTCGACCAGGACACCCTGCTCGCCCTGGGCGTGCAGCCCGTCGCCATGGCGGAGCTCACCGGCATCCAGGACGACGGACTCACCCCCTGGAGCGCCCCGAAGATCTCCGGCACCGCGCCGACGCTGCTGAAGGCCGGGGAGGCGGGCTTCTCGATCGAGCAGATCGCCGCGCTAGAACCCGACCTGATCCTCGCGGGTGGCGACTACTACATCGACAAGGAGTACGCCAACCTCTCCCAGCTCGCGCCGACCACCGCCTACGAGACCGGTCCCGCGGAGGACTCCTGGCAGGTGGTGGCCCGCCAGGTCGCCAAGGCGGTCGGCAAGGCGGACGAGGGGGAGAGGCTCGTCGCCGACGTCGAGGCGAAGATCGCCTCGGTCAAGACCGTCCACCCCGAACTGGACGGTAAGAGGTTCGCGCTGACCAGCGTCTTCCCCTCGGGGAACATCGGCGTGATGAAGTCCGACACCGACATCAGCGTCAAGCTGCTGGGCCAGTTCGGGCTAGCGCTGCCCGAAGAGATCAAGGCGCTTCCCGGGGAGGGCTTCGCGGCCGAGCTGAGCATGGAGAAGGTGAAGGTCCTCGACGTCGACCTGCTGCTCAGCCACTACAACGACGACGCCGCCACGCAAAAGAAGATCGAGGCCAACAAGCTGTTCGCCGGCCTCGACGTGGTCAGGCGCGGCTCGTACGTGCCGCTGGACCTCAAGGCGTTCTGGCCGCTGCGCACACCGACGCCGCTCGCGGTCCCCTACGTGATCGACCAGGTCGTTCCCCGGCTCGCCAAGGCGGCCAAGGCCGCGGGTGCCGCCTGAAACACCCCCGTTCCACACCGCCCCCGCCGCCGTCCCGGCCGCGGGGGACCACCCCTTCAGCACGTGAGAGGCGAACATGTCGAGCCCGGTCTATGACGTCGTGGGCATCGGTTTCGGCCCTTCCAACCTCGCGCTCGCGGTGGCCCTGGAGGAGGAGTACGGCTCCGGGGTGAACGCGGTCTTCTTCGAGAGGCAGCCGAGGTTCGGCTGGCACCGCGACATGCTCATCGAGGGCGCCACGATGCAGGTCCACTTCCTCAAGGACCTGGTCACCCTGCGCAACCCCGCCAGCCCCTACTCCTTCCTGTCCTATCTCCAGGAGAAGGGGAGACTGGTCGACTTCATCAACCACAAGACCATGTTCCCCACCCGGCTGGAGTTCCACGACTACCTGGAGTGGGCCGCGTCCTCCTTCGCCGGCCTGGTGCGCTACGACTCCGAGGTCGTCGCGGTGCGCCCGCACGACGACGACGCCCTTGAGGTCGTCGTGCAGCACGGCGACGAGCTGCACACCTGCCTGGCCCGCAACCTCGTGATCGCGGTCGGACTCGACCCCGTACTCCCCGATGGGGTACGGCAGGGCGAGCGGATCTGGCACACCGAGGAACTGCTGACCCGGCTCGAAACCCTCCGCGGGCGCGAGCCCACGCGGTTCGTCGTGGTCGGTGCCGGGCAGAGCGCGGCCGAGGCCGTCGAGCACCTGCACCGCACCTACCCGTCCGCGGAGGTCTATGCGGTCTTCACCCGGTACGGCTACTCGCCGGCCGACGACAGTCCCTTCGCCAACCGCATCTTCGACCCGCAGGCCGTCGACCACTTCTTCACCGCACCCGAGGAGGTGAAGCACATGCTGCTCGCCTACTCCCGCAACACCAACTACTCGGTGGTGGACCTCGACCTCATCGACGAGCTCTACCGGCGCTCCTACGCCGAGAAGGTCGCCGGGGTCCAGCGGCTGCGCATGCTGAACGCCTCCCGCCTGCTCGGCGTGCACGACGACGGCGACACCGCCCGCGTCCGGGTGTGCTTCCTGCCCACGGGCGAGGTGAGCACGATCGAGGCCGACGCGGTCGTCTGCGCCACCGGCTACCGCGAGCGCGACCCGCGAGACCTGCTCGGCGAGGCGGGCGAGCACTGCCTGGCGGGAGAGAGGGGCGAACCGCGGGTGGAGCGCGACTACCGGGTCGCCACCGTTCCCGGGCGGACCTGGGGCGTCTACCTGCAGGGGGCGACCGAGGGCACCCACGGGATCGCCTCCTCGCTGCTGTCCATGACCGCCGTCCGCACCGGGGAGATCGTGCGCTCCATCGCCCGGCGCTCGGCGCAGGTCCCCCAGGGAGCCGAGCCGTAACCGCCCGTGTGCGGCCTGCGGTCTCGTGTCGTCCCGACACGGGGCGAGCGGTTACGTGACTCTCTGTATTTGTTTGATTACCTTTGGTGGCGTTGTGTTCCACAGGTAACCGGGGAGAGTCATGAATACCTTCATCCGCAGTGCCGGTATCGGCCTGGCAGGGGCGGTTCTGGCCGGCACCGGCCTGTTCGGCGTGCTACCCATGACCGCCGCCCACGCCGCGTCGCCCCAGGTCGCACCGGCGACGGTCTGCTCGGACACGGTCGAGGACGGCTGGATCTGCTTCCTGCGGTACTGCGACAACTATTACTGCTACTACGACTGCTATCCGACCCTGACCGCGCGCAACAAGGGTGAGAGGCCTTCCGAGACCGTCCGCATTCCCAAGCCCGAGGGGAAACCTCCCGCGCAGATCAACAAGCCCTGACCGGGTGAGCCGTGCGGAGGCGGACCGACCGGGTCCGCGTGGCCATGCCGTCCGCACCGCGAGGGTTCGCGGTGCGGACGGGGGCTCCACCTCGGCTCAGGGGTGCAGGGCGAGCCCCTTGAGCACCTTGTCGACCCCGTTGCGCGGCCCGTGCACCGCGAGCCCGACCAGGCGAAGCTCGTCGGAGGGTACGGCGCGCACCGCGGCCCGGTTGTCCTCGTCGTGGTCGGTCTTGAACAGCTCCTCCGTGTACAGGGCCACCTCCAGCCCGCGTGCCAGCGCACGGGCGTGCGCCACGGCGAGACCTGCGCCGTCCGCGGCGTAGACCAGGACGGGCTGGCGGAACATCGCCAGATAACGGTTGCCGGATCCGTCGGCGTACGGTTCGCCCATCACCTCGGGCCCGCCGCCCGCCACACCGCTCGCCAGGAACGCGGTGACGTTGAGCTTCTGCCAGACGGCGAGGTCCGCGCGCACCACAATGCCGATCTTCGTGTCGAAACGCATGCCAGGCAGCATCGCCGGAACCGCCTCGCCGGGGCTTGAACGCTCGTGCGGCGCGAGAATAGGTCCATGTCCGGTGACTGGTCGCGCTACTGGCGCTCGCCCCGGCTGGGGCTGGAGGCGATGCACGCCCACTTCGAGCGGCACACCTACCACCGGCACAGCCACGAGACCTACTCCTTCGGGATCACCGACGACGGCCGGCAGGCGTTCACCTGCCGGGGGGCGGGCCACACGAGCACGCCGGGGATGGTGATGGCGTTCAACCCGGACGACCCGCACGACGGCTGGGCGGCCGACGAGCTGGGTTTCACCTACCGGATCGTGCACATCGGCCCCGAGCTCGTCTCCGCCGCGCTGGCCGGGGTCGCGGACCGTGCGGTCGGGCTGCCGCTGTTCGCAGAGCCGGTCGTCCACGACCCGGTGCTCGTAGGAGGGCTGGGCCGCCTGCATGCCGCGCTCCTAGGCGGAGCCCCGGCCCTGGTCGCGGACGAGCTGCTGGACGCGGTCATCCCCGCCCTGGTCCGCCGCGCGGCCCTCAGCGGTCCCGTCACGAGGGGCCCGAGGTTCCGGGCGGGAGGCCGGGGCGCGGCGGGCCTCGCGAGGCGCGTGGCGGAACTGCTGGAGGACGACCACCGGACCGACCACACCGCCGACTCCCTCGCCGCCCTGTCCGGATCCAGCAGGTTCACCGTCTATCGGGCCTTCCGCGCGGCGTACGGGATGGCGCCGAGCGAGTACCAGCGGCAGGTCCGCCTGCGCGCGGCTCGCGGGCTGCTGTCTCGGGGCCTGCCGATCGCGGACGTCGCCGCGGAGACCGGCTTCGCCGACCAGAGCCATCTGACCCGCTGGTTCGTCCGTTGCTACGGCATCACCCCGGGCGTCTACCGCCGAGGATGAACCGCCGGACCGTCAGCGGGTCCTCGTCCGGCGGTCAGTCGATTCTAGAGAGACTCTCTAGAATCGACTACGATTTCGCTATGAGACCTACCGTCGTCATCACCGGTGGCAGCCGCGGGATCGGTTTGGCCACGGCCGAGGAGTTCACCCGTCGTGATCACCGGGTGGTGCTCGTGGCCAGGAATCCCGCGGCGGCGGGCGAGGCCGCCCGGCTCGGCGCCGACCTGGTCACCGGAGACCTCTCGACGTGCAAGGGGGTCCGGGCCGTCGCCGAGGCGCTGGCCGAAACCTGCCCGAGGCTCGACGTGCTGGTCCACAACGCCGGGATCTGGCCGGCGGCGCGGCGGCTCACCGAGGACGGATTCGAGGAGTCCTTCGCCGTCAACCATCTGGCGCCCTTCCTGCTCAACCATCTGCTGGAGGATCGCCTGAGCGGAGTCGTCCAGGTCACCGCGGGCCTGTACGGTACGGGCCGGGTCGATCTCGCGCGCACCCCGACCGGTGCGGACTTCTCCCCGCTGCGGACCTACGCCACCACCAAGCTCTGCAACCTGACGCTGATGCCGCTGTGGGCCGAGCGCTGGAGGCCGCGGGACATCACGATCGACGCCGTCCATCCCGGAGTGATCAGGACCGGGCTCGGTGACCGGAGCGGTCTCGCGGGGGCGCTGCTGAAGGTCGCGAAGCGGCTGTGGAAGGCACCGGCCGACGGCGCGGCACCGGTCGTACGGCTCGCGCTCGACCAGGCCGGCACCGGACGGTACTTCGACGTCGACCGCGAGCTGCCTCTCGCCCCGGTGGCCGCCGATCCCGCACAGGCGGAGAGACTGTGGGCGCAGGCGGCGGAGCTGACCGGTGTCGCCTAGACAGCGGCGCGGCGAGGAGACCCGGGAGCGGCTGCTGGCGGCGGCGCTGGAGCTCTACGCGGAGAAGGGCGTCGACGGCTTCACCATGACGGCGGTGACCGCCACGAGCGGTGTCAGCGTCGGAAGTCTCTACCACCACTTCGGCAGCTTCGACGGGCTGGCGGCGGCCCTGTACGCCCGCTGCCTGGCCGACCTGCTCGACGCCCTCATCGCCGCGCTCGACGCGGTGCCGCCGGGGCGGGCGGGAGGCCCAGGCGAGGGCACCGAGGCACGGGCCGCCGCCGGTATCCGGGCCGTGGTCACCGGATATCTCGATTTCACCCGCGAACACCGGGCCGCCGCGCGATTCGTCCACGCCTCCGCCTACGCCGACTTCCTGACCGCGCACACGGGTTCGATCGCGGCGGAGAAGGCGCCCAGACTGACCGGGATCCAGGGCTGGCTGCGACCGTACGTCGAGGCGGGGCTGGTCGTGGGACTGCCCGACGAGCTGATCGAGATGCTGGTCATCGGCCCGGTCGCGGAGACGGCCCGCCGCTGGCTGGCCGGGGCCCCCGGCATCGACCTGGACGAGGCGTCCCGGCTGCTTCCCGAGCGGATCTGGCGATCCCTGCGGGATCCCGGGGCGCCGGCGCCGAGATAGGAGAGGGCGCTCACCCACTGCATCTGGAACGTCCTGAGCCGGTGTGAACCTTTGACCGCACACATACGGCGATATCGCCGTCTCGTTCACGTCTTACAGCCCTCGGTGGGAATTACCTCCTTGCGAAGAGTAAGGTTGCCCTGCCCTAATTTAGGTAAGGCTTTCCATCTATGGAGTGACGGTGTTCGCCAGCTACCTCATCGGATTGCGCGAGGGCTTGGAGGCCACGCTCGTCGTCTCCGTGCTCGTCGCGCTCCTCGTCAAGAGCGACCGGCGCGACCGGCTGCCCCTCGTGTGGGCCGGGGTCGGGGCCGCCCTCGTCCTGTCGGTCGCGTTCGGCGCGCTGCTCACCTTCACCGTCGCCCATCTGGAATACCGGCAGCAGGAGTTGTTCGAGGCGATCACCTCGCTGCTCGCCACCGCGTTCGTCACCTGGATGATCTTCTGGATGCGGGGCGCCGCCCGGACGATCTCCGGCGACCTGCGCGCCAGGCTGAGCGAAGCCCTGGAGGTCGGTGCGGTCGCGGTGGTCGTGATGGCCTTCCTCGCCGTGGCACGTGAGGGCCTGGAGACCGCGCTGCTGTTCTTCGCCTCCGTGCAGGGGGCGACCACCACCGCCGTCCCGCTGATCGGGATCAGCCTCGGCCTGCTCACCGCGGTCGCGCTGGGCTGGGCCATCTACCGAAGCGCGATGCGGATCAACCTGTCCAAATTCTTCACCTGGACGGGCCTGCTGCTGATCCTGGTCGCCGCCGGCATTCTCAAGTACGGCGTGCACGACCTGCAGGAGGCCGGTGTCCTGCCGGGCCTGTCCACCTACGCCTTCGACATCAGCGGCGCGTTGCCCGCCGACTCCTGGTACGGCGCCCTGCTGTCCGGGATGTTCAACATCACCCCGCAGCCGAGCGTGCTGGAGACGGTGGCCTGGGCCGCCTACGCGGTGCCCACGTTCATCCTCTTCCTGCGGCCGCGGCGCGACCGCCCGACCCCGTCAACCGTCGCCCCCTCCACCGACCCGCAGCCCGCGGGCTGAGACTTCCCGAACAGGACGATCATGCGTACCTCTCTTGCCGTCGCCGCGGGCGTCCTCGCCCTCGCCGGTCTCGCGGCCTGCTCCTCCGAGCCCACCGCCGCTCCGGGCGCGGGCACCTCCGCCGCACCGGCGAAGGGCGGCCCCATCGCGGTGGCCGCCACCGATACCGAGTGCAAGGTCGCCGTCACCGAGGTGGCCGCGGGCACCTCGACGTTCGCGATCACCAACGGCGGCACCAAGGTGACCGAGTTCTACGTCTACGCCCCCGGCGACCGGGTCATGGGCGAGGTGGAGAACATCGTGCCGGGCCTCACCCGCGAGGTGATCGTCGAGCTGCCGACCGGTAGCTACGAGACCGCCTGCAAGCCCGGCATGATCGGCAAGGGCGTCCGCGGCCCGCTCAAGGTCACCGGCGAGCACAAGCCGCTCAGCGACGACGCCCAGCTCGCCGGGGCGACCGCGAGCTACAAGCGCTACATCAAGTCGCAAAGCGACACCCTGCTGGTCAAGACGCAGGAGTTCGTCGACGCGGTCAAGGCCGAGGACATCGAGAAGTCCAAGGCGCTCTTCCCGGTCTCCCGCACCTACTGGGAGCGGATCGAACCGGTCGCGGAGATCTTCGGGGATCTCGACCCGGCCATCGACGCCCGGGAGAACGACGTGGCCGAGGGGGAGGAGTGGACCGGCTTCCACCGGATCGAGAAGGACCTGTGGGTCAAGAAGGACGTCAGCGAGGACGGCCCGATCGCCGACAAGCTGATGGTGGACATCAAGACCATCGTGGAGCAGTCCAACTCCGCCGAGCTGTCGCCGGTGCTGCTCGCCAACGGCGCCAAGGGCCTGCTCGACGAGGTGGCCTCCGGGAAGATCACCGGCGAGGAGGACCGCTACTCGCACACCGACCTGTGGGACTTCGACGCCAACCTGCAGGGTTCCAAGGCCGCGGTCCAGGCGCTCCGCCCCGTTCTGGAGGAGCGCGCCCCGGAACTGGTGAAGACGCTGGACGAGAAGTTCGCCGGGGCCGAGGCGGCGCTCGGCGCGCACCGGAAGGGCGACGGCTGGAAGTTGCACACCGAGCTGTCCAAGGACGACCTGAAGAAGCTGTCGGACGCGATCAACGCACTCGCCGAGCCGATCAGCAAGATCGCCGCAGTGGTGGCGAAGTAACGATCGTCCCAGCTGGAGGAGGGGTTCGGTGAGCGAGCGGATCAGTCGCAGGAAACTGTTCGGCATGGGGGCGGCCGGCGTGGCGGCCGCCGGCGCGGGTGTGGTCGCGGTACGCGGGATCGGTGGCGAGCCGGTTCCCACCACGGTCGCCGCCGTCTCCGACGCCGTCCCCTTCTACGGCGAGCACCAGGCGGGCATCGTCACCCCGGCACAGGACCGGCTGCACTTCGTCTCCTTCGACGTGACGACCGACAAGAAGGCGGAGCTGGCCGAGCTGCTGCAGGAGTGGACCGCCGCTGCGGCGCGGATGACGCAGGGTCAGGAGGCGGGCACGTTCGGCGCGATCGGCGGCCAGCCCGAGGCGCCCCCCGACGACACCGGTGAGGCGCTCGGCCTGCCCGCCTCCGGGCTGACGCTCACCGTCGGCTTCGGCGGGGCGCTGTTCGACGACAGGTTCGGGCTCGCCTCTCGCCGGCCGGCCGCGCTCGCCGACCTGCCGCACCTGCCCGGTGACGCGTTGCTGCCGGAGATCTCCGGCGGCGACCTGTGCGTGCAGGCGTGCGCGCACGACCCGCAGGTGGCGGTGCACGCCATCCGCAACCTGGCGCGGATCGGCTTCGGCCGGGTCTCGGTGCGCTGGTCCCAGCTCGGCTTCGGCCGCACCTCGTCGACGTCGCGCGCGCAGGCGACGCCGCGCAACCTGATGGGGTTCAAGGACGGGACGGCCAACCTCAAGCTGGAGGACGTGGAGCTGCTGAAGGAGCAGCTGTGGGTGGGACCCGGCGACGGCGCCGACTGGATGACCGGGGGCAGCTACCTGGTGACCCGCAAGATCCGGATGATGGTCGAGACGTGGGACCGGGCGCCGCTGGCCGAGCAGGAGCAGATCTTCGGCCGGGACAAGGGAGAGGGCGCCCCGCTGGGCAGGAAGAACGAGTTCGACGCGATCGACTTCGAGGCGAAGGGCGCCGACGGTAAGCCGCTCATCCTCGACGACGCGCACGTGCGGCTCGCGCACCCGTCCCACAACGGCGGTGCTCGCCTCCTGCGCCGCGGCTACAACTACGTGGACGGCTCCGACGGGCTGGGCCGGCTGGACGCCGGGCTCTTCTTCATCGCCTACCAGCGCGACCCGCACCGGCAGTTCGTCACCGTGCAGCGCTCCCTGGCGGGCAAGGACTCCCTCAACGAGTACATCAAGCACGTCTCCAGCGGCCTGTTCGCCTGCCCGCCGGGCGTGCGCGACGCGGGCGACTACTGGGGCCGCGCCCTGCTCTCCTGACCACCGAGGCCAGGGCTGAAGCGCACCCGGTGAAGTGGAGGGTCAGCGCAGGGTCCGGCAGAACATGTCGAGGGTGATCTCGATGATCTCGGTCGTGTCCTTCGCGCCGGTCTCGCCGGAGGACTCCGAGGCGAGGCGTCGGGTGCCCGCGCGCAGTACGCCCCAGGCGAGTTCGGCCCGCAGGGCGGGG
This sequence comes from Streptosporangium sp. NPDC006930, assembly GCF_040635605.1. Taxonomy (NCBI): domain Bacteria; kingdom Bacillati; phylum Actinomycetota; class Actinomycetes; order Streptosporangiales; family Streptosporangiaceae; genus Streptosporangium; species Streptosporangium sp. NPDC006930. The sequence goes on along the minus strand of NZ_JBEYID010000031.1, from coordinate 70,943 downwards.
TGGTCGTATCCCGCCTCACGGAGCACCTCGCAGAGCGGTTCGATGAGCGACGCGTGCAACTCCTCCAGGCGCGCCAGGCACTCGGCCGGCAGTCCGAGCGTCTGCATCGCCGGGACCAGCGCGTAGTCGGTACTGCCGACGAACTCGAGCGCGACCCTGCCGTACGCCACAAGCCGCTCGTCGAGTGGGGTGGCCGATCCGCCGGGCGAGGGGTCCGCCACGGTGGCGCGCAGACGGCCGGCCCAGCGGGGGAAGCCCTCCTCGGTGAGCTGGGCGAGGATGTCGGCGGTGGAGGAGAAGTAGCGGTAGACACTCGATCGGGCCAGGCCGATCCGGGCACCCACCGCCGCCGGGGTGAGCGCGTGCACACCTTGCGCGGCCAGGATCTCGCGCGCCGCCTCCAGTAGGGCGGCGTGCTGATTGGCTCGGTGGTCGGCGACGGTCGCCGCGCTGATCCTTGGCATCTACACCTCCTGTCGGCGCCCTCCGCCGTCCGGCTCGGGCGTCCCCGTTCCGTCACGGTCATTCTCCCCGTCTTCTTCCCCGTCCGCGCCCTCACGGCCCCGGGTGGGAGCGGCGGTACGCGGGAGCAGGAACGTGAAGCCGAGCCCGGCCAGCAGGATCAGCCCGGTGATGACCGGCACCCTGCGGGTCGCCTCGGTGGCACCCGCGACCGCCGCCGCGTGGACGGCAGGATCGCTCAGCCCCGGGATGGCCGCGCCACCGCTCTCCCGCACGGCGTTCGCCACGCTCGTGCGGACCTGCTCGGGGTAGGAGGCCATGGTCTTCTCGACCGACGAGCCGAGTCCGGTGACGAGCACGCCGCCCAGGATGGCGACCCCCAGCCCCGCACCGACCTGGCGGATCGCGCTCTGCAACCCGGAGGCCTGGCCCGCCTGCCGGGCGGGTACGTCGGCCATCAGCACGCTGGTGAGCTGGGCCGTGGCGAAGCCGATGCCGAAGCCGTAGACGACCATCCAGGGCACGATCCGCCACACGCTCATGTCGGCCTCCAGGGAGAGGCCGAGGCCGATGGCGCCCACGACCTCCAGGGCGAGGCCGATCTGCACGACCGTCCGTGAACTCACCTTCCTGGTCAGGGCGGGGACCGCACCGCCGGCGAGGAAGGTGCCCACGGCGAGGGTGGCGATGACGAGGCCGGCGGTGAACGCGCTGTACCCGAGCGCCGCCTGCAGGAACAGCGGCAGCACCAGGATCACGCCGAACTCGCCCAGCGCCACGATCATCGCGGTCATCGAGCCGTAGCGGAAGCCGGGCAGGGTGAACAGCGTCAGGTCGATCAGCACGGGACGCCCGGCCCGCCTGCGTCGCCGCTCCAGCAGGATGAAGACGGCTATGGCCAGGATGCCGACGCCGAACGCGAAGGGCACGGGGGAGACCTCCTCGAACCGCAGTCCGAAGAGTTCGGCGGCCCGCAGGGGAGTGAGCCAGCCGTACTTCTGCCCCTCGATGAGGCCGAAGACGATGGAGAACATGCCCAGCACGATCAGCACGATGCCCAGCGGGTCGTGGCCGGTGGTCCGATCCTCACGGGAGGCGGGGATGCGCAGTGCGCCGAGCAGGACCAGCGCACCGATGGGCAGGTTGATCCAGAACGCCGCGCGCCAGCCGTAGTCGGTGACCAGCCAGCCGCCGACCAGTGGTCCGATGGCGGCCATACCGCCGATGATCGAGCCCCAGATCGCGAATCCGATCACTCGCTGCCTGCCGAAGTAGGTGGAGTTGATGATCGCGAGCGTCATGGGCGTGGCCATCGCGGCGCCCACTCCCTGGATTCCCCGGGCCGCGATCAGCATCGCGCCGCTCCCCGCGATCGCCGCCAGCAGGCTCGCCAGCAGGAAGACCACGATGCCGGCGGCGAACAGCTGCGGCCTGCCGCGCTGGTCACCGATGCGGCCAAGCGGGATGAGCAGGGACGCGAACACCAGCAGGTAGAGGGAGTTGACCCACTCCACATCGGTGACCGTGAGCCCTAGATCGTCGATTATCGCCGGAACGGCGACGTTCACGATCGTCGCGTCGATGACGATCATCGACACACCGACCGCGAGCACGAAGAGAGGCAGCCAACTTTGACGAGAATTTGGCGACGACATGTCGCGAACTATAGCAACACGATGTGGCTATCTACCCGGACGCGTCCTGTCCCCGAATTTCCGCGCCCCGTCGGGTTGCGGCCTCTGGCCGTTCGCACTATTTTTTGACCATGCGGCCAAAAAATAAGTCGGGTGGCCAAAAATCGTTCATCGAGGAGGCCCGCCGCAAGCAGATCGTCGACAGCGCCATCGAGACCTTCACCGAGCTTGGCTACGCCAACACCTCGCTGGCGCGTATCGCCGAGCGCGCCGGGATCAGCAAGGGCGTGATCTCGTACCACTTCGCCGGCAAGACCGAGGTGATGGAGCAGATCGTCGAGCGGGTCTACCACGAGATCGCCGATTTCGTCCTGCCGCGGACGGACGAGGAGACCACGGTGGCCGGCGAGCTGCGGGCGAGCATCCGCGCCGTCGCCGAGTACATGCGGGGCCACCGTGCCCAGCTGCTCGCCCTCGGAGAGATCTTCAACAATCTCCGCACCCCCGACGGCAGGCCGCGCTACGGCATCGCCTTCAACGAACCCATCTACGAAGCACGGGAGGCGCTGTTCCGCCGCGGCCAGGAAAGCGGCGAGTTCCGCTCCTTCGATCCCCGCGTGATGTCCGTCACCGTGCAGGCCGCGATCGACGACATGTTCGCCTACTGGGTGGCCCACCCCGGCCACGACCTGGAAGCGCACGCCGAAGAACTGGCAGACCTGTTCGAGCACGCCGCTCGGGCCGAACCTCGTGGAGAGACGTCGAATCGATGACACAGTCCGTCAACCGGCCGACCGCGCCGCCCGGCACGTACCCGCGGCTCCTCCACGTCGACAACCTGCGCACCGCCCTGATGGCACTCGTGGTGGTCCACCACTCCGTGATCGCCTACAGCAACGTCCCGCGCTGGTACTACATCGAACCCCCGACCGACTCCTCGGGAACGCTGCTGGACATCCTGCTCGTGCTCAACCAGGCGTTCTTCATGGGCGCCTTCTTCCTCGTCTCAGGGCTCTTCGTGCCGGGCTCCTACGACCGCAGGGGGACCCGGCGATTCCTGAGGGAGCGGCTGCTGCGCCTGGGAGTCCCGCTGCTGCTCTGGCTGCTGGTGCTCCGTCCCCTGGTGACCGTCGGCCAGTACACCGCCGCGAGAGACGCCGCCCTCCAGCGGGGGAGTGAGCTGCCCTACTGGCAGTTCTACCTGCGCTCGTTCACACCCGGGCCGATGTGGTTCGTCGAGGTGCTGCTGGTGTTCAGCGTGCTCTACGTCCTCTGGCGGCACCTCACCGGCGAGGACCGGCGCGCATCCGAACCGGCCCCGGCCACAGGGCGGGCGCCCGGCGCCGTCGCGATCGTCGGGTTCACCGTCGGACTGGCCCTCGTCACCTACCTGTGGCGCATCGTGGTGCCGATGGGGATCTCCGTGCTGGGGTTGCCCTCACCCGCCTACCTGCCGCAGTACGTGGCACTGTTCGTCGTCGGGCTGGTCGCGGCCAGGCGCGGCTGGCTGGAGGGCCTCTCCAGAACGGCCGGCCGGGCCGGGTTCGCCGTCGCGGCCGTCGCCGCGGTCGTGCTCGTCCTCTGCCTGATCTTCGCGGGAGAGGGGATCCTGGGCCACGGCACCCCGGCGTCCCTGATAGCGGCAACCTGCGAGTCGGCGCTCGCCGTCGGCGTCATCCTCGGCCTGCTGGTGCTGTTCCGGGAGCGGCTCGGCCACCAGGGACGCCGCCGCCGGTTCCTGTCGGCGCACGCCTACGCCGTCTACGTCATCCATCCGGTCGTGCTCGTCGCACTGGGCCACGCCCTCCGCGACGTGCAGGCGCCCGCGGTCGCGAAGGCCGCGTTGCTCACCGCCCTCGCGCTGCCGCTGTGCTGGGCGACGGCGTACCTGGTCCGCGCCCTGCCCGGTGCGCGCAAGGTCCTCTGAACCGGGTAAATGAGCTGGGCAGGTGCGGGGGGATAAGGTGGCGATCAACAGCGATGACGGAGACGATTGAAGTGCTCTCTCGCCTGAAGGGCAGGAGATTCCCCCCTACCTTGCGGTGGCGGGCTTGACGCGGCGAGCGTGCCTGACGACTGCCCTCCCGGCAGCCGGGACGAGCGCGAGGCCCGTCCGGTACAGGTGCAAGATGTTTCGGGCGGCGTTGTGGTCGGCGTTGCCGGACCAGTCGCAGCCTTCGTTCTTGCACACGAACACGGCCTGGGACTCCCGGCTGCCCGGCGTGGTGAAGCCACACGCTGAGCAGCGGCGGGAGGTGCCGGGGGCGGGAACCTTGTACAGGGCGCCACCATGGCGGGCGGACTTGTACGTCAGCATCGTCACGGCGCGACCCCATGCCTCCTGGCTGATGGAGCGGTTCAGGCCGGACTTCTGCGCGACGTTCGTGCCCGGTTCCTCGACGGTGCCCTTGGCGGAGGTGACCATGTTCGGGATGTTCAGGTGCTCCACCACGATCACGCCGTAGGTGCGGGCGATCTCGGTGGTGGTTTGGTGCTGCCAGTCGATGGCCCGGCGCTTGGCTCTCGCGCGAAGGCTTGCGATCTGGTCATAGGTCCGCTTCAGCCGGTTGGAGGGGTGCCTGCCGGGCTTGTGGAGGCTTTTGCGGTGCGCGGCCCGCTGTTGCAGCCGCAGCAGTTTGGCTTTCTCGTCGGCGTTGAGCCACTTGTCCCGGTCGGCCTTACCGTCCGAAAGCCGGGCAGGGCGGCCGTGGTTTCGATGGCTGCCGTCGGACAGGGCCAGGGGGATGTTCACTCCGGCGTCGATGCCGACGTCGGGGCCGGTGTGGGGTTGGGGTTTCGGTTCGAGGGTCTGGACGCGCAAGGCGATGTGCCAGCCGAGGGCGTCCTTGACCAGCCGCGCCCCGGTGATCCGGTTGTCGGCGCCGGCCTTCTTGCCGACCGGTAGGTCTTTGGTCCAACGGAACCGGACCCGGCCCACCTTGGGGATATTCACCATGCCCCAGCGCCGGTGCACCCGCTGGAGGTGGAGGTCTCGGCCCTGCGGAATGTCCACGCCCATCACCGTGCGCAGGCGGGCCTTGAAGGTCGGTGCGTCGGCTCGGCCGTCCCAGCGGTTCTTCCACGCCTGGAAGTAGGTCTTCAGTACCGCTTGTGCGGCCTGAGCGGGAAGGACGGCGAGCCAGTCGATGTCTTTTCTGGCCTGCCGGATCGCGGCGTCGGCCGCGGCCAGGGAACGCTTGTGCTTGGGGAGCATCGTCCACCACTCGTGCAGCAGGTTCCACATCGTGCGGGCCGCGTGCGCCTGGTCGTCGATGAGCCGGACCTGCGCGGCAGTCAGCACCAGCCGAGCGCGATGCCCGAACTGCCGGTGCTCCACACCAAGCTCCACACCGAGTCCCATGCGGGGCATCGTATCGTTTGGTTTATGTCACCGCGCTGGAATTCGAATCCTGACGTACGCACGGGCCGTCACGTCGTCCACCACCTTCATGTCCATTTGGTTTTCGTTACCAGGTACCGGCACGGCGCCTTCACCGAGGCCATGCTCAACCGGTGCGAGGAGATCATGCGGGATGTATGCGCGGACTTCGAAGCGCAGCTGAAGGAGTTCAACGGCGGGGGCGATCACGTGCACCTCCTGGTGCACTACCCGCCCAAGGTGCAGCTCTCAAAGCTGGTCAACAGCCTCAAGGGCGTCTCGGCCCGACTCCTGCGCAAGGAGTACGAGGCGCACGTCCGCCGGTACCCGTGGGGCGGACGCTTTTGGTCCGGCTCCTACTTCGCCGGGTCAGTGGGCGGCGCACCGATCAGCGTCCTGCACCACTACATCGAACAGCAAAGTCGTCCGGCTTAGGGCACGCCCGGGCCTTGGAAGCCCTCCCGCGCGGGCCTTCACCCCGGTCCGAAGGCCGGAGCGCCGGCCCATATTTCGGTAGACGACTCGATCTCCGCCCTCCTGACTCCCATGCCATCCGGATGGCGATCGTCCCTGGAGGCTCGAAGGAGAGCTGACCGACAGGGTGAGATTTTCGTCAAAGATGCTGGTGAACGGCAGTATCAGAATGGAACCGTCCAAATTTTCAAAAAACGACAGATCCTGATTTTCACTGTTACCTTCATCCCGTTCACATGATCATGGACCGCTTGCAGCAGCGGTTCGATGACATCAATGGGGGAAGAAGATGACAGGTTCACGATCGGAAAACTCGCGGCCGAGAGGCTCGCGACTCCCGAGAAGGCGCGCTGTCGCGGCGTTCACCGCGACCTGTGCCTTCGTCACGATCTGGGGAGGTGGTGTGGCCTCGGCGGCGGCGCAGAGCGTCACGATCAAGCCGTCGGCCGACACCTCCTACTCGCAGGTGGCCCAGGACGGTAACGGCAGCGCCAAGACGACGCTCGCGACCTGCCCGCAGTCCTGCGAGGGGAACTCCGCCGGAGAGCGGCAGGCGGTCGTCGCCTTCACGGTCACCGGCCTGCCCGCCGGAGCCACCAACGTGAAGGCCCGCCTGGAGCTGTACTCCTGGAACGCCTTCGCCGCGACCACGACCACCGCCCACAAGGCGAGCGGCGGCGCCTCGGGCGCCGGAACCTGGGAGACCAGGCCGACGCTCGGCTCCGCGCTGGACTCCTCCACCGCGGTCACCAAGGGCTACAACGCCTGGGACGTGTCCTCGGCCGTCACGGGCAACGGCGCGGTGACCTTCGCCGTCCGCCAGTCGACCAGGAACACCCGCACCTACTGGGCCTCAGCCGACAACTCCAACGCGGCGATCCGGCCACGCCTCGTCGTCACCTACACCGCGGGCGGCACGGCCACTCCCACGCCGACCGTGAAGCCGACCGCGACGCCGACGCCGACGGTGAAGCCGACCGCCACACCCACGACCACAGCGACCGTGAAGCCGACCGCCACGCCCACGGCGACCTCCACGAACCCGCCCGGATGGAAGCTCGTCTGGTCCGACGAGTTCGACGGCACCGCGCTCGACACCAAGAAGTGGAACCCCAAGGACAGCTCCGTGGACTACGACCGCGCCTGCATCACCAGCCGGCCGGAGAACCAGTTCGTCCGCGACGGCAACCTGACGGTGCGGGCACTCAAGGAAGACTGGAAGTGCGCCGGCACGACCCGTCACTACACGACCGCCTACCTCGACACGAAGGGCAAGGCGTCGTTCGCCTACGGTCGCTTCGAGGTGCGCGCGAAGTCGCCGAACGGGCCGACCAACTCCACGGGCCTGTGGCCCGCCTTCTGGATGAGGCCGGACGACGGGGGCAACGGCGAGATCGACGTCACCGAGCTTCCCGGCGGTTCCAAGTACTACAAGGCCGCGACCGCCGCGATCTTCCGTGACTACACGCCCACCAAGAGCGACTTCCGCTACACCTTCCCGAGCGGTTACCCGGGCGACGGCTTCCACACCTACACCACCGAGTGGGAGCCCGGGGTGATCCGCTGGTACATCGACGGCAAGGAGATCTGGCGCCGGGAGGGCAACACGCCCGCCTGGCTGAAGGAGACCTTCGGCTCCGACGCGAGCTACAAGCGCAAGTTCCACCTGCGGATCAACTTCCAGGTCGGCGGCTGGCTGGGCGACCCGGACGCCTCGACCACCTTCCCGGCCGACTTCAAGGTCGACTACGTGCGCGTCTGGCAGCGCTAGCCCTACCGTCCCCGCACCGCTCGGGTGCGGGGACGGTTGTAGTGGGGTGAGGGCCTTCGGGGCCGGTGCGGATCCGCGACATCCGCAGCGCGACCCGAAGGTCCTCATGCCGCGCCGCGACATCCCGCAGCGTGACCCGAAAGCTCTCATACAGCGCCGCGACATCCCGCTGACCGAGACCGGCGAAAACCGGGTAAGCCGTGCCCGGCCTGCCTCAGCGCGACTCCCCGCCGGCCTGCGACTCCTGGCGGGTCGTGCGCAGGGCCGACCGTACGATCTCCTCCAGATGCTCGCTGTGCGCGCCACGCCAGTAGATCTGCCCGCACTCCGAGCATCGGCCGTAGACGTCGTAGGAGCGCCTCGTCCCGGTCTCCAGCAGGCGGTCGATCTCGCTCTTGTCGACGGGCGCCAGCTCCCCGTTGCAGGCGGTGCAGCGGGTCCACGGCCGCAGCGGCGGCGCGAACCGCTCCAGCAGGTCGCGAAGCTGGTCGTTCGCCTTGGTGCCTCGTACGTAGGCGCCGAGCCAGAGCGCCCGGCGGCACAGCAGGCCGTGATCCTGGGTGAGCAGCACGCGGCGTTCCCTGTTCGCCTCGGCGACGAGGGAGGGATCGTCCATGTCGTTGTGATAGGTCGCGTCCACGCCCAGTAGCCGGAGCCGTCGCGCGAGAGTACCCAGGTGGACATCGAGCAGGAACCGGGGTGCGTGCCGGCCGGGTTCGAGCGGCACTCGCTGAGGGCGGGGCATGGCGTGAACGTGGACCACGTCACCGGCGACGGGCTGGTAGGACGTGCCGACCTCCGCGCCCTCGACGATCAGAGGCCCCACCTCGGGCAGCGGAACGCCGATCGACTCCACGACATGGCCCAGCGTCGACGTCCCGTCCGGCGTCACCCGCTGCCACTCGCGCCGCCGGCGCGCGGGCAGGAACAGCAGCAACTCGGGGGCGATACGCAGGTGGACGTCGGATTCGCTCACACCCTCAGCATGCCATCCGCCCCAGGAGCCCCGACACGCATTCAGAGGAGGCGGCCCGTGATCATGCGCGCTCCCCGGTTCGTCGAATCGATCCGCGAACAACGGGCCCGGCGGCGAGAAGGATCTCGCCGCCGGGCCTCTCACAGCCGTCCCCGCCGCGAAGGCAGGCGCGGCCAGGTCCGGATGGAGTCCAGGCACTCCACGTGCCGTTGGGTCAGCTCCTGGTCCATTTCTGGCTGCTCGTGCCGGTGCAGGACCACAGCTGCACCTTGGTTCCGTTGCCGGTCCCGAAGTTGCTCGCCTCCAGGCATTTGCCGGACTGCACGCCGGTGATGGTGCCGTCGCCGTTGATGTTCCACTGCTGGTTGGTTCCGCCGTTGCAGTCCCAGATGATCACCTGGGTGCCGTTGGCGGTGCCCTGCCCGGAGGCGTCCAGGCACTTGTTGCCGTACACCTGCAGCTGCTTACCGGAGGTGGAGGTGAAGCGCTGGTTGGTGCCGCTGCCACAGTCCCACAGCTGGAGCTGGGTGCCGTTGGTGGTGGTCGCGTTCGGGACGTCCAGGCACCGGCCGGCGTTGACGTTGCGCAACACCGACGTCGACCCGGGGTCAGGGCCAGGGCCAGGGCCGGGGCCGGGGTCGGAGGGGGGCAGCAGCGTGACGGTGTAGGAGTCGTCGATGGCGGTGTGCGGCAGGTTGACCGTCGTGCCGTTGCCGGACAGGGTCACCACGGAGTTCTGGACGGTGACCGGGGCCGTGACGGCGCCGCCGCCGTTGTGAGGGATGCGCTCGGCCACGACCCTCACCTGGTTGTTCTCCACGATGCCGCTCGTGGCGTCCAGGCGCCGCAGGTTGACGGCGATGTTGCCGGTCGTGGTGCCGCCGCCGACCAGGATCTTGGCCGTCCCCGCCGCCTTGGTGGCGAACGCGTCGTACGAGGCGCTGGGGGTGACGGACACGATCTGGCCGGTCTGCGAGCCGTAGAAGCGGTAGGCCCACCATTCGCCCTTCGGCTGGTACTGGCCCGCCGAGTTGCGGACCAGCAGGTTGCCGAGGTCGTTGTGCAGGTTTCCTCCGCCCGCCCAGTTGGCGCGCAGGCCGTCGGCGCCGGCCCGCTCCAGGCGCGCGATGTACCAGGAGCCGTCGGCGGGGTTCTGCTCGTTGGACGCCCCGTATTCGTTGATCTGGTAGGGCCGTGGGTGCGGGATGCCACGGGAGTTCAACGTGGTGTCGGCCGCCGCCACGTTGGCCACCGGGTCGCCCGGCAGGGAGTGCCAGCTGATGATGTCGGGGACCACGTTGTTGGCCTTGACGTAGTCGAGGTACTGGTTCCAGAAAGCGTGGCCGGTGGACGGCACGCACGCGCAGCTCGGTCCGACGATGAGCTGCGTCGGGAACGCGGCCCGGACGCGCTGGTAGGTGCGGCGCCACAGTTCGAGGTACTGGGAGATCGGACGGTTCCAGAACAGGGTGATGTTGGGCTCGTTCCACAGGTCCCACTGCACCGGGGCGCCGGTGGCCTGCACGTCGTTGATCAGACGGGTGAGGAAGTTGTCGTAGTCCGTCCAGTTGCCGTTGTCGCCGGGGAAGCGCGAGATCGGGTAGCCGTCGGCGCCCCACAGGTCGTGGACGAGCAGGATGAACTCCCCGCCCAGTGACCGGGTGCGCAGCAACTGGGCACGGGTGGCGTTCCACCGTCGGTCATACTTGCCCGACACCCAGCCACCCGGGCTGTCGAGCTGTGCCCCACCGGCCCGCATGTACCGGAACTTCACGTCGGTGAAGTACTGGTTGGGCGGGCCCGACGCGTTCTCGGTCATGCCGTAGATCCAGCCGGAGGCACGGTAGGTCGGAGTGCCACTGCCGGCGGAGAAGTCGACGGCGATGGACTGGTCCGCGGCCTGGGCCGGCGTGGCGGACGTCACGACGGGGCCCGCGACGAGGGCGCCGACGGCGAGAAAGGCGGCGATCGCGCGGCGGCCTCTGTGCCGCCTGCCGGGGGTGATGTCCGCCTCTGGCGTCTCAGACGCGTGAGGGCGGGGCGGATGGGCTGGGAGCGATGGCGTGAGACGCCACAGTCGGGCTCGGCGGACGATGTCGCCAACGTTCATCTTGGGCTCTCCTCACTCGTGGGTGCTGCGCGCACATGTGAGTGGAATGGCTTCGTGGGGGGTGGGGGCTCGAAAACCAGGATGTCCCTGCATCGAATCGATTCGACCGAAGCCTAGATTTCGCTGTCAGTGATGTCAACAACGTGTGTTATAGAAGTAAACGCCTGGTTTCGAGCGCTACTGACTCCTGCCAGACGTCGGCCGGGTCCCGGTCGCCCCCCAGATTCCGTGGTTGAGGCGAACCGGTTCGATGATCCGGCTCGGAATCCACGGGGTGACGCAGGCCGTCAAGGACCCTCGATGACAACCCGCCGGTGGGTGCACGGAAGAGGAGCCGGTCCGACGGTCGTCGGCAGAATGATCACGCCATACCGTGCGGCAGGAAATCAGGGCGCGAGCCGGATCCGGGATCATGCTGATCTTCGGATGACTGAAAGTTTCATCACGGAGGCCCTGCCCGGGGCGCGACCGCCGCCGCGGAGGAGAACACTCCACGGCGAAGTGCACCCGGCGACCCTGCACGGTTCGACGCAAGGTTGTCCCATGGATGCACGCTCTCCAATTAGTACGACACATTTGAACGGTTCATATGAGGATGCTTGGCGCGGATACCCATGGTGCTGGGCATCGCCGCTGGTAAAGGGGTAAAACGGCTAACCATGGTCGGATTCTCGGTGTGCGAATGGTGAAATAAGCAGGTTTAAGGTCTTGACGGGCCTCATGACTCCGACCGTAATTAGAGGCGAGGCCCTGGGGGTGCGCTCCTTCCGGAACCTCTGCGCCCGATCACATGGGCGCAGTGTGGAGGCGCTTCGCGGCCCTCCGCATCGTGGCCGTCCACGTCGACATCCACAACCTCGCTTCGCCATGCGTCCTTTCATGGCGTCCCGGTGAGGAGCAGCGGGCTCAACCGGCGCGGGTCGACCGGAAACGAAAGGCGAACGAGTGAAACGCATGATCAGAGCGGTGCTGGCGGCCGTCGTCCTGTGCCTGGCCTCCGCCGGAGTCCTCGTCGGGCTACCGTCGGCGTCCGCCGCGGCCCTGACCCGGGTGACGAATTTCGGAACCAACCCGACGAACCTCAACATGTACATCTACGTGCCGGACAGGGTCGCGGCACGGCCCGCACTGCTGGTGCTGACCCACTACTGCGGCGGGTCGGCCGGTGCGATCTTCAACGGCAACGGGCACGACTACGTGACCGCGGCCGACAGGTACGGATACGTCATCGTGGTTCCGGAGGTCACTCGCAGCGAGAAATGCTTTGACGTGTCCACCCCCGCCGCGCTGCGGCGCGACGGCGGCGGCGACTCCACCGGTGTCATGGCGATGGTCGCCTGGGCGCGGCAGCGCTACAACGTGGATCCGGAACGGATCGTGGTCAGCGGGTTCTCCTCGGGGGCGATGATGACCAACGTGCTGGCCGCCCAGTATCCGGACGTGTTCGCCGCCGGTTCGGCGTTCTCCGGAGTTCCCGCGGGGTGTTTCGCGACCACGAACGGATCGCTGTGGAACAGCCAGTGTTCGGGCGGGCAAATCATCAAGACGGCGCAGCAGTGGGGTGACCAGGCCCGGTCGATGTATCCCGGATACACCGGGCGCTACCCACGGATGCAACTGTGGCACGGCAGCACGGACACGACGCTGCACTACAACAACTTCGGTGAAGAGATCAAGCAGTGGACGAACCTGCACGGGCTGAGCCAGACTCCGGCGTTCACCGACCGCCCGCAGTCGAACTGGACCCGGACCAGGTACGGCGTCACCTCGGCCCAGGCCACGGTGGAGGGGATCAGCATCAGCGGGGTCGGCCACCAGCTGCCGATGAGCGGCCAGCTCGCCTATGCCATCACCTTCCTCGGCCTCGACGGCGGCTCTTCCACACCGTCCCCCTCGCCGTCCCCTTCGCCTTCGCCGTCGGATGGCACGGGTGCTCTGCGGGGTGTGGGGTCGGGGCGGTGCCTGGACGTGGCCGGCGCCTCGCAGGCCAACGGTGCCGCGGCGAACATCTGGGACTGCAGCGGGCAGCCCAACCAGCGGTGGACCTCCACCGCCGCCGGTGAGCTGCGGGTCTACGGCGGCAAGTGCCTGGACGTCAACGGCGCCGGGACCGCCGACGGCTCCGCGGTGATCATCTGGGACTGCAACGGGCAGAACAACCAGAAGTGGCGCCTGAACGCCGACGGCACCATCACCGCGGTCGGAGCGAACAAGTGCCTGGACGTCTCCGGGTACGGCACCGCCAACGGCACCAGGGTGCAGATCTGGACCTGCACCGGCGCCACCAACCAGAAGTGGACCCGAGCCTGACCGACGCGTACCCGACGCGGCAGGGATGGGGAGGCCGACGTCCCGGACCAGGGGGAACAGTGACCGACGAACACGGTTGGATCACCAGCAGCTACACCGGTAGCGGCCAGCAATGTGTCCAGATGAAGCCGATGCCGTCCGGGGTCGCCATCCGCGATTCCAAGAACCCGGAAGGACCCAGGCTCCTGTGCACCCCCGATGCCTGGAGATCCCTGGTGACCGAGGCGCGGAACGGCTCCTACGACCTGCCCTCTCACCTTCCAGAAACACCATCTCACCTGCCCAAACCGGCAGCAGCAGCCCTCGGGTTGGCCGCTGCCGAATGGCTGTCCACTCCCAACCCCGGCGATACCCACCTGTCGATCGCGTTCGTCAACGCCCACATAGCGATGCGTCTCACCTCCACGGAGGAGACGCTCGTGTTCACTCCAGGGGAGTGGAACGCGTGGTTGTCCGGAGCCAGAGACGGCGAATTCGACCATCTCTCCTGAGCTGCTCAAACTCCGTAGGCAAAGGCGAGTTCTCAGCTGAGATCCGCCGGTTATGTCCAGTGGCCGCTTGAAGTGAGGGGCCCCGTCGCGGTGGGACCCTCACCCGTCTGCGAGTGCTCACCACGAGCATCGCCGCGTGGTCCCTCCTACGCCTCCTTATTTTCATGGAGACCGGCGGGGTTTCCACCCAGATGTATAACCTCGAAAACCTCCGCGGCCCCTCTTCCCTGAGCGGATGCGCCGCGATATCGGGCAAGACCCTCGATCGCGGCGTCCCACGGTACGTGTCGCAGCTGCGACCGGTATGCGCGCATCGCATGCACCTTCGCGTCAAGTACGTCGGTGATGTCCTCCACATAGGAGTGACGTGCCATGGGGGTCCACACCTCATACCCAAGCACGAGGTCGGGTGGAGCGCATGGCGTCCCGGCCTCGGGAAAGAACCCGGAGCTCGCCATCCAGAGGGCGTCCATGGCCAGCTCGTGTACGAGCCGGTGTTCCCGGTCGGCCTCGCCGGCGTGCGGAAGGTAGACGATGTTGGGAGTGACCCGGCGGATCGCGGATGTCAGCGCCATCCGCCATCGCCGGGAGGGTGACAGGTCGCGTGAGGGTGCCCCCAGGTTGACGCACTCAAAGGCGCCCAGGCGTTCCCGCGCCACTTCGATCTCGGCCGCGTATTCCTCAGGCCCGATATCCGCGCCCAAGGTCGGCTCGCGTCCAACCACCTGAAGGAGCGAGACCTGACCTCCCGCTCCCGAGTGTTTGATGAGTGAGCCGCCGGCGCCTATCAACTCATCGTCGGGGTGTGGTGCGATGGCCAGGACCGTGGTCATCGGAGCAGCCCCGCCCAATGTGCCCACTCGGCTGTATGGGTCATGCCCTCGGCGAAACCGATGCGCGGGCGGAAGCCGAGGGAGGCGAGCCGGTCACAGTGAACCACCGCTTCGTCGGAATAAAGTCTCCTCTCCCAATCCGGCAATTCTCTGCCGTGATACCCCGTCGGCGGCGCCAAGTTCAGCATCTGCCGGTAGGCGTCGTAAAACTCACCCCACTTGACCGGCTCCGGCCCTGAAACGAGGAACCGCCGGCCGTCGACGTGCGGTGCCCGCGCGAGCGTCGTGACAGCCGCCGCCACGTCGTGAACGTGCACAGCGTTACAGAGTCCTGGCGTATCGCCGGTCGGCAGGTTCACCCGCCCCTCTACCAGCCGACGAATCGGACCGAGCGTCCAAGCCGGCGACCACGGCCCGTACACCACCGTCGGCTGGATCGAGACGACCTCCGGCTTCTTGGCGGCCGCCAGCACAAGCCGCTCGGCGGCGAGTTTCTGCTGGGCGTACTCGAGATCGTTGGCACGGGTGGGCAGCATCGGGGTGTCTTCGTTCAGGTCACGCACATCAGCTGTGTCGTAGGTCGCAACCGTACCGACATATACCAGTCGGCGGACTTTCGCGGCGGCCGCGGCGTCGAGCACGGCCTGGGTTCCCTCCACTGTCACGGACCATTGTTCCGTGGTGTCGCCGCTGCTGCCGTGCACCGTGTGGATCACTACGTCGCACCCCGTGAAAGCCTCGGTCAAGGCGGAGACATCCCGGATGTCCGTGCGTACGTGGGTCAGCTTGCGCGGATCAAGGTGGGAGAGCCGGGCCAGGCGAGCCAGATCACGGACGACGGCGACGCAGGACACGCCCTCGGCGACCAGCCGGTCCACCACATGCGCGCCGATGAAGCCGGTCGCACCCGTCACCGCTACGCGACCGGCGGGATCGGGATCGGGATCGGGTCTTTGGCCGGGGCGGGCCTCCCATGGCCGGGACAGTTTTTCCGGGGAGGTGGTGCGGCACTCGTGAAGGAGGTTCACGGTGGTGACGGCGTCCTCGAAGGTGGCGTACTCGGTCGCGTCACCCTTCACGGCCCGGTGAAACTCCTCGAACTGACCGTGAAACAGGCCCTCCCATGAGTCTTTCGTGCGCGGCGACGTTGGGACCGGTCCCTGGCCGACCGCATGACCGGCCGCGTCGAGGTGGACGAAGGACGCGGAAAGGCCGGTTCCCACGGTTAATGAGCCCGCCGTGCCATGAATGACACATTCGTTGGGCAGCTCTCGCAGCCGGCTGATCTCGATTTCGGCCGTCACGGAGCCGAACCTCACGGTGGCGCGTGCCTCGCTGTCCGCCCCGCCGGCGCTGTTGTCCTCGAAACGGATGAGTTGTACGGGGCCCCCGAACCAGTGATAGAGCATGTCGAAGACATGCGGCCCGGTATCCGCCAGTACCCCTCCACCCGCCGACGGCGCGTCGAACATGAATCCGGTCAGTAATGGCCAGTCGTACGGCCGTCCCTCCCGCCAGGTCACGCGAACGACGTCACCCAGCTTGCCGGTGTCGAGCAGGTCCAGGACCCATTGGGCGGCGGGGAACAGACGACGGACATATGCCGGCACCACGGTCGCCGAACCCTGCTGCGCGGCGTAACGGATTCGCGTGCACTCGTCCGGGGTCAGCGCGAGCGGTTTCTCCACCAGTACGTGTTTTCCGGCTCGCAGCAGTTGCTCGGCCACGTCGGCATGAGTGGCGTGGGGAGTGGCGACCACGGCGGCGTCGATATACGGCAGGGCCGCCTCGACGGAGGTGAGGACCGCAACGGGGTGATCGGCGTCTCTCAACTCGCGATGGTGTTCAGCCGCCGTGACAGCGTGCGAGAGGACACGATCCACCAGCGCGGTCAGCAGAAACGGGCCGTCGTGGGTCAACCCCTGCAGATGGCAGAGCCGGGCTGCCGCGCCACAGCCCACGATGCCTATTTTCATGGGTTCTGACGGTGAAGTCACTGCCCCTCCTGTAGCTCGTATTCGGGTCTGTTCTCGTCCCGCTGTGGCTCGATGCGCCGCCCTTGCCGAAGATGGGCGGCGCGAAGCGCCTGACGATGCACGGAGTTGAGTTTCGTCGTGTGTCCGGGGACGCCGTGGTGTACTTTGACGCGGGCCGCGGTCGCGGGATAGCGAGTCCGGACCCGGTACGGGTCGGCCAGGGTGTGATAAAGGGTGCCGAGGTGATACGCGGTCAGCCACGCCACTCGATAAACGGCGGGTCCGATGCCTCGCCTGCGCGCTTTCTCCAGCACGGACCCGGCATCGTTGGCCAGTCGCCACCGCAGGGCCGGGGTTATGAACAGGCCCAGTTCCTGACCAATGCCCTCGCCGAGGCCGTAGCGGAAGCCACTGCGCAGGTCGCTGAAGCCCTGCTGCGGTGCGTGCCGGACGATCGCGTCGGGCAGGTAGGCCACCTGGATGCCCGCGAGCTGAAGCCGGAAGTCGAACTCGCGGTCTTCTTCCCAGTGGATGAGATCGGAGTAGTGATATCCGCCGATCCGGTGCACGATCTCACGGTCGTATATCAGCGGCGGCGAATAGGCATTCACATGGTCGGCGATTTGGAAGGATCGAGATTTCTCGATCCAGCGGCTGAGCCGACTTCCGGTGGAGGTGAACTGCACGCGCCCTTTGACCACGGGGTCTGTGAGCGCGCGGGTGGCGAGGGCCCGAATGGTGCCCGGCGCGAACACACAGTCGGAGTCCATGAAGAGGAGATATCGGCCGGTGGCCGCGTCGATCGCCGCGTTGTAGGCCGCGCCGAGATTTGCGTCCGGGATCTCGGTCACGACCGCTTTTCCCGGGAGCGCGCTTACGCTGTGGCGCACCTCCGGACTGGCGTCGTTGAGACAGATGACGATCTCCACGTCCTCGTCGACGCTCTCCACGCATGCGACGATGCGCGGGTCGTCGCGAACGGGGATGATCACGCTGGTGGCCGTGAGAGCATTCCGGACGGAACGGGAGTCGGCCTGCGCGCTCATGTCGTCTCCTTCAGGAGTGCGTCGGAGATCCAGGCGGCGACCCCGAGAGCGGCCGCGTCGTCGCCGTGCCCGCCGATTGTCTGGAGCCCCACCGGCATCGGCGGTTCGTCGCCGCAGTCGATCAGGCCGGCGGGCACGGTCACACAGGGCAATCCGGCCCACGACCAGAAGATGGTCATCTCCACGTCGCCCGTGTGCGACAGTCCGCGTGGCGCCGGCCCCAGCGCGGACGGACATATCCAGGCGTCCACATCGGCCGCAGCCGAGGCGATCAGAGAACGAAGATCTTCGATACGGCGGCGGGCCGCTGCCACGCGAGCCGCCGGTATGGACTGCCCGGCCCGGATCGCCGATGCCGTACGAGGGCGATATCGGTCGGCGTGCGTGCTGAACCACCGCTCGTGCACCGAGGCGAGTTCGGAGAGCAGCACCGCGTCGAAGTCTTCCAGCCACGGTCGGGGATCACCCCACGGGACGTCCCGCTCCTGGATGACGGCTCCGGCCGATCGCAGGGCCGCCACCTGGACGGCGAAGGCCCGGCGAGCGGGTTCAAGGAGCGTTCCGAGGAAGGCGCCTGCCGGGATGGCCAGTCGTGGTGGGCCGACGGGACGAGAGGCGGTGACGTCGAACAAGGCCGCCGCGGCCCACACCATGTCAGGCATGTTCGCGGTGAACAGTCCGGCCGTATCGATGCTGGGTGCCATCGGGACTCCGTCGAAGGGGACCAGGCCAGGTGTCGGCTTGTACCCGGCCACACCGCAGTAGGCGGCCGGAACGATCACGGACCGCTGCGTTTGCGATCCCAGCGCGACCGGGCACACACCGGCGGCCACGGCGGCGGCGGACCCGGCGCTGGACCCGCCCGGTGTACGGGCTCGGTCGTGGGGATTTCGCGTCGGACCGGGCTCACAGCAGGCGAACTCGTCCATGTGCGTCTTACCGAGCACCACGCCCCCGGCCATCCGGATCCGGCGCACCAGAGCCGACTCCGCGCCTGTGAGCAACGCGGGATCGACGGAGCTGCCCGCGCGCGTCGGCAGGCCCGTCACGTGGAACACGTCCTTGACCGCCACGGGCACGCCCTGAAGCGGGGGCGGAGCACTCGCGCTTCGGCGGGCGACCGACGAACTCCGGCTCTCCGCGAGCACGCGGCTGCGGCGCCCAGGCTCCGGAACGAACGCGTGCAACTCGCCGTCCACCGCGTCCAGGCGGTCCAGGGCGGCGAGAACGGCGTCATGCTCGGCCCTCATAACCGAGGGCGTATCGTGACGCCGAAGCGCTGGGTGAGCGAGATCTTGCGGACGTCACCCTCGTTCAGTTCACGCGGACCACCCGCCCGTTGCAGTGCGTCCACCACTTCCTCGGAGTTGCCGATCAGCAGGGTGACCGGCTCTGACACCGCGATCGGGAAATCGTGCCAGGTCCCCAGATGGAGAAGCAGTGCGCTGGCGGCGGGGAAGCGCAGCGCGACGGTCTCGTTCAGGTCGGGCACCCCGTCGGGGTCCGCATCGTCGTTGGGCGGGGCGAGCACCATCACGTAAGGACCGCTTAGGCCGACGAAAAGCTGCGTCAGGTGCAGATGGCGCTCCAGCCAGTGCACCTCGGACGTCTGACCCGGGAGAACCTGGGCGGTGCGTAGCGCCGCTCGTCCGCGGTATCTGAACCCGATGTCACCGCCTTCGATGACACGGCCTCGGTAATACGGTATGTCGATGGCCTGCGTGACCGTGTCCGCCACCAGCTCGCCGAAGGGCGCCACGGTTCGCGCCGTGGCTTCGGTGACAGGCAGGTCGAGCAGAGTCTCGGGTGATGAGCCGGTCATACGACGTCCTCCTTCTTTATGAGCTCGCATATCTCCTCGCCCGTGACGAACCAGACCTCGTCAAGGGCGGCCAGGCGTTCCAGACAGGCACGCAGGAACCCGATGCGACTCGGCTGTCCGACCAGAAAGGGGTGCAGGCCGAGCGCCACCACGCGACCGCGGCTGGGTTCGCGGCACAATTGCCGAACGTGCTCCACCACCACATCGGCGTATTGCGCCGGTGTGTAATGCATGTTGAGGAACAGCGAGATGTCATTCGTCTCCAGGCTGTAGGGGATGGCCAGTAGCCGGTCTCCCGGTGTGTCCAGCCAGTAGGGCACGTCGTCGTCACAGAAATCCGCGGTGTATCCGAGGCCCAGTTCGGCGAGAATGCGATGGGTGTCGGCACTGACCGCGAAGCCGGGAGTGAGCCATCCGAGCACCTGTCGTCCCGTTTCCCGCCTCAGCGTGCTCAGCGCGTCGGCGATGTGCTCTTTCTCGGCCTCGGGCGTCAGGTCGTAATACCGGGTGCTGTTCTCCATGCCATGGCCGAGCACCTCCGCGCCGCGCACGACCACGGCTTCCACGACATCCGGATGGTGGCGGGACATCTCGGCGTTGAGCGCGGCGCTGAAGGGGATGCCCAGGTCGTCGAGGAGACCGAGGACCCGCCATATTCCCACTCGGTTGCCGTACTCCCGCCACCCGGAGTTCGCGATGTCGTGTCCATGCGCGAGGTGTGGCTGAATAGCCGGCCCGGGGCGGCCGGGGAGATAGTGTTCGATATTGACGACCGGCCATACCGCTACTTTCCCACGCCTATTCCAAGAGGCCGGCGGCTTCGACGCCGGAGAACCTGAGTATCCGTTCATATGGATTTCCGATCACATCGACAAGTGTTCTCAAAGGAAAGTCCATGCGCTCTTGTTCTGGAATAACCGATCGGTGGCAGCGGATCCGGTGCTTTCGGGAAAAGTTCTCGCCGGTTCGCCCGGAGATGCTCTCTTCAGACACGCGTCTGACTGTTGGAGAACCAGTCGATGGTCTTCCTTATGCCATCTTCGAGGCGTACCCGGGGTGCCCAACCCAATATTGAGCCGGCCAGGGTGAGATCCGGACATCGCACTTGCGGGTCATCTTGCATGCGCGGTATGAATTTGATGGGAGAGGAAGAGTTCGCGAATCTCTTGATGGTCTCCGCAGTCTCCAGGACATTCATTTCGCGCCGTCCGCCGATGTTGACGGGAGAAAGGACTCGCTCTGGATGATCCAGAAGTCTCATGATGCCCTCGACGGTGTCGCTCACGTAACAGAGCGTCCGGGTCTGTTTACCGTCGCCGGCCACAGTCATGGGTTGCTGCGTGATGGCTTGATTGATAAAAGTGGGAATCATCCGACCGTCGTCCCGGCGCATTCTCGGGCCGAAGGTGTTGAATATCCTCGCGATCCGGCAGTCTATTCCACGAGAATCCCGGTATGCGACTGTCAGTGCTTCGCTGAAGCGTTTCGACTCGTCATAGGACGATCGCGGTCCTATTGGGTTGACGTTGCCCCAGTACGTCTCCGGTTGTGGATGGACCAGTGGGTCTCCATAGACCTCGCTCGATGAGGTGAACAAAAATCTGGCCCCTTTCTCGTACGCGAGGTCAAGAGCCATCTGTGTGCCGACGGAACCCACGCGCAGGGTTTCCAGTGGCCATTTCATGTAGTCCATCGGGGACGCGGGGCACGCTAGGTGAAGAACGGCGTCCACTGGTTCTTCGACCCGCAACGGGGCTGTGATGTCCTTTTCTAACAGTGTGAATCCCTCGAAAGAGCGGGAGGGCTCGAGGTTGGCCGGGCTGCCGGTCAGCATGTTGTCCACGCAGATCACCTCGTCGCCTCTGCGGAGAAAGCTTTCACACAGATGCGACCCAAGAAACCCGCTGCCACCTGTGATCACGACACGACTACGTCCAGGCATTCCTCGATCCACCTCTCGATACAGGCGATTCGTGCCTCATTGCAGAATATGTGCGGTAGAAAACCGGCTGCGGGCTGTAAAACCTGCCGTTTCCGCCCAGAGGTTCGCGAGGCTTTATCGCGCGGGCTCTTCGAGGCCCTCTTCTTTCTGCCGTTCTTTCTGTCGTGTCGACCGTTTGTGCTTGGCCTCCTCCATCACGCCGTAAGCCGTGATCGCCAGAAGAAGGACTATCGTCACGTGCGTGACCACGCTCGTTGTGATCAATGGCAGGGTCTCAAGGGTGAGTGGGTCGTACCCCGGTTGATCGGGAAGGACCCATTCGTTGACCCGCAGGGCGATGACTGTTATCGGGATGACGGCGCAGGCCCAGAGCAGCGTGCTCTTTCTGCGCCGGGCGGCATCGACCAGCAGAATCGTCGCCGGAATGCTCCACACCCAGTAGTGATGCCACGCGACAACGGACAACAGCAGGGCCGTCATCGACACGACCACTATTCCGAGATTTTCCTCACCGATTTTGTAGGCCGCGCGAATCGCGGCCGAGGCGACGATCAGGGTGAGCAGGCAGCCGACGAGCCATACCGGTCTGGACGCCGCATCGGAATGTAAGGTCCTGGCCAGCATCCCGCGAAGCGACTCGTTGGGAACCCAGCCCGCGGGCATATATCTGGCGGTGTTGAACATCTGGTGCAACCAGTAATCCGCGGAATAGCCGGGGAAGACGACCCAGGTGAACGCGACCGTTCCCACTGCGGTGCCTATCGTTGTTCCCGTGGCCCGAATCCTGCCCGTCAGCAGGTAGAAGAGGGCGAACACGCCAGGGAAGATCTTGAAGCCGGCCGCCAGGCCGATCAGAACCCCTTTGAATCTGGACGAGTCCGGCAGACAGAGGTCCACCAGCACAAGTGCCATGAGGACCAGGCTCACCTGTCCCCACTGCAGGTTCTGGTCGACGGGATTCAGCAGGAGACAGGCGACCGTGATGGGGATCGCCAGCCGCCAGACGTTGGCGACCCCTACGCGCTTGAGGCAGAGATATACGCTGAGCTGCAGCGCGGCAATGCTGATGGCGGTCCATATCAGCCCGGCGACGTCCAGGCTCAGAATTCCGAACGGGAAGAGGAAGAAGAGCGCGAACGGTGGATAGTTGAAAAGCAGCAGATCGGCGCCTTCAACGATGTCCTTCGAACCGACGACGTACGGGCTGACACCATCGAGAACCGCGTTGACAGCGGAACGGTACACCTTCATGTCGAGCATCCACGACCCGGGATGGTGATAGTACTGCTGCGTCGCCCACATTACGACCGCCAGTGCCGCGGGGACGAGAATCCACACGGTCGCCATCGCGATCAGCCGCTTGCTCGTCGTTCTCTCTGTCGAGGTTTCCTGAAATGCAGCGTTCATCGTGTTCCTTTTCGGACGCGATCGGTTCCCGCCGCTCTTCATCTGCCAGGCGAAACCGGTTGTGTGTATAAGGTAGCAAACTTAATTGAAGGCGTCACTACCATGACGTGTTCAATTGTATTTGCGATAGCGCCGACCATGCTTGACTCTATTATTCGCTTTCTCCTGTTGAGTCGAGTGTTCAATCGATCAGCGATAATTGACCTCCTGTAGTTGGTACAGCTCCGCGTAGAGGCCTCTGGCGGCGATCAGTTCCTCATGGCTCCCCGCCTCGGTGATACGTCCTCGCTCCAGGACGATGATCAGGTCGGCCATGCGAACCGTGGAGAAGCGATGGGAAACCAGTACGGTGATCGTCCCGGCGTCCGCCGCCGAGCGCCGGGCGGCGCGTGTCCACTGTTCGAAGAGCGTGTGCTCGGTTTCGGCATCCAGGGCGGCGGTGGGTTCGTCCAATATCAACAGCAGTGGTCGGCGACGCATCATCGCCCGGCCGATGGCCAGCTTCTGCCATTCACCGCCGGACAGATCCACTCCGTTGGGCCAGTTGGTGCCGAGCTGTGTGTTCAACTTCGAGGGCAGCCTGGCCGGAAGGTCCGAGGCACCCGCCCGCTCAAGCGCGGCCCGTACCGCTTCCCGATCTCCCTTCAGACTCAGGTCGCCGATGCCCACGGCCTCGTGGAGCAGGAGTTCGAATCGCGCGTGATCCTGGAAGGCGGCCGCGATCTGGAGCCGCCAGTGCTCAAGTTCGAGCTGTGACAGTTCGGCGCCGTCGATGAGGATGCGACCGCCCGTCGGTCGGCACATTCCGGTGAGAAGTTTGACGAACGTGCTCTTCCCGGCGCCGTTGTCCCCGACGATCGCGACGGTCTTTCCCGCGGGAAGGAGAATGTCGAGATTGTGCAGGACATCACGATCGCCCTGCTCCGTATAGCGGTAGGAGACACCGTCGAGCCGGATCCCCGCGCGCAGCCGGTCCGGCACGGAGAGCGGGGCGGCCGGGGTTCGCCGGTCGTCCCGCGCCACGTCCAGGAGATAGACGTAACGACTCGCGGAAGTAAGCGTGCGAAGGGCCCATTGCACCACTTCGGTGGTGCCGACGACCAGGCCGAGGATCTGGCCGGCCAGAATCGCGGTCACCAGCACGTCGCCGACACTCGCCGTGCCGCTGACCGCACGTGTCGCCATCATCGCGATGGCGCCCGCGTAGCCGAGCACGAAGACCAAGCGCGCGGCAAGGCTGATCGCCTGGCCGTACATGAGATGCCTGAGTTCGATGACTCGCCTCTCGCGGTACGCGGAGCGGAAGCGTCCGACGAACTCGTCCTGTAGGCGGGATACCCGGATCTCCTTGGCGGGGCCCGGCTTCATCACCATTTCGTACAGGTCTCTCGACTGCCGGTTCAGATCGGCGGCGGCCTCCACGCCCCGTTCGTAGAGACGGTTGACGCGGCCGCCAAGCGCCAGACTCGGCACGCCGAACAGCGGCACGAGGAGCAGGATCGGGTCGACCGACGCCAGTAGCGCGGCCGTCATCGCGATGCGCATGCCGATGTTGACGATGTTGAGTATCGCCGGGATCGTCTCCCCGAACTCCCAGGACTCTGAATCCAGGAGCTCCAGCTGAGTGAGATGCTGCGGGTTCTCGTGGATCTCGAGCGTGGGTGATCTTCCAACGACATCGAGAAGGCGACACTCCATGACGTGGTGCGCCTTCTCGTTCAGAGTCTGCCGCGTCCGCGCACCGGAGTAGTCGAGGGCCGCACTGCCCACGATCGCCAACGCCAAGCCCAGGGCGGGCCATGTGGCGGCCCACCTTTCCCCTTCGCCGACACCGTCGATGACCAGCTTCAGCCACAGGGCGAACGATGACACCAGGAGTGCCTGCGTCACGCTCACGCCCAGGGCGGCGATGGTCCGTACACGGTCGGTTTCCCAGGCGACCCTGAGGATGACCTTCGTCGCACGCACCCGGTCGGGGCGGAACGGGCGGAAGTGCACCTTGTCAGCCACCGAAGGAACCTCCCGCGGGGGTGCCCTTGGACGTGTAGCGAGCGGCCTGCCGGGCGAAGAGGCGCGCGTAGGTGCCGTCGAGTCTCATGAGTTCGTCGTGGGTGCCGTCCTCGACGAGCCGTCCCGCCTGCAGCACGACGATGCGATCGGCACGGCGTACCGCCGAGAAACGGTGGCTGATGATAACCGTGGTCAGCCCGCGGGTGAGGTCGAGGAACCGGTTGTACAGATCCGCCTCGGCGCGGACGTCGAGGTGCGCCGTGGGCTCGTCCATGACGATCAACTGGGCGCCGTTGTCCACCGCCAGCATGGCGCGGGCGAGAGCCAGCCGTTGCCACTGTCCGCCGGAGATGTCGACGCCGTCGGTGTAGCGACGAGAAAGCAGGGTGTCGAGGCCGAAGGGCATGTCGTCGATGATCTCGTCTGCGCCGGCCAGGCGAGCGGCGGCGCGGACGCGAGAATCGAAATCGTCCGCTCCGAGGCTCCGTAGCCGCTCGATCGCGCCGAAACCGATGTTCTCGCGAACGGGCATCGGATAGTGAACGAAGTCCTGGAAGACCACCGCGATACGTTTACGCCACTCGGTCGGATCGACGTCGTTCAGGTCGGTATCGCTTACCCTGATGACGCCCTTCTGAGGCCGGGCGAGCCTGGTGAGCAGTTTTATCAGGGTGGTCTTCCCCGCACCGTTGAGTCCTACGATGGCCAATGACTGGCCGGCTGGGATAGTGAGGTCGAAACCTTCGAGAACAGAGTGCTGTTGTCCTGGGTACGCGAAGTGCACGTTCTCAAAGCGAATGTCTCCCGTCGCGGAGGGAAGAATCGCGCGACGGCTTTCCAACGCGTCTCTCTCGCGACCTGCTACTTCCCGCTCCAGGGTGAGGACGTCGGGGATGGGGACGGCGCCGTTCTCGATCCAGATGTCGCCGTGCTGGCTGGCGAGCGCGGCCATCCCGATCAATCCCTGCAGCACCACGACCATGGAGTCCGCGCCGATGCCGGGTACGCCCTCCGCTGCGGGGACCAGAGAGAACAGGATGACCACGTGGCTCGCCAGCAACACGAGCGCGAGGAGGGCCAGCCGAGGTTGCCCGATACGGCGTGCCTTCAGGAGCTCGGCCATGACGGAGGCCCACTCCTTGCCGAACCGATCCGCCAGCCAGCCGGACAGGCCGTAGATTCGCAGCTCTTTCGCCCACTCCGGCATGAGGGAGATGTTCTTGAAGTAGGCGGAGCGCCGCAGCGGATCGGTCCAGAAGGGATTGGCCCGGTAGTAGCTGGCCCTGATGCCCCATCCGGCGATGATCCACAGTACGGCGAGAAGCACGCCGGCGAGCGGCCAATACCAGGCGACCAGCAGCGCGGAGGTCAGACCGCCCGCCTGTTTCGTCCACTTCGCGCTGATGCCGCTGACCAGCTCTCCCGGTCCGAAGCGTGCCGCCCGTGCGGCACGGTCCCGTTGGGCGGCCATGAGCGGGTCGTCGAACAGGTCCAGCTGGGACAGTGAGGTCGAGGCGCGTATCACCCGGGCGAGGAGGTGCTCGTCGAAGCGGCGATAGAGATCGGCGACCAGGAGCTCCTGCGCGCCGGCACACACTTCCTGGAGCAGCAGGCAAACGCCCATCCAGATGACGACGACCGTCACACGGCCGGGATCTGCCGCGGCGCCGTCCGACAGCGTGCTCACGAGCCGCCCCACCAGAACCGCGAAGACGCCGGGCAGCGCGCCGGCGATCACCACCAGGCCGACCAGGGCGCCGAATCGCCCGGGGAAAGCCCTGGCGAGCACCACGAGGGAGGTGCGGCGTGCCGCCCCGTGCCGCGCCGCGCGGCGTACGAGGGACACGCACCGTCGAATCACCCCCCCTCCGAGATGAATTCGACGAGTGTTCTCGTCGTCGGCTCTCATGTCTTCCTTCCCCGTGGCGATCGTGGCCTCGCTGTTTTCGTCGGGGCGTGCGATCTCCATTGCGTGCGGTCCGGTGGTACCGGGATCGGATGCCGTCCGCCTGATGTCTCTTTCATCCAACGCCGTAGTGGCTTTCCCGGGTCCAATGAAATACGGTGCTCACTCCATTCGCTCGGTTATGGGGCCTCCGGGAGCGGACGAACGTATGCGGCTTCCTCTCACCCGCACAATCCGAATAGGGGCGATCCGGGCGATGACTCGCGCGCTGCGCATCATCGCCGGGTCATAGTCGTGCCCTCTGTACTTCCGGCTCAATCGGTCGATGTGGTTTCGTGCGGCCGGCTCATGGTCGAAACCGACGACCCGGCCGCGAATCTCCGCGAAGTGGTGGGGGTCGTCTCGGTCGATCAGGGTGACGGTCACTTTGGGATTTATCCTCATGTTGAGGTACTTCTGGCGATGTATCTCGCTGTTCACGAGCAAATGCCGGCCGTCGTAATCGATCCAGACCACGTGCGTCTGTGGCTGATCGTCGGGCATCAAGGTGGTGAGGACGGCGAGGTTCTCATCCGACAGCAGGGCTGTGATCTCCTCGTCGCCAAGGTCGTGAGACATCGGCTCGTCGCCCCCGCGGTCTGCCGCGGAAGTGAAGAGCCGGGCATAGCGATCGAATCGGTGCTCGCCGAGAAGGGCGATCGTGGTGTCCGCGTCGACGCCCACCGGCAGCCGGAACGGGGGGCGTGGTGCCGTGATCAACCGATGCACGGCATCGGCGGTCATCCGCGGAGAAGGGACGTAGTCCGGGGGTTCGAGGGCCGCGAGGGCATCACGCATGGTCAGGGCATGCGAGTCGTAGGGATCACCGCAGCGGTCCCAGTCGGCGGCGTCCCGCCCGTTGAGAGAGAGCCGGCTGGGGAAGCGGCCTGGCTCGACCAGGCTGACGGTCACCCTGAAGGGTGACATCTCCAGGTAAAGCGCTTCGGCAAGTCCCTCCAGCGCGAACTTGCTCGCGCAGTAGGCACCGAGCAGAGGTCGAGCGGCCCTGCCCACGATGGAGGAGACGATGATGACATGCCCTCGTCGACGCGTCCGCATCGCGGGCAGGGCGGCCCTGACGACGCGGTGGGTTCCCACCACGTTGGTCTCCAGCTGCCAGGCGAGCTCATCCGCGCTCACGGCCTCCAGCGGACCACGAAGCTCCACCCCGGCGTTGGCCACGACGACGTCCACACCGCCGGCGAGATCGTCGATGGCCGCGTAGGCGGCCGCCACGGAGGAGTCGCTGCCCATGTCGAGCGACAGCACATGAACGAGTTCGTCGTCGCAGAAGAGATCTCCGGCCGCGGACACGTCCCGCATCGCGGCGAAGACCGTCATCCCCTGGGCGGCGAGATACTCCGCCGTCGCCCGCCCGAGTCCACTTGAGCAGCCGGTCACCAGCACGCGCACGGGGGGTTGTCCCGCCTCGTGGTCGCGGGGCATCAGAAAACCTCGCCGTGGGGTGGGAGTCCCATGAGGACCCGGCCCGACAGCGCGTAGTTCGGCTCTTGCAGCAATGTGTGCTGAGCGATGGCCGTCAGGTCGCGAAGCCGCCGCTGCAGGGGGTGGTGATCGAAGATCACGCTTCCGCCGCACGCGTCGAAGAGGGCCTGTATGGCCGAGCGGCAGGTCACCCCCGTGTGTACGATCATCAATCGGAATCGCGCCCGGAGGTCCAGGTCTGGTGGTTCACCCCGGAGCAGCCCCTCCCACAGCTCGCCGATCACGGCCTCCGCGTAGGACCGGGCAGCGGCCACCGCGGCTTCCGCCTTACCCAGTGCCAGCTGCACGTGCGTCGACTCCTTGCGCGCCGCGCCGGTGAGCGGGTCCCGGCGGTCGGCGATCCACTCCATGAATTCCCCCAGGGCCCCACGTGCCGCGCCCAGCGCGGCACCTGGCACGTTCGCCCGGTACATCAACGGGAACCGGTACAGCGGCTCGTCGCGTCGCGCCCCGGCGAGAAAACTGAAGGTGGTCTCGCTGGTCACGTAGTGGTCCCGGGTGCTGTAGTCGAAGCTTCCACTGGCGCGGAGGCCGATCGTGTGCCACGTGTCGTGAAGTTCGCAGGCGATCCGGGGGAGCATCGCCACGATCCACCGGCCGTCGGCCGGGTCGTCGCCGTTGTCGCTCTGCACACGGCAACCGCTGGCGATCCAGGTACTGTGATATGACGCGCTGCCGAAAGGCCAGCGGCCGGAGACAAGGTAACCGCCCTCGACAGGCCGGGCGACACCTGCGGGCTCGACGAAACCGGCGGTCACGACATTCGGATCCGCTCCGTACAGTCGTTTCGCCACCGAGGGATCCAGAAAAGAACAGTAGAAGCCGCCGTCGGAGCCGACCATGGCGTACCACCCCACGGACGCGTCCACTTCGGCGAGCCTTTCCACGGCACGTAACTGCAGCAGCGGGTCGGCTTCCCAGCCGCCCAGGTCCGCGGGTACGGCCATGCGAAAGACACCACTGCGCCGCAGACATTCCACGGCCGCGTCGGAAAGACAGCGCTGATCCCCCTCCTCTGCCATCAGGCGCTTCAAGGCGGGAATCTCACGATCGATGGCCGCGAGCAGGGGGTGAGACATCTCTCGCATCAGGTCGGCTCCTCGGGACAGGCCTTCAGGAATACCTGCCGGCATCGCGTCCTCGCCGGGGACGAACGGAAGTACTCCGCAGGACGATCTTTCCGTCCTGTCGCGATGATCCGGCGATGGCGAAGTGCCGGACGCGGGGTACGTATCGACATGCATGGCACGGGCACTACTCCGACCACATCGGTCGCAGCGTCACCGAAAGACGCCTTAGGTGATCGTCCGCCCATTTTTGAATGGTGTGGCGGTGATGGAGCGCTCGTGAATACGTCCACTCCATGACGAGACGGCGATTCACCAGCCGCGCCTGCACCTCGATGAGGTGGGGACGTTGCCAGGTGTCGTGGACATACGGGCCGAGGGGGGCGTCCAGCTCGCCGACCATCAGTTCTCCCGGGTAGAACAGGCCGGCGTCACCGCCGTAGTCGAAGGACACGTCGGCAGGCGGCAGGTCCAGCGGTGACGAGTGGGCGGGTGCTCCCAGGTAACGCAGCGCTCCGTAGGAGATCGCCCTGGCCTGCGTCCATCGGTTCGCGCGGACCGTGGCGGCCAACCGCTCCCGTGCCGTCCCGTTCGGGGGGAGGGGGACCGCGAGCGGTGTGACCGTGGTGAACCATCCTGTCGTACGCGACAGATCCACCTGGGAGGAGACGGACTCCGCACGTCCGTGTCCCAGTACGTCCAGCCGTACCGGGGCGGTCTCGGAGACGTCCGCCAGCACCTCCACCAGGGCGTGGAGAACCAGCTCGTCAGGTCGGTACGTGAGCTCGCGCGGCGCGCGGCGCAGCAGGACATCGGTCGCCTCCCGCCCGAGCTCCGCGTGTACGGTCGCCGCGGTCGCCGCAGTATTGGCGGCGGGGGGGTCGGCTACGGGGTGGTCGAGGGGAATCCGGGTGATCGCGTTCGCGTGTTCGCGCCAGCGGGACAGATCACCGATGGTGGCCGGATCGGCCGCATGACGGCGCAGTGCCTCCGTCCAAGAGAGATACGACGTCGTTTCTCCCAGCCGCGGAGCCCGGCCGGTCTCCCGCAGGCTCCGGTAGCAGTATTGAAGATCGTCCGTCAGAACGGGCCAGGACATCATGTCGATGGCCATCTGATGAGCCATCAGCAGCAAATGGCCGGCCGCGCCATCGGCACCGGGTACGTGAACGGCGCTCACCAGACGACCGGCCTCAAGATCGAGCGCGGCGTGCGCCGTCCGAAGCGCCCACGGCAACCATGCCAGAGGCGCACCGTCCGCCGTCCGTTCGGGGGCGGCCGACCACAACGGGGCAGGTGGGTCCGCCAGGACTTTCTGGCGCGGCCCCGACGGCGTCGGGACGACGGCGGTCCGAAGCGATGGATGCGCGTGGATGACAGCGGTCAAGGCGGCGCGCAAGGCTCCCACATCCACATCACCGGTGGTCTGGAAGCATCCGGCCTGGTACCAGTGGTTCCGGTCGTCGGTGGCCAGCCGCCACGCATACGCCTGACTCGGGGACAGCGGCCCGTCGTCGGGCTCACCTGAAGCGATCACGGTTCGGCCGGAGCCGTCCTCCGCGAGCCCGGCCATCCGCGCGGGGGTACGGAGGGTGAGCACATCGCCTGCTCGCAGAAAGATGC
The DNA here is from genome assembly GCF_040635605.1 of Streptosporangium sp. NPDC006930. Taxonomy (NCBI): domain Bacteria; kingdom Bacillati; phylum Actinomycetota; class Actinomycetes; order Streptosporangiales; family Streptosporangiaceae; genus Streptosporangium; species Streptosporangium sp. NPDC006930. The sequence goes on along the minus strand of NZ_JBEYID010000031.1, from coordinate 40,159 downwards.
CATGCCGTCTGCAGAGGAGTGCCAGCGACATCGCCCGCAGGGAGTCGCCGCCCGCATCGTGGAAGTCGTCGTCCACCGACGGGAAGGTGCTGAGCACCGCGGCCCAGGCCCGTCGTATGACCTCCAGCGGAGAGCCGCCCGCGTCGTCGGGCGGAGCGGAGTGCTTCGCGGGACGCGGTGCCTCCCCTGCGGCGCTCGCCGACAACCGGGCGAAGTCGACCTTGCCGTTGGAGGTGAGGGGGAGCTTCTCCACCATGAAGATCCGAGCCGGGATCATGAAGGGTGGAAGGCGATGGGCCAACTCCCGCCGAAGGCTCGCCGCGGTTGTTTCCGGTGCGACGACGAACGCCGACAGCGCCTTGCCGTTCTCGGCGTCCACCGCGGCGACGGCGGCTTCTCGAACGTGCGTCAGAAGGGTGAGCTCGTGCTCCACCTCCGCCGGCTCGACGCGCTGGCCCCGGATCTTGACCTGGCCGTCCATCCGCCCGAGAAACTGAAGGTTCGCGTCAGCGTTCCATCGCACCAGGTCACCGGTCCGATAGAAACGGTTCTCAGGCCCCGGTAACGGGCCCTGGACGAATCTCCGCTCCGTGGTGTCCGGATCGCCCAGATAGCCGTGAGCCAGGCCGGCCCCCCCGATGTAGAGCTCTCCCGTTTCCCCGACGGCCACCGGCCGCCGCGTGTCGTCAAGCACAAGTAGCCTGGTGGCGCCACAGGGCCTTCCGACAGGCGGAAGGTCGTCCGCCTGGGACGGCCTGGCGGCGTACGCCGTCACCAGCTGTGTTTCGGTGGGGCCATAGTGGTTCTGCAGGATCGCGCCGGGAATTCTCCCGAACCAGTCACGGAGGGCGGGCGTGAGAACGAGCTGCTCGCCTCCGCTGGTCACATCGAGTAACCCGGATGGGACGAGCCCTCTGCGCAGGCTTCGCTCGGCGATCCGGGTGAGGGTATGCGGTGGGAGGATCACCCGCTGGACGTCCTGGTCACACAACGCCTTCAAGAGGACGTCCGGATCGTGGCGCGCCGCCGTGGAGGCGACGACCACCGTCCCGCCCGAGCACAGCACGGGGAATATCTCGGCCGTCGAAGTGTCCCATGCCAGGTCGGAGAAGTGCAGGCAGCGTCCTCGCAGAAACGCCTCCGAGTCGTTGAGATACCACCACACATGGTGGTTCAGCGAACGGCGGGGCATCGCGACGGCTTTCGCGGGCCCGGTGGAGCCCGAGGTGAACAGCACATAGGCCAGGGCTTCAGGAGGGACGACGTCCGGCAGGGTCCCGGTAGCGGTTTCGTCGATGTCGCGCCCGATCGTCGCCACGGAAATGCCGTCCGCCGAGAAGACGTCACGATTCGCCTCACCTGTGATCGCCATTCTGGCGCCCGAGACGGCGAGGTACCGACGGCGTCGCTCAGCCGGCACGTCCGGGCCGACGGGCAGATAGGCGGCACCTGCCCGCAGCACGGCGAGCAGCGCCACGATCGAGGTGAGTCCCCGGTCGGGCAGGCCGAGGGCGACCACGTCGCCAGGGCCCACTCCCGACGCGATCAGCCGAAGCGCCAAATGGCGCGTCCGCGTCTCAAGGGTCGCGTAGTCCAGTTCGCCGTCATCGGCCCGCACCGCGATCGAGTCGGGTACGGCGTCGACCTGGCCGAGAAAGAGGTCGCAGATGTCCGGCCAGTCTCGCGATGAGCCGGACCCCGTCCAGGGGGATGAAAGGAGGAGACGTGTTTCCCGGGCTCCGGGCGGCGGCCGGCCGTCACCGCCTTCGACCATGTCGAGAAGCCTCGCCGTGGCGAGTGCGGTATCAGGCACGATCCCGCCATCGGATCGCGCGATCAACGCACTCCGCCCGCACGTGCTGTCGGTCTCAAGCCGGCAGCGGGAAAGCACTGTGCGCGGTACCGGTCGCGAGCCGGTCCGGCCGGGGGAGTCCAGCTCGGCGGTCCAGCGGCCGTCGATCGCGGGGGTTCCTCCGGCCCATTGCACGGCGCGGCCGGTCCCGGTGCGCGCGGTCGCGACGCGTACGGTGCCGCTCCGGGACAACCGCACATCGATCTCCGGGACGCCCATCTCCCACAGGCACACCGCCGCATAAGCATCGAGTACGTCCGCCGGCGGCAAGGAGCCGGGCAGCCGGCCCTTGGACAGAGGGTGATCCGACAGCGGTGATGTGCTCATGTCTCTCTCGTCATCGAAAGTCAGGACAGATCGCGCCCCTGCGGCCGGTTCGCGGAATCCGGCGGCGGTGTACGGGACGGCGCTCGACACCCGCGGGCCTCCTGCCCGCGGAGAAGCCGCGTGTGCACGGAGGTGTTCCTGTCCGGATCTGCGGTGCCTTTCGCCCTCGCCAATGAGAGGCGGGCGAACTCTCCTCCGTCATGTCCGTTTCCGTATGACGAAAGGGCCCAGGACCAGGGCATCGAGGCCAAGTCTGGTGAACGTTCTCATCGCGTCGGCCGGTGTCCACACAATGGGCTCCTGCGGCCCGTTGAACGAGGTGTTGAGCACTGCCGCGAGGCCGGTTTCCCTCTCCACGTCCAGCAGCAACCGGTGATAAAGCGGTTCGTCCGCGCTGTTGACCGTCTGCGCCCGGGTGGTGCCGTCCACGTGGTTCACGGCCAGGAGCAGTTCCGTCTTCTCGGGGCGGAGTGGAGTGGTCACTATCATGTACGGCAGGGCCGAGGGCGAATCGATGATCTCGGCGTGGTGTTCAAGGCTGATGCTCGGAGCCAGTGGACGCCACCACTCCCGCTGTTTGATCCTCAGGTTGATCCGGTCGCGCGTCGCGACGTCGGCCGGGCAGGCGAGGATGCTGCGGTGCCCGAGGGCGCGCGGCCCCACCTCGCCGGCTCCCTGGAACCAACCGATCACCTCGTCGTTCGCGATGAACTCGGCGGCGGCGCCGGTCACGTCCGGCGGCTCCGCGTATCGGACGCCCGCGTCGTCGAGAAGCCTGCGGATCGTCTGCGCGGAGAACTCCGGACCCCACCCCAGCGAATCGGTCATGGGACGAATCACGTCACCGTGCTCAGCGGCGACATGGAGCGCGGCGCCCAGCGCCACCCCCGCGTCTCCGGCCAACGGTTGGACGAACAGGCGGTCGAGGTCGTGCCGCTTGATCAGGACTCCGTTGAGAGTGGCATTGAAACCCACGCCCCCCGCGACGTGCAGTGTCCGCGAATCCGTGATGGCGAACAGGCGGTCCACCAGTTTCGACACCGCCTGCTCCAGCAGAAACTGTGCCGTGGCCGCCAGGTCCCGGTAGTCGAACGGATCGCGTTCGGTAAGAGACAGGAATCGAGCGGTTTCAGGGTCGTATACGCGCCGCTGCCTGTTGGGTGGTTGAGGCCAAGTGGACTCCAAATAGGACAGCCAGGCCTCGGTTGATTCTTTGCTTTCGTCTATGTTCTCGGTAGAGCGCAGGCCGGGGCTGATGTGATCAACATGGTAACCGGAATCGTCCAGCCGAAAAGTGTTGAGGACGCCTTCGCGGACAGTGCCGTACGCGGCCAGTCCCATCAGCTTGCCGGCCTGGTCGGGCCCTAATCCGATATACCGTCCGACTGCGTCATAGAAATATCCGAGAGACCACGAGATCGGGAGCGTCTCCAGGAGTGTTATCTTTCCGGACCGGGCGAGTCCTAGGCTTGTGCTCTCGTTCTCTCCTTGGCCGTCGATCACCAGTAGCGCGGCATCCGCGTCGCCACTGGCGTGGTACGCGCTGGCCGCGTGCGACAGGTGGTGGGGGACGAACACGAGTTCAGGATCACGCCGCCGAGGAAAGAGGGTCGAGGGGAGCAGGCTCTCCAGTGCCTCGGCCGGGCTGAACGTCCAGCGGACATCGCGGTCACGGTGCAGCGTCGGAACGTCCCAGCCGAACGCCACGACGTCGATGTCGTCGAGTGTGATCTTCTCCCTGGCCAGAACGAACGCGGCCGCGTGAAGCGGAGCGAGGCCATAGGCATGTTTCCTGCGCACGAAACGCTCTTCCTCGGCGAACGCGGCGATCCGGCCGTCGGACACAACGCATGCCGCACCGTCGTGACCACGCCCCGGCCACCCGTTCAGGCCCAGTACTTTCACGCTGCTCCCTTCGACAAGTCGCCCATTTTCGCCGGACCCGAACAGAGGACAAAATGAGAATTCAGGCATCGTCAATGCCTGCCGATGTCAAGCGATCCCCGCGCGACTTCCGCACTGTGAGCATACGCATGCGTGCGGGGAATTAGCGAGCCCACGGCAGGCGTGCGTTTGTATGAGAAGTCGGTGGGCCGAATGAGGTTTTTCGTGCGACTTGGGGACTCGTCAAGATCAGTCATAACTCTGTATGGTTCGGATGTCAACCCGTGATCGGCATCGCCGATCCTCTGCGGGAATGGGTTTTGTGTGGCGGGACGTGGGGGTATTCGGTTCACAAGAATGCGGCGCAAGAGGTTAAATTGACGGGGCCGAATAAGATGGTTTCGGTCGCCTTCAAGGTGATATCGATTGTCCTGGTTTAATCCCCGCGTGGCCGGAGACAAAGGGGCGTAACGGTCTCCTTTTGATCGCTCGGGGGATACTCGCGACGGCTTGACCGCCTGCCCGGAGGCCGCCGTGGTCCTCTGTTCCTCGCCGTCCGGCGGGACGATCACCTGCAGGGCGGGGCCGGCCGTGCCGTGAACCGTCGCGACGTCCGTGAGAGAGCCGAAGTCGGCTTTCGCCGTGCCCGCACGGCGTATTGGCACGAAGGCCGCGACCGCCCTCACGGTCACGGCCGGCTCGCCGGACAGTTATCGGACGGGACGGAAGACGCAGACCACTCGGGAGCACTTTGATGAGTGACACGAAGAAGGTCGCCGTCATCGGCGCGGGACCGGCGGGCGCGACCGCCGCATACGTGCTGGCGAAGAACGGGGTAGAGGTCGATCTCTATGAGGCCTCGGCGCACATGGGGGGGATGGCCCGATCCATGGAGCTGTGGGGTCAGGTCGTGGACATCGGTCCGCACCGTTTCTTCAGCACGGATCCACGCGTGAACGCTCTGTGGCTCGAGGTCGTCGGCGACGACTACGTCATGGTCGACAGATTGACCCGCATCCTCTTCCGGAACAAGTTCTTTCGCTACCCCATCAAAGCAGATGACGCTTTGCGGAATCTCGGTGTCACGGAGGGAGCGCTTTGTCTGGGTAGTTACCTGTGGCACCGGCTGCCGGCCCGCGGCGGCGACGGCGACGGCGAGACATTCGAGTCATGGGTCGTGTCCCGTTTCGGGGGGCGGCTGTACCGCCATTTCTTCAAAACGTACACGGAGAAGTTGTGGGGCATCGCCGCAGCCGACCTTGATTCCGAGTTCGCGGCTCAGCGCATAAGAGGGCTGTCTCTCTGGGAAGTCGCGAAAGGAGCGCTTTCCGGCGGTTCCCGGCAGCGGCACAGAACCCTTGTCGACCAGTTCGCGTATCCGAACGAGGGAACCGGTCAGGTATACCAGCTGATGAGGTCTCGTATCGAGGATGAGGGTGGCAAGGTACACCTCAACTCTCCGGTGCACTCGGTGACCGTGTCGGGCGATGTCGTAACGGGCCTGCGACTGGCGGAGCAGGATGTGGCGTACGACCATGTGGTGAGCTCGATGCCGCTCACGACACTAATGAACAGGCTGAGCGGTGTGCCGGAGGATGTGGCGGCGGCTGTGAGGTCATTGAGATTCCGCAACACCGTGATCGTTTACCTGCTCGTCAACGCGGATGACGTGTTCCCCGACAACTGGATCTACGTGCACAGTGACGAACTGCGTATGGGCCGCATCACGAACTTTCGGAACTGGACTCCCACACTGACGCGCGGAAGGAAGGAGACCATCCTCGCGCTGGAGTACTGGTGCTTCGACGACGACGATTTCTGGAACTGGGAGGAGACGCTGCAGACGGAGCTGGCCGGAAAAGAGATCGTCATGACAGGGCTGGTAAGCCCGGAGCAGATCGTCGACGCGAAGGTCGTCCGAATCCCGAAATGCTATCCGGTCTACCGGAGAGGATACCGGGATGATCTGCAGAAGGTCGTGGACTTCTTATGTCGATACAGAGGCCTGCAGGTGATCGGGCGGTATGGGGCGTTCAAGTACAACAATCAGGATCACAGTATTCTTATGGGGATGCTGGCTGCCGAGAACATCATGGAAGGATTCGACAAGAATGACCTGTGGAGTATCAACAGCGACTACGAGTATCAGGAGTCGTCGCTCATAACGGAGACGGGACTCGTCTTGAAGTCAGACTGAATCATTTTCCGCTGATGACGTCGACCGTGAACGACGTGTACTGAAAAAGGCCGAACGCGCGCGAATGGGAGGTCCAGGCATGTCGGGCGGCAGAGGGAAGAGAGTGCTCGTCACGGGCGGCGCCGGGTATGTAGGGTCGGTCACAAGCGCGATCCTCCTGGAGCGGGGGTACCGGGTCACCGTGCTCGACGACCTTTCCACCGGCTTCGGCGCCGCCGTTCCCGAGGGCGTGACATTCGTCAAGGCGTCCCTGCTCGACAGCGGCAAGGTGCTCGACCCCTCCTACGAGGCCGTTCTGCACTTCGCCGCCAGCGCCGAAGTCGGGGAATCGTCCAGGGTTCCCGAGAAATACTGGCGGAACAATGTGATCGAAACTTTCGCCCTCCTTGAGGCGATGCGCGCAACGGGTGTCCGGCGTCTGATCTTCTCCTCGACGTGCGCCGTCTATGGGGAGGCCGCGCAGATTCCCATAGCCGAGGATTGTCACGTCAGGCCTATCAACGCCTACGGTGCTTCCAAGCTGGCGGTGGATCACATGATCAGGAGCGAATGTGAGGCGCACGGCCTGGCAGCCGTCTCCCTGCGGTACTTCAACGTCGCGGGTGCGTACACACGGTTCGGGGAGCGCCACGATCCAGAGTCCCACCTCATTCCTTTGGCACTGCAGGTCGCACAGGGCCGACGAAAAGCGCTGTCCGTACACGGAACCGATTACGCCACTCCTGACGGCACCTGTGTCCGTGATTACGTTCATGTCGCGGACCTGGCCGAAGCCCACCTCCTGGCGATGGGCAAGGCCATGCCGGGGGTGCACCAGGTCGTCAACCTGGGTGGCGGCAGGGGGCATTCCGTTCTGGACGTGATCGGGGCGGTTGAACAGGTCACCGGCAGATCGGTACCCGTCGTCCACGGCGAGCGACGCGGTGGTGATCCGGCCGTCCTCGTCGCCTCCAACGCCAGAGCCGCTGAGGAGTTGGGATGGCGTCCACGACGCACCTCGCTCCTGGAGATGATCTCAGACGCCTGGATGTTCACGGGCCGACTGTCCGCGCGTACTCCCCAGAGAGAGCTGTGACCGGAAAGGTTCGGCGGGTTGCTGCTCGTGGGGGGGCCGGGCCGGTTGGAGGTGATCAGTCAGATCCGGTCCGGCGCGTGGTGGCGTGGCGGCAGAAACCTGTCAGGGGCCGAAGGCTCACCGACCAAGAAGGGCAGAGGCTCCAGCAGATCGTGCGCCGGGGCAGTACCAACTCGGTGCGTTACCGGCGAGCGATGACGCTGCCTGCCTCGGCGTGGCCGGGCTGCCGCCGGAGTTCGAGGCGGATCTCGCGGCGGCGTGCTTCGCGGGCCGACTCGTCCTGGGCGGTGACCTGGCTCCCCTGTTGGCACGGTACGACCTCGCCGCGTCCGAGCTGCGCGACACGTGGACCGTCTGCTATCCGCGGCTGGTCTCGGACGGCACGCTCTTCGACGCGATGCGGGTCGCCACCGCACTCGGCACGGGCCCGGAAAGCCTTAGAGCTCTCCCCATGTGCCTATCGGACGGTGTTCCCGCCCAGGTAGGTCCGCAGGTGCCGGGCGGTGAGGGAGTCTCCTGTCGAGACGAGGTCGGCGGGGGTGCCGGTGAAGACGATCCGGCCGCCGTCGTGTCCGGCTCCGGGGCCGAGGTCGATGATCCAGTCGGCGTGGGCCATCACGGCCTGGTGGTGCTCGATGACGACGACCGTGTTGCCGTCGTCGACGAGCCGGTCCAGCAGGGCGAGGAGCTGGTCCACGTCCGCCAGGTGCAGGCCGGTGGTCGGCTCGTCCAGCACGTACGTGGTGGCCTTCTCCGCCATCCGGATGGCGAGCTTGAGCCGCTGTCGTTCGCCGCCGGACAGGGTGGTGAGCGGCTGGCCCAGGCCGAGGTAGCCCAGGCCCACGTCGGAGAGCCGGTCGAGGACGGCCCGCGCCGCGCCGAAGCTCGCCTTCGAGGCCGCAGGGGAAGAGGCTGCGGCGGAGGAGGTCGTGCCGGGAGCGAAGAAGTCGCGGGCCTCGGCCACCGACATGGCGAGCACCTCGCTGATGTCCTTGCCGCGCAGCTTGTGGGTGAGCACCTCGGGGGTGAACCGCTTGCCCTCGCACTGCTCGCACACCGACGCCACCCCGGCCATCATCGCCAGGTCGGTGTAGACCAGGCCGATGCCCTTGCAGTTGGGGCAGGCTCCCTCGGAGTTCGCGCTGAACAGGGCGGCCTTGACGCCGTTCGCCTTGGCGAAGGCGGTGCGGATCGCGTCGAGCAGCCCGCTGTAGGTGGCCGGGTTGCTGCGGCGTGAGCCTCGGATCGGGGTCTGGTCGACCACCGCGACGTCGTCCCTGCGGGGGAGCGAGCCGTGAATCAGCGAGCTCTTGCCCGAGCCGGCGACGCCGGTGACCACGGTGAGCACGCCCAGCGGGATGTCGACGTTCACATCTTTGAGGTTGTGCAGGCGGGCGCCGGTGATCGACAGTTGCCCGCTGGGCTGCCGTACCTTCTCGCGCAGGCGGGCCCGGTGGTCCAGGTGGCGGCCGGTGAGGGAGTCCGACGCGCGCAGCCCGGCCACGTCGCCGGTGAAGCAGATCCGCCCGCCGGAGGAGCCGGCCCCGGGGCCGAGGTCGACCACGTGGTCGGCGATCTCGATCGTCTCCGGCTTGTGCTCGACGACCAGGACCGTGTTGCCCTTGTCACGCAGGCGCAGCAGCAGGTTGTTCATCCGCTCGATGTCGTGCGGGTGCAGCCCGACCGTGGGCTCGTCGAAGACGTAGGTGACGTCGGTCAGGCTGGAGCCGAGGTGGCGGACCATCTTCACCCGCTGGGCCTCGCCCCCGGACAGGGTGGACGACTCGCGGTCCAGGCTCAGGTAGCCCAGGCCGATCTCGACGAGTGACTCCAGCGTGTTGCGCAGGGTGGCGACGAGCGGCCCCACCGACGGGTCCTCGATGCCCCGGACGAAGTCGGCCAGGTCGCTGATCTGCATCGCCGCGCAGTCGGCGATGTTGCGGCCGTCGATCTTCGAGGCGAGCGCGGCGGAGTTGAGCCTGCTGCCGCCGCACGCGCGGCAGCTCGTGAACGTCACGGCCCGGTCCACGAACGCCCGGATGTGGGGCTGCATCGACTCCCGGTCCTTGGCGAGATAGAGCCGCCGTACCTTGACCAGGAGCCCTTCGTAGGTGGTGTTCATCGTGCCGATTTTGATTTTGGTGGCGGGTTTGTGCAGGAAGTCCTCCCACTGGGCCGGGGTGTAGTCCCTCAGCTTGACGTCGGGGTCGAAGAACCCCGAGTGGGCCAGGCCCTGCCAGTACCACGAGTCCACGGTGAAGTTGGGGGCGGTGATCGCCCCCTCGTTGAGCGAGCGGTCGACGTCGACGAGCTGGGAGACGTCGACGTCGGAGACCCGGCCGAGTCCTTCGCACTCGGGGCACATGCCCTCGGCGCTGTTGAAGCTGAACGCGCTCGAGGTGCCGACGTGAGGGGTGCCGATCCGGCTGAAGACGATCCGCAGCATCGTCTGCGCGTCGGTCGCGGTGCCGACCGTGGAGCGGGAGTTGGCGCCCATCCGCTCCTGGTCGACGACGATCGCCGCGCTCAGGTTGCGCAGGCCGTCGACGTCGGGACGGCCGAGGCTCGGCATGAACGACTGGACGAAGGCCGTGTAGGTCTCGTTGATCAGGCGCTGCGACTCCGCCGCGATGGTGCCGAAGACGAGGGAGGACTTCCCGGAGCCGGAGACCCCGGTGAAGACGGTGAGCCGCCGCTTGGGAATGTCCAGCGAGACGTCGGCCAGGTTGTTCTCCCTGGCGCCGCGAACCTCGATCACGTCGTGGCTGTCCGCGGTGGCCGGGCGGCGCCGCGGGCCGACTGAGCCGACCGGTGTGGCGGGTGGGAACACGAACCTTCTCACGCGATATCCTTAGGGTGTAAAGAGTTAGCCCGGCAAAGTTAGTTTATGCCGTAAGGAGTTGCAAGTGGTCGTCTTCGCCGGACAGGGCGACGCGCGCCGTTCGATGGCGCTGCTGTGGCGTACCACCAGGTCGGACCAGGCGCGTCCCGGGCCCAAGCCCGCGCTGAGCGTGGACCTCATCGTGGACACGGCCGTCGCCGTCGCCGACTCCGAGGGGATGGCCGCGCTCTCCATGCGCGCGGTGGGCGAGCGGCTCGGACGCACGGCGATGGCCCTCTACACCTACGTCCCCAGCAAGAGCGAACTGGTCGACCTGATGTACGACCGGGCCCTCGCCGAACTGTCCACCCACCACGACCTGGAGGCGGGCTGGCGGGCGGCTGTGACCTCCTGGGCGCGGGAGGCGTGGGAGTTCTACATACGGCATCCGTGGATGCTGCAGGTGTCGCAGGCGCGTCCCGTGCTGGGCCCCAACGAGTACGTCATGATCGAGGGGGTGATGCGGATCCTCCGGGAGACCGGGCTGGACGCCGGGACGCTGCGGCGCGTCGCGGGGACGCTCTCCTGCTTCGTACGCGGGGCGGCGCAGACGGTCGCGGAGGCGCGTCAGGCCCCGGCGGCGACCGGGCTGTCCGACGAGGAGTGGTGGTACGCCCGCTCGGCCCTGCTGACGGAGGTCGCCCCCGATTTCGCCGAGCGGTTCCCCACGCTGACCTGGCTGGACGGCGAGGGCGCCTACCAGGCTCAGGACGAGACCGTCCCCTACCTGGAACAGGAGGGGAGAGACACCTTCGCCGCCGGGCTCGTCATCCTCCTGGACGGGATCGAGGCGGCCATGGGCGAAGCCGGAGGCTGAAGGCCCTGGCGGCAAGCCGCCGTCACGAGCTCGTAAGAAATCGCGGGGACCTCCGCTCCTACGCTGGACGCATGATCAAAATGCGAGCGGCGGTTGCCGTGGTCTCGGTGGCCTTGCTGGCCTGCGCGTGCGGCACCGAGGGGGGCGTGACCGCCGATCCAGCGCCGCCGGCCGCCGTGCCGTCCGGTCCGGCGTCCACCTCGGCATCCGCATCACCGGCGCCGACGGCCTCGCCCGACGCCGACGCCGACGCCGGCACCGACGCCCCGGCGGCGACGCCGGCCGCGCTGGCCTTCTCCGCCAAGACGCTGGACGGCGAGCCGTTCCAGGGCGCCAATCTGGCCGGCAAGCCGGTGGTCTTCTGGTTCTGGGCACCCTGGTGCCCCAAGTGCCGTTCCGAGGCGCCCGCCGTCAAGGCGGCCGCCGCCGCGTTCGGCGACGTCGAGTTCGTCGGTGTGGCGGGCCTGGACACCGAGGCGGCGATGAAGGAGTTCGTCCAGGGGACCGGCACCGGCGACATCGTGCAGCTCGCGGACACCAAGGGCGCGGTGTGGACCAAACTGGGCGTCAGCCAGCAGTCGACGTTCGTGTTCATGAAACCGGACGGCTCCACCACGAAGGCCTCGGGCCCGCTCGACAAGGACACGCTGGACGGCCACGTCCGGCGACTGCTCGGCCGGTAGCCGTCCCTCGTAGCCCTCGACAACCTGGAGAGACGAGCGTGAACGTCGCCGAGGTGCCGCTCGCCCTGGCGCTGGCCGCGGGCACGGTGGCCGCCTTCAACCCGTGCGGCTTCGCGATGCTGCCCGCCTACCTCACCCTGCTGATCGCCGACGGCGGGCCGGGCCGCGGTGGGCCGGTCGCCAGGGCGCTGATGCTGTCGGTCGCGATGACCGCGGGTTTCGTCACGGTCTTCGGCCTGTTCGGGGTGGCCGTCACCGCCCTGGCCGTCTCGGTCGGCCGCTACCTTCCGTGGGTGACGATCGTCATCGGCGTGCTGCTCGCGGGGCTCGGCGTGTGGCTGCTGACGGGTCGCGAGCTGCTGCTCCGGCTTCCCGGGCCGGCCGCGGGCCGTCCCGCCACCTCGGCGCTCTCGCTGTACGGCTACGGGGTGTCGTATGCGGTTGCCTCGCTGTCGTGCACGGTGGGACCGTTCCTCGCCGTCACCTCGGCCTCGCTGTCCGGCGCGGGCCTGCTCGGCGGCGCGGCGGCGTTCGTCGCCTACGCGCTCGGCATGGGCCTGGTCGTCGCCGTACTGTCCACGGCGGTGGTGCTCGCCCGGGGCGCCGCGGTGGCCAGACTGCGGCGGCTGTTGCCGTATGTTTCCAGAACCAGCGGTGCGTTGCTCCTGCCGGCCGGGCTGTATGTCATGTACTACGGCTGGTACGAGCTGCGGGTCTTCTCCGGAGGAACCGCCGACGACCCGATCGTGGGCGCCGCGACGGCCGTGCAGGGCGTTCTGGCGGGGTGGCTGGAGTCTCTCGGCGCGGGCTGGGTCGCCCTCGCGCTCGCCCTGCTCGTCCTCGGCGCGCTCGCGCTGCGTGTGGTCCGGCGGCGGCACGCTCGCTGAGGATCTTTCGCAGGGCGACGTTCCCGCACCGGACGTCGGGAAGGCCCTTACCCGAAGCCGGATGCGCCGCGCTCGTCTAATCGGGCCGCTGGGGGGCAGGGGACCCCTATGAAAAAGTTCTTCAAGGTCGTAGTGGCACGAAGGTTGTCTCGTACACCGATAGGTCTGGCGATCCTGGGGGCGGGCTGGTTCCTGGGACGGCGGCGCAGGCAGCGTGAGCAGGAGCAGGCGGGGCGAGGGCGGGAGTACGCGACGCGGGGTGGCGGGCGTCCGGCCCGCTCCGGCCGCCGCTGAAAACCTCCGACGCCGACGCCGACGCCCCGGCCCTCGCCCACGAGTACTGGCCGTCCCGGCAGGCGCCGGTCGGACGGGGCTCGGCAGGGCGTCGACCGGCTGCCGCGCCTTCCCGTCAAGACACCGGCAAGAAACCGTCAAGACATCGGCAGGACCGAGCGGACGCTCGATGCGGCGAGCGGCGAGAGGACAGCGGGGCGAGAGGACAGCGGGGAACGACGAGACGGCCCGGTCGATCATCGACCGGGCCGTCTCGTCGTTCCCGTGTTCCCCGTGCCGCTTCCGGATCTCCCAGGTGTCCCGGAGCCGCCGGAGCCGGGAGGCTCTAGTTGAACATCGCCTCCATGGTCTCGTGCGACTTCTCCTTCTTGGCGTCGGACTCGCTGCCCCAGCAGGTGTTGAGGATGATCCGGGTGCGGTCCTCCGAGAGCGGGACCGTGCGGTGCAGCGTCGTGTCGGAGCGCAGGAAGTAGATGTCGCCGGTCTCGTGGGCGTAGGTGCTGATCTGCTGCTTGATGAGGTGGTCGTGGACCCGGGGGTCCTCCTTCACCCAGTTGGTGTGGGGGACGCACTGGAGCATGCCGCCGTACTCGCTGCTCGGCGCCTCCATGATCCAGATGAGGGTGAAGCTGAAGTCACCCCAGTGCCAGCCGTGGGTGTCGCCCTGCTTCTCCTGGCGGATGATGACGTACTTCTCCTCGTCCCAGGGGCAGCCGACGACCGGCTCGTTGGCCAGCCGGCCGAGGAAGTCCTTGAGGGTGGCGGAGTCGTAGAGCTCCGGGATCAGGGTGCTGTCCTGTGCGATGGACTGCTGGCTGACCGTGCTCATCTTCCTCGGCGAGTTGCTGGTCTCCTTGAGGTTGATGTCGATCCGGCGCGCGTGCAGGTCGAGCAGCCGGTCCACCTCGTCCGAGACAAGGTCCTTGATCTCGCCGGAGACCACGTTCCGTAGCTTCACATAGCCGTTCCTGCGGAAATCATGGGAAAGTTTGCGGATTTCCCAGGGGTCCTGAAAGGTCTTTTCGAGATGCTCCGCGATCCGATCGTCGAGTGAGAGCTTCCGGTGGCCGGTCTCGTAGTTGGGAGTCGGCATGCGTTTTCTCCTCCGTGGTTATCGAGTCCGTGGTCATCGAGGTTTTCAGAACCGTAACACGCGATTGGCGGACGCAAATGGTGCGCGTTGTTCGTCCACTCCCGCTGTGAAACCATAAGCGGATTCCAGCCGATCGGCTTCAGCGATTACTCAGACTACGCAGGGACGAGCGTCATGAACACCAAAGTCACATTCGTCGAGCTGTCTGCATTCGAGGCCATCCTGCCCCTCGCCTCCGGTTACATGCAGGCCTACGCACAGCATGACCCCGAGGTGGGGCCGCGATGTGAGTTCGAGATCTTCTCCGCACCCGTGTCCGCGAACCGGGAGGAAGTGATCGACGAACTCCTTGGCAGGCGCAGCGACGTGTACGCCATCAGCTGTTACATCTGGAACATCGGATTCGCGCGTGCCGTGCTGGCCGCGCTGCACGAGCGGCTCCCGAAGGCCCAGTTCATCCTCGGCGGCCCGCAGGTCATGCAGCACGCCCACGAGTACGTCCCCCCGGAGCAGGAGAACGTCGTCGTCTGCAACGGCGAGGGCGAGAAGACGATGGTGCAGTACCTACGGCAGGTCCTCAGCGAAGAACCCGACTTCGCCGCCGTCCACGGGATCAGCTTCTGGCGGTCGGGGGAGCTCGTCACCACCGAGGCCGCCGAGCGGGTGCGCGACCTCATGGAGGTGCCCTCGCCCTTCACCTCCGGCGTCTTCGAGGAGGGCAAGTACACCACCGCCATTCTGGAGACCAACCGCGGATGCCCGTTCAGCTGCGGTTTCTGCTTCTGGGGCGCGGCGACCAACGACAAGGTGCACAAGTTCGAGGACCAGCGGGTCCGCGACGACATCACCTGGATCAGCAAGAACAACTTCGTGTCGATCTTCATCGCCGACGCCAACTGGGGCATGGCCCCGCGCGACGTGGAGCTCACCCGCCACCTGGTGGAGTGCAGCGAGGAGAACGGCTACCCGGTGATGGTCTCGATGGCCGCGGCCAAGAACAAGCCGGACCGCATGGCCGAGATCACCGAGATCCTCGTGCAGGGCGGCCTGCTGACCAGTCAGCCCATCTCCCTGCAGTCGATGAGCTCCAAGACCCTCGAACTGGTCGACCGCTCGAACATCAAGCCCGCGACCTACACCGAGCTGCAGAGGACGCTCAGGGAGAAGCGCATCAGCTCCTACATCGAGCTGATCTGGCCGCTTCCCGGGGAAACCCTCGGCTCCTACAAGGAAGGGGTCGCGGAATTGTGCCGGCTGCGTGCCGACACTTTGATCGTCTATCCGCAGCTCCTTCTTCACAACACCTCGATCCACGCGAAGCGCGACCTTCTCGGAGTGCAGGTCGAACGCGTTCCCAGTGATGTCACGGAAGCCGATGTCGTGGTCGGCACCAACTGGGTCAGCCGCGAGGAGTGCGAGCGCGGCACGTGGTTCTACTACGCGGTCCACTCGCTCTACAACCTGCGTGGCCTGTATTATCTCGCCAATTATCTGGAGAGGTCGGGAACGAGAAGGTTCGAGGACTTCTTCACCGACGCCGCGACATATTTCGAGAGCCGTACGGACACCGAGGTCGCGACTTTCTTCCGCGATTCCGTGGAGAAACTCTGGAACTACGACTTCCACAATTTCGGGATGGTCGCGCATCTCGTCCTGCATTCGCACCGCGAGGAGTTCGACGCACTGCTCGTCGACTTCGCCCGCGGTCAGTCCTGGTGGCGGGACGCCGGGGCGCGGGCGGCGTTCGAGCTCGACCTGCTGGCTCGGCCCTACATCTACCTGGCCAAGCCGAAGCCGCCCCGCTACGACTTCACCGAGCTGGGCGTCGAGTCGCGCGCCGGGGCGCGTGGGAAGACGACCTCGGTCGTGGACATGCCCGCCGACCTGGCCGCCCTGCTCATCGACCTCGACGTGACCGGCCTGGAGGCGGGCCAGGAGCTTCTGACCCGCTTCGAGCTCGACCACCCGCGCGGGCGCAAGCTGCCGTTCATGCCGGAACGCAGCCTGGAGCACAACGCCTCCTACTGCCAGGGCATGGTGCTGCGGCTGCGGGAGTATCTCCCCACCTGGCGGCCCGAGTCCGAGACCGCCGCGCTTCCCGGCCGGCGCTGAGCACCTCCCGTCGCGTCGCCCGGCAGGGGCGCTGAACCGCCTGCCGGGCCGCCCGCGAGGGCACGGGGTCGCCGGGGCCGCCAAGGTCGCCGGGGTCACCGGACCGTACGCGATGAGGGGCGTGGCCGCGGGTGACGAAGAACCGAGGCCGCGCATGACGAGGGCCCGTGAGGATGATCCTCACGGGCCCTCGTCATGCGCGGGTCAGGGGGCCGGGCATCCCGCCGGGCGGGATGTCCCGCCGCCCGAGGCCCGGGCTCGGAGCCCGGGCCTCACGGCTCAGACCTTCGCCCCCGCCTTGGCTTCGGCCTTGGCGAGAGCGCCGTCCACCGCCTCGGCGAAGTCGGCGAGCACCGGGTTCTCGAACAGCACCCGGATCGGCACGTTCACCGCGAACCTCTCCCGCACCTGGGTGATCACCTGCGCGGCCACCAGGGAGTGACCGCCGATCTCCAGGAAGTCGTCCTCGCGGGCGATCCGCCTGAGCTTCAGCACCTCGGCCCAGATCTCGGCGATCGTCTGCTCCGTCGCGGTCTGCGGCGCGTCGAAGTCGTCGTCACCGCAGTCACCGCCGTCGCCGCCGGGCTCTGGCAGCGCCTGGCGGTCCACCTTGCCCGAGGAGGTCAGCGGCATCGCGTCCAGCGTCACGTACGAGGAGGGCAGCATGTACGCGGGCAGCGAGCCCTGCAGGAACCGGTGCAGCTCGCCGGTGAGGCCGCTGCGGTCGGCGATGATCCTGGAGGCGTCGTCGAGCACGACGTAGCCGACGAGCCGGTCGTCGCGCACGCTGACCACGGCCTCGCGCACCCCCGGATAACGGGTGATCGCGGCCTCGATCTCGGCGGGCTCCACCCGGAAACCACGGATTTTCACCTGGTGGTCCACCCGGCCCACGTACTGCAGCCGGCCGTCGGGCAGGTAGCGGACCAGATCGCCGGTCCGGTAGAGCCGGGCACCGGGAGGGCCGTACGGGTCGGGCATGAACGACTGCGCGGTCAGGCCGGGCTTGCCCCGGTAGCCGTGCGCCAGGCCGGTGCCGCCGACGTACAGCTCGCCGGGCACGCCCGCGGGGAGCGGATTGAGCCAGCGGTCCATCACGTAGGCCCTGAAGTTGGCGAGCGGCCGGCCGATCGGCGGTGCGTACGCGGCGGCGGGGTCGCACGTCCCCATCGTGGCGCACACGGTCGTCTCCGTCGGCCCGTAGGCGTTGACGAAGACACGGCCGGGGGCCCAGGTCCGCACCAGCCCGGTCGGGCAGTGCTCGCCCGCGACGACCATGAGCCGCACCGTGTCCAGCTCGTCGCCCTTGAGCGTGCTGAGGAACGTCGGCGGGAACGTGGCCGCGGTCACCCCCTGCTCGCAGATGGCCTTCGCCGTCTCCTGCGGGGTCATGGCCGACGGGTCCAGCACGCACAGTGCCGACCCGTTCAGCAGCGCCATCGTGATCTCCCAGATCGAGGCGTCGAAGCTGAGCGAGGCGAACAGCGCCACCCGGTCGTCGGACGTCAGGGAGAACTCCCGGGACAGGGCCGAGGCGAGGTTGCCGACGCCGCGGTGCGGCACCTCCACGCCCTTGGGCCGTCCGGTCGAGCCCGAGGTGTAGATGAGGTAGGCGGGGGCGTCGGGCGCGGGCGTCAGGCCGGGGCTCATGCCCGGCTCCTCCGCCTCGATCGTGCGCCACTCGGCGTCCAGTTCGATCGTGCGCACCCGGTCGTCGCGCACCCGGCCCGCGTGCTCGGCGCCGGTGAGGACGAGCCGTGCCCCGCTGTCGTCGAGGATGTAGCCCAGCCTGTCGGGCGGCAGCGCCGGATCCAGCGGCAGGTAGACCCCGCCGGACTTGACGATGCCGAGGAAGGCGACGAGCGCCTCGGCCGAGCGGCCGGTCATCGAGCCGACGATGTGGCCTGGCCGCACCCCGTCGCGGATCAGCCGGTGGGCGACCCGGTTGGCGCGCTCGTCCAGCTCCCCGTAGGTCAGCCGCCGCTCACCGGCGAGCACCGCGAGCGCGTCGGGGGCGGCGGCGGCGCGCGCCTCGAACAGGGCGCCGATGCCGGCCTCCTCGTCGAAGGGGGTCTCGGTGCGGTTCCACTCCTCGACCACCAGCCGCAGCTGCTCGGCGTCCAGCAGCGAGAGCGAGGAGATGGGCCGCGCGGGGTCGCGCACGGCGTCGGACAGCAGGGTGACGTACTGCTCGGCCCTGGTTCGGGCGCCCGGCGCGTCGAACAGGTCGAGCCCGTAGCGCATCTCCCCGTCGAGCGAGCCGGGCACCAGGACCAGCGCGAGGTCCGAGGCGAGCGGGAAACGGCCCGCCACCAGGGGCGAGACCTGGACACCGGGCAGCCGCAGCGTGCTCCAGGCAGGGGGTGCCTGGTCGAACTCCGCCTGGTAGAGCGGCTGCACGCCACTGGAGGCGTCCAGCTCCAGCTCCTCGGCCAGCCGGTGCGCGGGGTAGGAGCCGTGCGCGGCCGCCTCGTCCAATGCGTCGCGCACCTGGGCGACGACGGCGGTGAACGAGGGGTCGCCCCCGCAGCCGATCCGGATCGGGAACACCGGGGCGCGCCCTCCGGCGGGCACGGGTACGCCGACCACGACCTCGTCCTGGCCCGACCAGCGGCACAGCGCGACCGCCCACGCGGCCAGCGTGACGGCCCGGGTGTCGGTACCGCCGGCCGGGAGGGTCTCCGCCTGCCCCGACCAGCGGGACAGCGTCATCGCCCGCGCGGCCCGGGTGGCGCTCTCCGTATCGGCCTCGCGCGCCATGGTCTCGACCAGCGCGGCCGTCTCCGGCGGGACGGTGAAGGTCACCCTGGCACCCGTGAAACCGGGTACGGCGGGACGGCTCCTGTCGGAGGGCAGGTCCAGGGCGGGGGG
This sequence comes from Streptosporangium sp. NPDC006930, assembly GCF_040635605.1. Classification (NCBI taxonomy): domain Bacteria; kingdom Bacillati; phylum Actinomycetota; class Actinomycetes; order Streptosporangiales; family Streptosporangiaceae; genus Streptosporangium; species Streptosporangium sp. NPDC006930. The sequence goes on along the minus strand of NZ_JBEYID010000031.1, from coordinate 21,186 downwards.
CGTTCCGTCGAGCCGCTCACGCCAGTAGGCGAGGTCTGCGGCCTCCCGGCCGGCGCCGTCGACGGAGGGGTGGCCGTCGGCCGGGTCGGCGGGGGACGCGGCGGCGGTGAACGGGTCGGCGGGGGAGCGGCGGTCACCGGGGACGTGCCCGCCTGCGGACGCGTGGCCGGCGGGGGAGCCGTTCGAGGAGCCGCCGGGGGAGGCGTGGCCGGCGGGAGAACCGTTGGAGGAGGCGTCGAAGGCGGCGGAGCCGTTGGAGGAGCCATGGAGCGTGGCGCCCGAGGCGTCCTCGTACGCCAGGGAGATCTCCCGCGCGAGGTCCGCCAGAACGCGTTCGTCGGCCACGAGCCGGTGCGCCGTCACGACGAGCGCGTGGTCGTCGTCGGCCATCCGTGCCAGGGCGATCCGCACCGGCGGGCCGTTCTCCAGGTCGAGGCCCCGGTTGGCCTGCTCGGAGACGAGCCGCGCGAGCGCCTCCTCGCGGCGGCTCGCGTCGTGCCTGCCCAGTTCCACCGGCGAAGGGACGGTGACGCGCCGGGGCGCGGCCCCGGAGTCGCCGGGCAACGCCGGCCGCAGGTCCTCGCGCGCCTCCAGCACGTGTTCCAGCGCGGTGATGAGGGCCTTCTCGTCCACGGGGCCGCGCAACCGCGCCGCGAGCGTGACCTGGTCGGTGTGGTCACCTGAGGGTTTGGCCCGGTAGGACCTCCACCCGCTCTCCTGGATCGGCGACAGCGAAGTCTTACTGTCCGGCATGGGGTGCTCCAATCAGTGCCCGGCGTGGTCGAGTTCGAGATGGACGGGGACGCGGTCGACGCCCCACATGAGGTTCGAGCGCAGTCGCTTCACCGGCCCGGTGAGCTCCATGCGGGCCACCCGGCGGGTCAGCTCCTCCAGCAGCACGCGCAGTTCGAACCTGGCGAGCGCCGCGCCGATGCACAGGTGCTTGCCGAGGCCGAACGTGAGGTGCCTGTTGGGGGTGCGCCCGACGTCGAAGCGGCGCGCGTCGGGGAAGGCGTCCTCGTCGCGGTTGACGGCCGGGTGCCACACGCTGACCCGCTCACCGGCCCGGATGGTCTGATCTCCGATCTTCGTGTCGCGCAGTGCGGTGCGCATGACGTTGAGGCTGGGGGCGGTCCAGCGCAGCACCTCCTCCACGGCGGTCGGGATGAGCGAGGGGTCCTCGCGCAGCCGCCGCCACTCGTCGGGGTTCTCCACCAGGGCGATGACGGCCCCCGCCGAGGCGTGCCTGGTCGTCTCGTTGCCTCCGGTGATGAGGCCGTTGATGTTGAGCAGGATCTCTTCGTCGGTGAGGGGAGTCCCGTCGATCCGGCCGCGGATCAGCACGCTGATCACGTCGTCGCCGAGGTCGTCGCGCCGTTCGGCCAGCAGGTCGGCGTAGTAGGCGAAGATGTTGGCGTTGGCCTCGGCCTTCTCGGCGTCGGAGATGACGTCGTCGGAGGAGGCGGAGCCGAACGCGGTGCGCGTCCACTGGATCATCAGGTCCCAGTCGGCGCGGGGCACGCCCAGCAGCTCGCAGATGACCGAGAGCGGGAGCCTGCCCGCCACCGTGTCGACGAAGTCGAAGGAGTCCTTCTGGGCGTTCTCCTGGAGCATCCCGCCCACCGTCTCGCGCATCGCGCCCTCCAGGCGGCGTACCACCCGGGGGGTGAGCGCGGGGTTCATCACGTCGCGCAGCTGGCTGTGGCGGCCGTCGGTGACGATGAGCATCTTGCCGGCGGCGGCGCGGGCGGCGGACTCGGTCTGCCCCACCTGCATGCCCCGCTCGGAGGTGAAATTCGTCTTGTCGAGATAGACGGCGACGCCGTCCGCGTATTTGGTGAAAGCCCAGAAACTCGGCCCGTCCGACCTTGAGTTCCAGAACATCGGCCGGTGCTCCTGCAGGTAGTGCAGGACGCCGAGGCCGGAGTCGGGGGCCGTGTAGATGTCCGGATCCGCCAGATCCAGATTGTTCAGATTAACGGTCGTGTCCACTGTCATAGGGAATTCCTCCGTGCGTACACGTCGAAGATGTCCGTGTCCTTCAGCAGGGGATCCTGGCCGATGTCGACCTGGAATCCACGACCGGTGAGATCGTCGCGCACGGACGCGAGCCTGCCGTCGATGTCGTGGACCTGCATGACGATTTGGTCGACCGCCTCCCAGTCACCGGGAGCGATTCCGTCCAGGACATCGCATTCGGCTTTCTCGACGTTGATTTTCAACAGTCCTATGCGGTCCACGCCCTCGGTGGCCATCACCTCGGAGATCGTCCGCACCTGGCACTCCTGCTTCTCCGTGATGTGCCTGCCCTCGGCCATGTCGGTCACGTCCTCGGGGGCGAAACCGCTGTTGGCGAGGAATGTCCTGGTCACCTCGGCGTCGTGGTCGACGTCGGTGTACATCCCCGACATCGCGGTGGTCTCCGGGTAGACGGTGATGACCGCCGTTCCCGGGGCGCGGGAGAGCGCGCAGTCGAACGCCTTGGCGTTCAGGCCGTGGGCGGACAGATTCGCGCACAACGCGTCGTAAAGCGGCCTGGCGGGCTCGAACGCGAGAATCCGAGTGCCCGGACATTCCCAATGAAACGCCAGTGCGGCGATTCCGATGTTGGCTCCCACGTCGAACACCGTCATTCCAGGCTCAAGACGAACATCATGCCTGAAGTAGCTTCTGTCGCCCACGATACTGCGATACTGCAGGCTGGTCTCGGCGGGATTGAGCTGGAATACCACATGACCGTCGGGGAGTGTCATCTGGCGTACTCGCTGATTGTTTTCCAGTGTGCCTCTCCGGTGATTTCGCATATCATCACCATTAACAAAAACCTTATTACAGTCAACCAGAGGTGAAACCCGACAAGGACGGAACGATCTCATGGACACTCAGGGAACAGAAGTCAGGGCGCCGGAGGAAAAGCCGCCCTCTCTCTGGCGAAACCCCGACTTCAACCGGCTCTGGGCCGGCCAGTCGGTCTCGGTCCTCGGCTCCGAGTTGACCACCCTGGCACTTCCGCTGACCGCGATCCTCATGCTCCAGGCCACCTCCTTCGAGGTCGGGCTGCTCAACACCATGCGCACGATCGCCGCGCTCCTGCTGACGCTGGTCGCCGGCGTGCTCATCGACCGCTACCGCCGCAGGCCGCTGATGGTCGCCTCCAACCTCGGGCGGGCCGGCATCGTGATGCTGATCCCGATCGCGGCCTTCGTCGGCTTCCTCGACATGTGGGTGCTCTACGTGGTCGCGGTCGTGGTCGGCGGCCTGTCGGTGGTCTTCGGGATCGCCTACGCCGCCTACATGCCGACCCTGCTGAGCGAGGAGCACCTGGTCGCCGGCAACAGCCGGATGGCCGCGACCGAGTCGGTGGGCGCCATCGCGGGATCCAGCGCCGGCGGCGTGCTCATCGACCTGTTCCGGCCCGCGTACGTGATGCTGGGCGACGCGATCGCCTTTCTCATCTCCGCCTTCGCCCTGTCGCGCATCCGTCACGTCGAGCCGCCCGTCGTGCGCCAGGACAGCGGCGGGCGCGGCGCCGTCGCGGCGATGCTCCACGACATCAAGCACGGCCTGAAGGTCACCTACCGCAACGACTACGCCCGGCCGCTCATCATCAACTCCGCCGGGGCGAACTTCGGGTCGATGATGATCCTGACCCTGTTCCTGCTGTACGCGGCGAGGGAACTGCAGCTGTCGGGCACCTGGATCGGCTTCATCTACGCGATGGGCAGCATCGGCGGCGTCGTCGGCGCCGTCTTCGCGAGCAAGCTGTTCGAGAAGCTCGGCTACGGCCGAGGCATCATGGCCGCCCTGATCGCGTTCCGGGTGCTGTGCTTCACGCCGTTCGTGGCCGGCCCGCAGTGGCTGCAGATCACCCTGTTCTCGGTGATCTGGTTCGTCACCGTGTTCGGCGTGGTGGCCGGCAACATCGGCCAGCTCACGCTCTTCCAGTACGTGATCCCCAACCACCTGCGGGGCCGGGTCATCGGCGCGAGCCGCGCGGTCTACCTCGGCATCCTGCCGCTGTCCGCGATGCTGGCCGGCGTGCTGGGCGAGCTGATCGGCATCAAGCCCGCCATCTACGCCGGGGCCGCGTTCCTGCTGCCCTGGATCATCCTGCTGTTCCGCTCCCCGGTGCCGCACCTGCGCAGGCTTGAGGACGCCGAGCTCCTGCAGGACGACAAGGAGCCCGCCGAGGCCGAAGGACCCGGCGGGCGCGAGGACGGCAAGGGCGTCTGAGGTCAACGGCTCGGCTCGTTCAGCCGGGGACACGCGCGGACATGCTCCGCGAGATCTCGTCCAGCAGGGCGGCGGGCGCCTGGAGGTAACTCCAGTGCCCGCCGTCCAGCACCGTGTACCGGGCCTCGCCGTAGGACTCCCAGCCGGCCATCTGCTCCGGGGGGATCTGCGTGTCGCCCGACCAGCCGATCGCGGTGATCGGGCACGGCAGCTGCACCGGGTCGGTCTTGTCGAAGCGGCCGTAGGCGGCCACGTCGGCGCGCATGACGCCCGCGGCCATCTCCACCAGCTCGGGCATCGGCTCGGCGCCACGCGCCCGCATGAGGTCCGACACCAGCGCGCCGACCTGCTCCTCGTCGAGTTTGAGGATGCTCGGCCACGACGCCCGGTGCGGCGGGACCATCGAGGAGGCGAACAGGTGGCCGGGCAGCGGGCCGCCGCGCTCCATGAGCAGCAACGTCGCCTCATAGCCGATGAAGACCGTGCCGCAGTGGCTGATGAAGCCGAACGGCCGGTCCAGGTAGGGCTCCAGGCCTTCCAGCATCTCGGCGGCGACGGCCGCGTAGCTCTCGAACAACGGCTCGCGCAGCCGGTTCTCCCTGCCGGGCAGCTGGACGGGGCACAGCTCGATCCCGTCCACCTCGGCGGGCCAGCCGTGGTACATCGACGCCCCCGCCCCCGGATAGGGCAGGCACCACAGCCTCGCCCTCGCCTCGGGGTCGGGGGTGCGCAACAGCCACGTGGGGCGGCTCCTCCTCCGCTTCCTCTCGGTCATCTCGTCCTTCCTTCCGCCTTGATGTTCCTGATGAGGGTCTCGGGGGTCGGCGCCCGCAGAAAGTCGCGCAGCCGGATCCGCACGCCGTAGCGCGTCCCGATCCGGTCGACGAGACGGGTGGCCGAGAGGGAGTCGCCGCCTGAGCGGATGAAGTGGTCACCCAGCGCGCCGCGCGCCCCGAGCTCCTGCTCCCACAGCTCCAGCACCCCCGCCGTCACGGGGTCGGTGTCCCTGCCGCGCCCGCCGTCTCCGGGGGGAGCGGCTCCCCTCGGGGCGCCTGCTTCCGAAGGGCCACCGGCTCCCGGGTGATCGGTCGCGCGGGAATCGCCCCAGGAGGGCGCGGGCAGCGCGCGCCGGTCCACCTTGTTGCCGGAGTTCAGCGGCAGCCGCTCCATCGCGGTCCAGGCGACCGGCACCATCGGTGCGGGCAGACGCGCCGAGGTAAAGGCGCGCAGCTCCCCGGCCCAGGTCTCGCGCACGGCGCCGTCCCGGACGACGTAGGCGCACAGTCTCAGGTCACCCCCGGGACCGGGCACGCCCGTCACGACGCACTCGCGCACCGCGGGGTGTTCGAGCAGTACGGCCTCCACCTCCGCGGGCTCCACCCGATGGCCACGGATCTTGACCTGCTGGTCGACGCGGCCGTGGTGCTCAAGCCGCCCGTCCGGCCGCTCCCGCACGAGGTCACCGGTCCGGTAGACGCGGCCTCCGCCGCCCGACGGGTCGGGCAGGAAGCGTTCCGCGGTGCGGGCGGGCTCGCCCAGGTAGCCCCGGGCGAGCTCGGGCCCGGACACGAACAGCTCACCGACCTCGCCGGCCGCGACCGGAGTCAGGCCGGAGGTGAGGACGGGCACGCCGACATCGGGCCAGGCACGCCCGATGGGGGGCCGGGCGCGCCTGGCGGCCTCGTCGGCCGTGATCGAGGTGCAGCGGTCCTCCAGTGGGACCAGACAGCTCGTCACGCCGTTGGCCTCGGCGGAGCCGTACTCCACCGCGACCTCGAACGGCAGGTCGGGCGAGGGCCACACGCGCACCGCGTCACTGCCGACCGTCATGAGCCGCAGCGCCGTCCGCTCGGGCCACGGCAGGCGGTACAGCAGCTCGGCGAGCGGCATGTTCACGTACGCGCGGGTGATGCCCGAGGCGACCATCCAGTCGCGCAGTTCCGGTGGCGAGCCCGCGGTCGCCGCGTCGGCGACGTGCACGCTCGCGCCGGAGCACAGGTAGGGCCACAACTCCACCACCGAGACCGACGAGGCCGGGGGAGCCAGCCAGCTGGAGCGGTCGGCGGGGGTGATGCGGTACGCCTCGGCGTGGGTGGCGACCCGGTGGGCGATCGCCCGGTGGGTCACCCCGACGAGCTTGGGCCGCCCCGTCGACCCGGAGGTGTGCACCGCGTACGCGAGCTGATCCGCGTGCACGGGGACGCCGGGACCCTCGCCGGAGGGTTCGGCGTCGAGGGGGCCGTCGATCACCACGGGGCAGTCGTCGAGGATCGCGGCGACGCGGTCCTCGGGCCAGCCGGGGTCGAGCAGCACCGCCGCGCCGCCCGCCTTGCAGACGGCGAGCAGCGCGACGAGCAGGTCGGGGGAGCGGTCAAGCCGCAGGGGGACCAGGGTCTCGGGGCCGACGCCGCGTCGCAGGAGCGACCTGGCGAGGCCGTTGGCACGGGCGTCGAGGTCTCGATACGTGAACAGGACGGCCCCGGAGACCAGGGCCGTCCTGTTCGGTGCCTCGGACGCCTTCTTCTCGAACAGCGTGTGGACGGCGTCCACCTGTCCTCCGTTCCTCACCCGGCCTTGGCGTCGCGGATCCCGCGCGCCGGGATCTCGCGAGCGGGGATCTCGCCGGTGGCGACCTGGTTGAGGATGAGCCTCGCCCACTCCTCCACGCTGCGGTTCATCCGGCGGGCCGCGTCACGCCACGACTGCTCCTGGTCGACCGGTACGTCGATATGGATGACGGCCTTCTCCTTGGCGGCCTGCGCGGCCCGGTCCGACGCGGAAAGGGCCGCGGTGCGGTGGGCCTTGATCTGGCTGCGGAGACGATTTCTGGACCAGTTGAAGCGTTCTGCGCGATCCAGCCAGAGCATCTGCTCGTGATCGGGGAGCGCGGCCACTTCCGCGTGGTGCTGAAGGCTGAGCTTGTCTCGCCGGCGGGATACCGGGAATCGCCGTGCGACCCAGGCGTAATTACGCAGGGTCTGGATATCCAGGGAGCTCTCCTCGACCGCTCTCTTGTAACGGTCGGTGTATTCGGTTTCGCCGTAGACCAGCCAGTCGCCGAGCCACCAGGCGGAGGAGTCGGCGATGAGGGAGATCTGGTGACCGATTCGCCGCCAGGTGTCGAAGGGGAGGCTCGACGGGAGCTGTAACCCGGTCCTCCGGGGCTTGGCGGACGCGTCCAGGGCCAGTTTGGAGCCCTGTGGGGTACTGCGGCGCGGTGCCGGGACGGGAGGCCTCTCATCAGAGGATGGGGGGACTTGGCGGTTCGCCTCTCGGTTGGGGGAGAGCACCTGCATGCGACTGTTCCTCCGGATTTCTGTGCACTTGGAGTGAGTCAGGTCTGTCCCTTACCCGCCGTTCCGGAAAGCGCACTTTCGATCATGAGTAATTTCGATACGGCCCTCCCGAGGTACAACGGAAATACGAAAACATGCCGTTGACCAGCTGAGTCTCCAATCAGCTTGGCAATTTTTTTTGCTCTGTGATATACGCGCCGGTTCAGAGTTCAACCTCTCGGAAATGGAATCGATCATGCCGTATCCAAGGTTTCGGTCCGTGAATACGCGCACTTTGCGTCGTTCCCTGGTCGCGTACGGTCTCGCGATCGTGCTGCCGTCCGTGCTGGCGCTGCTGATGCTGAGGCTCGACCCGGGGACGGCCACCGGTCCCGTCCCCGTGCCCTCGGTGGAGCCGGGGCGGGAGCAGGAGGTGCCCGCCACACCGCTGCTGCTGCTGTCCATCACGGTGGTCGTCGCGCTGGCCCACTTCGGCGGGGCCGTCTTCCGCGGGCTGGGCCAGCCCCGGGTGATCGGGGAGATGGCCGCGGGCATCGTGCTCGGCCCCTCCCTGCTCGGTGCCGTGTGGCCCGAGGCCTACCGCGCGCTGTTCCCCAGCGCCGTGATGCCGTATCTGAACCTGCTGGCCCAGTTCGGGCTGGCCTTCTTCATGTTCCTGGTCGGGCTGGAGCTGCGCGGCGACCTGTTGCGCGGCCGGGGCCGTGTCGCGGCGCTCTGCGGCCAGGCGAGCGTGGCGATCCCCTTCGCGCTCGGGGTCGCGCTCGCCCTGCTGATCTACACGCCGCTGGCGACCGCCTCCGTCGACTTCCCGGTCTTCGCACTGTTCATCGGGGCCGCGCTGAGTGTCACCGCGTTTCCCGTACTGGCGAGGATCCTGCTGGAACGCGGGCTCTTCCACACCCCGACCGGGGCACTGACCGTCACCTGCGCCGCCATCGCCGACGTCACCGCGTGGCTGCTGCTGGCCGTGGCGGTCACGATGGCGAAGGGCTCCTCACCCGCCGAGGCGCTGCGCACGCTCGGCCTCACCGTCGCCTTCGCCGCCGTCATGGCCGGGGTGGTACGGCCACTGCTGACCAGGCTGCTGCGCCGGGGACTCTCCCAGGAGGCGACGCTGCCCGTCGTCATCGTGGGCCTGCTCGTCTCGGGGCTGCTGACCGAGCTGATCGGCATCCACCTGATCTTCGGAGCCTTCCTGTTCGGCGTCCTGTTCCCGCGCGACGGCGACGTACGGCTGCGGCGGGTCCGCGAGCGCACCCAGGACTTCACCACCTCCTTCCTGCTGCCGCCCTTCTTCGCCTTCGTCGGGCTCAACACCCAGATCGGGCTGCTCAGCCAGGACCTGGCCATGTGGGGATGGTGCCTGCTGATCCTCGCCGTCGCCGTGGTGGGCAAGGTCGGCGGCGTGGTGGTCATCGCCAGGCCGATGGGTGTGCCGGGGCGAGAGGCCGTGCGGCTCGGGGTGCTGATGAACTGCCGGGGGGTGACCGAGCTGGTGATCCTGAGCATCGGCCTTGGCCTCGGCATCATCACCCAGGTGCTGTTCACGATGCTGGTGATCGTCGCGCTGGTCTCCACGGCCGCGACCGCGCCCCTGCTCGGGCTGCTCGACCGGTGGGACGCGCGGCGCGACGGGAGGACGTCGGATGGAGGGGCAGGGGGGCCGGAGAAGGCGGGAGCGGTACCCCGATCCGCCTGAACCGAGATCCGGGCATCGGGGAGACGGGGGATCGGGAAGCCGGCGAGGCGAGAGCAGGAGAGGCGGAGGGCCATAAGCCGGGGAGGCGGGGCGGGGAGGTGAAGGAGCGGGGGAGCAGGGGGCGGGGTCAGGAGGCGCGGGGCAGTACCCGGGGCTCCGTGCCCAGCTCGCGCAGCTTGGCGCGGACCTCCTGCGGGCTCTCCCCGGCGACGGTGAGCCGGGAGGTGGCGAACACCTCGCCGTCGGCATCGGCGATCGGGTCGCCGTTGTAGGGGATCTCGCCGCTGAAGCGGGCGGCGTACAAATGGTCGCGCAGCTCGGGCCGGGCGTGCAGGGAAAAGATCGGCAGCCGGGTCGCCATCGCGGCCAGCCGCATGGTGCCCGACACCCGGGGGTTGATCTCCAGCAGGTGCACCTCCCCGGTCCTGGTCAGCAGGAACTCCACCTCCAGGTAGCCGTGCGCCTCGGCCAGGTCGGCCAGCCGCTTGCCGACGGCCCGCAGCTTGCGCTCCCAGGTGCCGCCGAGCATCGGGCCGGGGCACAGCCGCAGCCGCTGCCACGGCGGGACCAGGTCCGGCGAGGTCGCCCCCTTCCACACCGGCGGGAACGTCGCCGTGCCGTGCTCGTCGCGGTAGACCAGCACCGAGTACTCGATCCCGTCGACATACAACTCGCCCAGCTCGTTGGGGGCGAGGTGGCACTCGTCCGCCCGGGCCAGCCGGGTGCCGACACTCTGCGTGCCGTGCCGGTCCTTGATCACCACGGGGGTGTCGGGGCCCGCCTCGGGCAGCGGCTCACCGGCCCGCGCCCACGGCGGGGAGACCAGGCGGTAGCGGTCGAAGAACTCCTTCATCAGGATCTTGTCGCTGCCCAGCGAGGCGCACAGCCGCGACTGGCACTCGGCCCTGTGGCCGAGCTCGCGGAGCCGGAAGGCGAGCAGCTGGTCGCGGCCGAGTGTCGTGTGGCTGGAGTGGAAGACCACCGTCGCCCGTGGCGTCTCGCCGATCGCGTCGAGCAGCGGGGCCACGTCGACGCGGTGGTCCTCGCCGGTGAAGACGGTCCGGTCCCGCGGACCGAGGTCGACGAAGTGGCCGAACCAGCTCTCCAGGCTGGTGGGGGCGACGGCATGGATGACGGGAGACATTTGTCGGCTCATGTGGATTACTCCGGAATCGACGCTGGAAACAGGAATGACGTTACGCGGTACGCGCCATCGAGAATGCGTCGTCGAACGCTTCGAGATACGCACCGACCAGCGGTGAGTTGGGTTCCCAGAGAAAGTTCACCGGCAATTTCATCCACCTGGCGAACAATTCCGTGGAACGCGGGAACGGCCGGTCGTTCACCGCCGCGGCGGCCCGCACGGCGGCGGCGACCGCCGGTGACCAGTCGGGCGCGGTGCCCTGGAAGAGCGGGAAGACGTGCAGCGGCCGGGTGGCCGGGGCGCGCACCTTCAGGCCGCGCTCCTGACCGGCCCTCACCAGCTCGTCCCGGCTGAACGGGCACTCCGGCGTCACCTCGACGACCCCGTCGTACCACGCTCCCATCGTGACGCCCTCGGCGACGGGGGAAGGGCGCACGCCCGGCAGCGCGCCGAGCCCCGCGGACAGGGCGGACATGTTGGCCCCCCTGCGTTCCACCAGCTCGTCCAGGCGGTCGAGGTGGCTCTGGGCGAGCACGGCCCCCGGCGTGGAGATGCGGAAGTTGCCGCCGAGCCCGGTGAGCAGGAACGGCTGGTAGCGGGCGGCGTCGATGGTGAGGTCGGTGCGGTGCCGGAAGTTGGTCAGCAGGCAGGCGCGGGCGAAGACGTCCTCGGAGTCGGTGAGGAGCATGCCGCCCATGCCCCCCGAGATCAGCTTCCTACCGCCCACGCTGAAGACCGAGACGTCGCCCATGGAGCCCACGGGCCGGGAGCGGAAGGTGGAGCCGTGGGCGTGCGAGCAGTCCTCGACCAGCGCGAGCCCGCGCCGGTCGGCCACCGCGCGCAGGGCGTCCATGTCGCAGCTGTGGCCCCACAGATGGGTGACGACGATCGCGACCGTACGGGGCGTGACCAGCGCCTCCACATCCGCCGCGGCCACGTTCCCGTCGGCGTCGCCCGCGTCGCAGAGCACCGGCACCGCGCCCAGCAGGAACAGCGGCGAGGCGGTGCTGAAGAACGTGAGGTTCGGGACGATCACCTCGTCGCCGGGGCCGATGCCCAGCGCGAAGTAGGCGGCGAGCAGTCCCGCCGTGCCGGAGGTGAGCGCGAGGGCGTGGGCACGGCCGTGCCGCTCGGCGAACGACCGCTCCAGCTCGGCCAGTTCGGGGCCGTAGTCGTAGTCGAACGTGCGCCCCAGCGTCACCAGCTCGGCGACCCTGGCCGCCACGCCGTCGTCGTAGACCGGCCACTCGAGCGGGTGCGGCGGGCTCACGCGACCGCCCCCTTGCGGACCACGAGCCTGGTCACCGCGTGGGTGTGCGGTTCCTCGTGGCCCTTGTGCGTGTGCGTGGAGTCGGTGTCGGTGGCGCTCAGCACGGTCCACCCGGCGTACCTGGCGAGGTACCAGTCGTGGGGCAGCAGGACCGGCATGCGCATCTCGCCGGCGGGAGGTACGTAGGCGTGGCCGCGGTTGAACATCAACAGGGCGTTGACCCCTCCCGGCCTGGTCGCGGCCTGGAGCCTGGCGACGACGTCGGCGACCTGTTCCTCGTCCTCCAGCCAGTGCAGGACGCTGCACGCCAGCACCCCGTCGAACGCGGCGGCCTCCAGATCGGCGGTGCGCGCGTCCCCCCGCCGCCACTCGATCCCCCCGGCGTCACCCCACGCCCGCGCGCCGTTCTCCAGCGCGGCGGCCGACACGTCCATCGCGAGCACCTGAGCGCCCCGCTGGGCGAGCCGCACCGCGTTGCGCCCCTCACCGCACCCCACGTCGAGGACGACGGGCGCGCCCGCGCCGGGTGGCGAGGCGGGCGGGCCGATCTCCTCGGGGGCGCCTGGCAGGGAGAGCGCGTCTCCCAGGACGTCGGAGATCCGGTCAGGCCTGCGTCCCCACAGGCAGGCGGTCCTGGTGTACCGGGCGTCGCATCCACCGTCGTCGTCGTACCCGGTCGGCCGTGTGTGCTGTGTGTTAGGTCCCATTTGGCGGAGGCTAGGCGCGGCCTTGATCACCGTCAACGGGGGTGGACGGCCGCCGGAGGCGCCGCGTGCCGCGGGGCCTGTGCGGGTACGAGCTTCAACTTGTCGCGTCCCGGACTCACCGGGGTGGGGTACTCGCCGGTGATGCAGCCCTCGCACAATCCCTCGCCCGACGCGCTGCCGACCGTGTGACGCATGCCCGCCACCGACAGGTACGCCAGGCTCGTCGCGCCGATGATCCGGCACACCTCCCCGGTCTCGCGGCCGGTCGCGACCAGCTCGCCGGTGTCGACGATGTCCACCCCGTAGTGGCAGGGCGCGATCAGCGCCGGAGCGGCGATCCGCACGTGCACCTCGCTCGCCCCCGACTCGCGCAGCAGCGTGACGATGCGCCGCATGGTGGACCCGCGCACGATCGAGTCGTCGACCACCACGACCCTGGCCCCGTCCACCGGCGAGCCGATGGAGAACTTGCGCCGCAGCTTGCGCTCGCGCCGCCGCTGGTCGGGCTCGATGAACGTCCTGCCCACCTGCTCGTCGCGGACCAGCGCCCCGGCCAGCGGGAGCCCGGCCGCCCGCGCGTACCCCCTGGCGGCGGGCACACCGGAGGCGGGAACGGCCACGACGAGGTCGGCGTCCGCCGGGGACTCCAGCGCCAGCCGCTCACCGAACGCCATCCGCGTCGCGCCGGTCCTGGCGCCGCCGATCCTGGAGTCCTGCCTGGTCAGATAGAGGTGTTCGAACACGCAGAAGCTGCGCGGGGCGGGGGCCGCCACGTGGTACGTCCCGATCGGGCGGCCGTCGCGCAGGACGAGCAGTTCGCCCGGCTCCACCTCCCGCTGCCCGGAGCAGCCGAGCGCGTCGAGCGTGCAGGTCTCCGAGGCGACGACCGCCCTGCCCTCGGCGAACCCGGCGACCAGAGGGCGTATGCCGTGCGGGTCCCTGAATGCCACGAGCCGGTCGCCGACGGCGCACACCACCGAGTACGCGCCGCGCAGCACCCGCATGGCCCGCGCGACCGCCGCCACGATCGGGTCGGAGTCGGGGCAGTCACTTTCCTGAGGGGCCGGGCCATCGATGGCGTCCAGGCCGTTCGGACGATCCTGAGCGGCCGCGCCGTGCAGGCCGTTCGAACCGTCTGGCCTGTTCAGGCCGTCGGCGAGGAGGGCGAGGATGACCTCGGAGTCGCTGGTCGAGCGGAACCCGTAGCCCTCGCGGCCGAGCCGGGCGCGCAGCTCGGCGGCGTTGGTGAGATCCCCGTTGTGCGCCAGCGCGATGCGCCGCGCCTCGTGCACGAAGGGCTGGGAGTTCTCCAGCAGCGTGGCGCCCGTGGTGGAGTAACGGGTGTGGGCGACCGCGAGCCTCCCGGCGGGCCAGTCGTCGCGGGCGGAGTCACCGCAGTCCGAGCGCGAGGCGAATCCCAGCGACCGCCGGACCTGCACGCCCCCCGGCCCGGCCACCGCGATGCCCCACGACTCCTGGCCACGGTGCTGCAGGGTGACGAGCCCGTCGAAGGCCGACCGCCCGGCGGCCCCTTCGAGAACGGATACACCGGCTATTCCACACATAGCTCCCCTTCAAAACCCTAACATTTCGCGGAAAGTGCGTTAAATCGCTTCTGCTTGACCATGGCATTGTTTGATTGCAACGTCGTGTCGAATGGCGAATGAGGCAAAGGAGACCCGAATGGCAGAGTCAGTGGATACGACCGAGTACACGGTGGTGCGCAATCACGAGGAGCAGTACTCCATATGGTGGGCCGACCGTGACATTCCCGAGGGCTGGCGCAGCGTCGGCCACAACGGCACCCGTGAGCAGTGCCTGGCCCACATCGAGGAGGTCTGGACGGACATGCGTCCGTTGAGCCTGCGCCGCTGGATGGACGGCGAGCGCCCCTGACCCGCGCGCCCGCCGCCGACGCGCCCGCCGACGAACGGTCCCCCGAGGACGGTCCCCTAAGGAGGAGCCGATGGACACGATCCAGGAGCACGACGCGCGCCTGGTCGTCGAGGAATGGAACCGCACCGAGCTGGCCGACGAGCCGGCGACCGTCATCGAACGGTTCGCCGCCCAGGTCGCCAGGTCGCCCGACGCCACGGCGCTGACGGACGAGGAGGGCACGACCCTCACCTACGACGAGGTACGCCGCGCCGCCAACCGCCTCGCCGGACACCTGCTCGCCCTCGGCCTGCGCCCCGAGGACCGCTGCGCCGTCTACCAGCGCCGCTCGGCCGCCATGGTCGTGTCCATGTTCGGGACACTGGCCGCCGGTGGCGCGTACGTGCCGATCGACGAGGGCAACCCGCCCGAGCGGGTCGAGGCGATCCTGCGCGACGCCGGCACCGCCGTGGTGCTGGCCGACTCCACCACCGAGGCCGAGGTGCCGCCCGGCCCGTGGTGCGTGGTCAACGTCGACGACCACCCCGGCAACGACGAGAGCGACCCCGAGGTTCGGCCGCACCCGGCCAACCTCGCCTACGTCATGTACACCTCGGGCAGCACGGGGACCCCCAAGGGCGTCCTCATCGAGCACCGCGCGGTCACCGCGTTCGTCAGGGGCGCCCAGCACCTGTACGGGCTCTCTCCCCAGGACCGCTTCGTGCAGTTCTCCTCGATCGCCTTCGACGTCTCCACCTTCGACGCCTTCGGAGCACTGCTGTCGGGCGCGGCCCTGCACGTCGCCTCCACCGAGACCCGCACCTCCTCGACACGCTTGCGCGACCTGCTGCGCGAGCGCCGCATCTCCGTCTACATGGGCACCCCCGGAGTGCTGAGACTGCTGGAGCCCGGCGACTTCCCCGACCTGCGGGTCATCGCCGTCGGAGGCGAGAGCTACTCGGGCGAGTTCACCACCCGCTGGGCGGCCGGACGCAGGTTCGTCAACAGCTACGGCCCCACCGAGACCACCGTCGGCGTCATCACCCAGGAGTGCGAGGGACACTGGGACGCCTCGCCGCCCATCGGACGCGCCATGCCCAACCACCGGGCCTACGCCCTGGACGAGTCGATGCGCCCCGTCCCGATCGGCACGGTCGGCGAGCTGTACGTCGGAGGCCCCGGCCTCGGACGCGGCTACCTGGGCCGCCCCGGCACGAGCGCGGCCTCCTTCGTCCCCGACCCGTTCGCCACCACGCCCGGCGAGAGGCTCTACCGCACCGGCGACCTGGTGCGCTGGACGCCCGAGGGCGAGCTGGTCTTCGCCGGGCGGGCCGACCGCCAGGTCAAGGTCCGCGGCGTCCGCGTCGAGCTGGAGGAGATCGAGGCGACCCTGTGCAGGCACCCCGACATCGCGCACGCCGTGGTCGAGGCGGAGGCGAGTGACGACGGCGACGCCCGCCTGATCGCCTACGTCGTCTCCACCGCCCCCGAACCCCCCGGCGTAACCGAGCTGCGCGAGACCGCGGCCAGGTGGCTGACGGCCCCGCTGGTGCCCAACGAGTTCGTCCACGTGCCCGAGATCCCGCTCACCCCGGCCGGCAAGGTCGACCGCGACGCCCTGGCCGAGGCGAGGGGGCGGCGCGCGGCCGCCGTGGAGACCGGCGGCGACACCAAGAACGCCGAGGACGCCGAGTGGACGCCGACCCGGCGCAGGGTGGCGGAGGAGATAGTGAAACCGCTGCTCGGCGTCGACTCCCTCGGCCCGCACGACCACTTCTTCGAGCTGGGCGGCACCAGCATCCAGGTCATCCAGCTCCTCGGCAAGGTACGCACGATCTTCGGCATCGAGGTGCCGGTCGTCGAGTTCTTCGACCGGCCGACCATCGCCGGGGTCGCCGACGCCGTCGACTCCGAGGTCCGCTCCGACATCAAGGACATCGTCCGCGAGGGCTGGGACGACATCGCCGACCGCTACGCCGCCTTCCAGTCGGAGTTCTCCGACGGCCCCCGCATGACCTGGACCGGCCACCTGCTCGGCATGCTGCCCGACGAGGACGCGGCCGTGCTGGAGCTGGGCGTCGGCGGCGGCCACGAGTCGTCGCGCCGCCTGGCCGAGGCACACGACCTCACCGCCGTGGACATCTCCGCCGAACAGCTCAGGCTCGCCGCCAAGACCCTGCCCGGCGCGACGCTCGTCCAGGCCGACATGGCCGAGGCGGAGTTCCCCGACGCCTCCTTCGACGCGGTGGTGTCCATCTACACCCTCACCCACCTGCCGAGGGAGGAGCTTCCCAGCCTGCTGAAGGGCATCGCCCGCTGGCTCAAGCCGGGCGGCCTGCTGCTGGCCACGCTCATGACCGAGGACATCCCCGGCGCGGTGGAGGAGTGGTTCGGCTCGACCATGTTCTTCTCCGGCTTCCCCACCGAGGAGAACCTGCGCCTGCTGCGCGAGGCGGGCCTGGCCCCCGAGCGCGACGAGGTCGTGGCGCAACGGACACCGCTCGGGGAGTCGCGCTTCCTCTGGGTGATCGCGAGAAAGACGGAGGGGCCCTCGTGACCGGCCTGCCCGTCCGCACCGCCCCGCTGTCCTACCTTCAGGAGCAGCTCTGGTTCGTCGAGCAGGACGATCCGGGCAACGGCTCGTACAACGAGCTGAAGGTGCTCGTCCTGGACGGCACGCTGGAGGCCGCCAGGCTCGGGCGGGCGCTGGAGCAGGTGGTCGCGCGGCACGACGTGCTGCGCACCACCTTCGTCTACCAGGGCGCGGAACCGGTGCAGGCGGTCTGGGACCGGGGTCCCGTGCTGCGCGAGGCGAACGTCGGTGGCGAGCAGGCGCTCATGGAGTACGCCCGCGAGGTCGCCGAGGCCCCCTACGACCTCGCCTCGGGACCGCTGCTGCGCGCCTCGCTCGTCACGCTCGGCGCGGACCGGCAGGCGCTGGTGCTCGGGGTCCACCACATCATCAGCGACGGGTTCTCGATGAACCTGCTGCTCGACGAGCTGGACGCCGCCTACCGGGGAGAACTCCCCGGTGGATCCCGGAGCGGATCACACGATGATCCGCCCGGCGAATCGCGGAACGGGCCGCCCGGTGAGTCGCGGAACGGTTCGCGGGACGAGCCGCCCGGCGGGTCATCGGACGGGACGCGAGGCAGGTCACCGGATGAGCCGCCCGCCCAGTACGGCGACTTCGCCCGCTGGCAGCGCGAGCAGTTCGCCGGGGGTCGCCTCGCCGCCGACGTCGACCACTGGCGGCGGGAACTCGACGGAGCGCCCACCGTGCTCGAACTGCCCGCCGACCGGCCCCGGCCGCGCCGCCGTGCCGGCGCGGGCAGGCGCGAGCGCTTCCGGCTCGACCCCGCCCTGACGGGCCCGCTCGGCGAGGTCGCCGAACGGGTCGGCGGCACCGTCTTCACCGTGCTGCTCGCCGCCTTCGCCGCCACCGTCTACCGCTACACGGGACGCGGCGACATGGTGCTGGGCACCGGCGCCCCCGGCCGCCCCGGGCGCGAGTTCGACGGCGCGCTCGGCTTCTTCGCCAACATCGTGCCCGTACGGCTGCGCCCGGCGGGCGAGATGCCCTTCACCGAGCTGGCCGACGCGGTCAGCGAGGCCGCCTTCGACGCCTTCGACCACCAGTACGTGCCCTTCGAGAAGCTCGTGGAGTTCCTGCAGCCCGAGCGAGACGCCGGGCACACCCCGCTCGTGCAGGTCGTCTTCACCATGTGGGACGCCGGGGCGACCGAGCGTTCCATCGGCGGCGTGCCGGCGGCGGAGGTCGAGGTGACACGCGGCCGGTCCCGCTTCGACGTCGCGGTCGAGGCGGTGCGCCGGGGCGACCGGGTCGACCTCTTCGTCGAGTACGACGACACCCTCTTCGACGAGGCCACGATCGCCCGGGTGATGCGCCACTACGACCGGGTGCTGCGGGCCGTCGCCGAGGACCCCGCCCAGACCCTGGCCGACATCCCGATGATCGGCCCGGAGGAGCTGGTAACCCTCATCCAGGGCGACGTGACCGTGCTCGACCACGACGGCAACGTGCTGCCCGCCGGGGCCGTCGGCCGGCTGGTCCACCGCTCAGGCGGCGAGGGTGTGGCCGATCCCAGCGGACGCCTCGCCATCCGCAGGCCCGACGGGCGGGTGGTCGAACGCGGGCGCGAGGACCGCCTGGTCGGCATCGGCCCCTTCCAGGTGCAGCTGGAGGACGTCGAGGAGGCACTGCGCGCGCATCCCGCCGTACGCGACGCCGCCGTCGTGGCGGTCGAGGGCGGCGCGGGTCGCGAACTGGTCGCCTACGCCGTCGCCGAGCCGCCGCCCGACGAGCTGCGCGCCACCCTCGTCGAGCGGCTGCCGCAGTACATGGTGCCCGCCGTCATCGTGCCGGTGGACCACATCCCGCGCACCGAGGACGGCCGCGTCGAGACCGGCAGCCTGCCCGACGCCGGCGAGCGCGCGGAGCGGACCGAGCTGCCCGCCCTGGAGGCCGCGCTCTGCGTCATCTGGGCGCGCGTCATGAACCTCGACGAGGTGGAGCCCGACGACGACTTCTTCGCCCTGGGCGGCCACTCCATGCTCGCGGCCCGCCTGGTGCGTGAGATCGCCTCCGTGCTCGCCGTGCGCGTACCGCTCATGGCCCTCTTCGAGAACTGCACCCCCGCCGACCTGGCCGACTACATGGCGGCGAGGCATCCCACGCTGGAACACACCCTCGGCGACGCGGGCCGCGCGAGCCGTACGACCCCCGCGGGGAAGGCCGGGGAGATCGAGCGGGACGGCGAGGAGCCCGACACCAGCGCGCTGTCCACCGCGCAGCTGCAGATCTGGATCAACGAGCAGCTCGCGGGCGGCGACGCCCGCGACTTCATCGCCGCCGTCACCTACCGGGTGCGCGGCCCGCTCGACGTGGACGCCCTGCGCGGCGCGTTCGACGCGCTGGTCGCACGGCACGAGAACCTGCGCGCCCGCGTGGCGCTCGTCGGCGACGTGCCGGTGCTGCGCTTCGATCCCCGCGTACGCGTCGAGTTGCCCGTCGAGGACCTCACCGGCCTGCCGGAGCAGGAACGCGCGCGGGAGGCGGCCCGCCGCACCGCGAGCGACGCCGACCGCGGCTTCGACCTGTCCACCGCGCCCCTGGTGAGGGCCACCCTCTACCGGCTCGGCGAGAACGACCACGTCCTCGCGCTCGTCCAGCACCACCTGGTCACCGACGGCGTGTCCATCGGGCTGCTCGTGGGCGAGCTGGGCCGCCTGTACTCCGAGCGGGACGCCACCCCCGCCGCCCCGCACCTGCGCTTCGCCGACTACGTCGCCTGGGAACAGGCCTGGCTCGGCGGCCCCGAGGCCGCGGCCTCGGAACGCTTCTGGCGCGAGCGGCTGCGCGAGGCGCCGGAACTGGTCCTGCCCAGGACCCGCGGCGGGCGGCGCGAGAGCCGCGACACCGAGATGATCGCCCACCGCCTGCCGCACGCGGAGTCACGGCGGCTGCTCGCGCTGGCCAGACAGAGCAGGGCCACCCCCTACATGCTGGTCACGGCGGCGTTCGCGGCGATGCTCGCCCAGTGGAGCGGCCAGGACGACGTGGTGATCGGCACCACCGCCGACAACCGGCCGCTGCCCGGCCTGGAGGGCGTGGTCGGCTGCTTCGTCAACATGGTGGCGCTACGCGTCGACTGCGGCGGCGACCCCACCTTCACCGAGCTGGCCGGACGGGTGCGCAGGACCGTGCTGGAGGCGTACGCCCACCAGAGCACCCCGTTCAACGAGGTGGTGCGGGCCTTGAAGATCCACCCCGACCCACGCAGGATGCCACTGTTCCAGGTGACGTCCGACTGGGCCGGCGACGGGCCGGCGATCCCGGAGCTGGCCGGGTGTGAGGTGGGGTTCGACTACGTACACACCAGGGCGAACCGCTACGAGTTGGAGATGTACGCCGGGATGGCGGGAGAGCAGGTGGTGCTCGACCTGGAGTACGCCGTCGAGCTGTGGGACCGCAAGGAGGTCGAGGAGCGCCTGTCGCGGGTGGCGGCGCTGCTGTCCCGCGCCGTCGCGGAACCGGACACCAGGCTCTTGGAGCTGCTCAGCTGACCGACCCCCTTGGTGAGGCGACCTTCCTTCGCGGGGGTCGCCTCATCGGGTCGTGTTTCCCGCCGTTGGGTTGTCGGGAAACGCGCCGCCGCGAGCCGCGCGTCGTCGGTGGTCACCGTGACACCGAGACCACTTTGGGGTTGGGGTCAGCTTCGGGAGCGGAGAGCTGCAAGGGACAATCCGGGCGAGGGCCTCGCCCGCCTGCAGGCCTTCCGAGCGGGCCCGACCGGCGCCGCCTCGCCCCCTGGCCCGTGACACGTGGCACGGCGCGCATGTCGTAGAGGAAGCGCTCGTCCTGGAGGAAGGCGATCAGTGGGTGCGGCCCCTCGTCCGGCTCGACGCCGACGAAGCGGTTGTCGCCGACGTGGACGTAGCGGGCGGTCGTGCCACCCTCCCCGAACTGCGTCACGAGGTCGTGCGGGGTGTCGGTGATCTCCAGTCCGGTGGTTATGTCAACAGGCAGGGTGTCGCAGACACAAAGCTGTCGCACCACGGCTTGCTGCACAGGGTCAGACCAGTCCCACCTTCGGCGACGCAGTCGGATTTCGACAAGCGTCAGAACTGGCAGAGCCGCGCTCTCATCGCTCTCGCACGCATCCTGAAACTTCACAGGCGTAGCCGGCATCAGCCGGGTGACCACCCCGGACCGCATCTTCGCCGCCGTACCACTAACCGGATCCTTCGCTCGCGGCATGCGACCTCGTGTCGCACCTTGTCATAGCGGGCGGCGCAGCCCGTCCAGCACGAGGGTGATGACCCCGTCGGCCTCGGCCCGCCAACCGGGGCGGTCGTGGGCCGCGCCGATGCCGTGCAGCGCCATCATGACGGCGCCGGCATTCACGTCGTCGCGGACGGCGCCGTCCCGCGCGGCGGCG
>NZ_JBEYID010000030.1:92633-107587 GCF_040635605.1 Streptosporangium sp. NPDC006930 | reverse complement strand
ATCTTCATGATCGACGTGATCATCGCCGGCGGCGGGCCGACCGGCCTGATGCTCGCCGCCGAGTTGCGTCGTTGCCCTGGGAGTCGAGGTAACCGATCCAGACCTGCGACCCCTGCCGGATGGCCTCGCGCAGGGCGGTGATCGTCCGCCCGGCGGGGGCCTCACCGAGGATCGTCCGCCCGGCGGGGGCCTCACCTGCTTGTACGGGGTGCTCGCCACGTGCCTCGCGGCGGGTGGCCTGGATCCGGTTGTCCGCTGGATAACACGCTGTGTCTCGCACAGTGAGACATGAGGTCAGGAGCGCGGCAGGGCGGGGTAGAGTGCTTGAGACCCGCGCGTCGGGTTTCCAACTGAATATCTGCTCATCCAGAGGGGTGGAGGGACCGGCCCTGCGAAGCCCCGGCAACCATCCCGGTTCAAGACTCGTGATCGACACGAGGTCGGCCGGGACAGGTGCCAATTCCGGTCTGCGACCAGGGTGGTCCAGACGAAGATGAGGGAAAGGCCTCGCTTCATGGCGCTCGCAACCACTGAGAACACCACCACCTCCTCCGGCGCTGCCGACGGCGCGCGTGACCGGCGCTTCGGCCCCGCCGCCGCCCTGTCCTGCCGGGAGTGCGGTGCCCGCTACGACCTCGGCCCCAGCTTCGCCTGTAGCGAGTGTTTCGGGCCCCTTGAGATCGCGTACGACTTCGGGCGGGTGACCCGGGAGCGGATCGCCGAGGGGCCGACCAACATCTGGCGCTACCGCTCGCTGCTGCCCGTCCCCGAGGACGTGGCTTCCAAGCCCAACATGGCGCCGGGCTGGACCAAGCTCGTCAACGCCGGCAACCTCGCCCGCGAGCTGGGCATCCGCTCCCTGCACGTGAAGGACGACTCCGGCAACCCCACCCACTCCTTCAAGGACCGCGTGGTGGCCATCGCCGTCGAGGCGGCCCGCAACTTCGGCTTCCACACCCTCTCCTGCTCCTCCACCGGCAACCTGGCCGGCGCCGTGACCGCCGCCGCCGCGCGGGCCGGGCTGGACGCCTGCGTGTTCATCCCCTCCGACCTGGAGCAGGCCAAGATCGTGATGGCCTCCGTGTACGGCGGCAGGCTCATCGGCATCGAGGGCACCTACGACGACGTGAACCGCTTCTGCTCCGAGCTCATCGGCGACGAGCTGGGCGACCAGTGGGGCTTCGTCAACGTCAACCTCCGCCCGTACTACGCGGAGGGCTCCAAGACGCTCGCCTACGAGATCGCCGAGCAGCTCGGCTGGCGCGTCCCCGACCAGATCGTCATCCCGGTCGCGTCAGGCTCGCAGCTCACGAAGATCGACAAGGGCTTCAAGGAGCTGATCGCGCTCGGCCTGGTCGAGGACAAGCCCTACAAGATCTTCGCGGCCCAGGCCGAGGGGTGCTCCCCGGTCTCCGCCGCCTACAAGGCGGGCCACGACGTGATCCGCCCGGTCAAGCCGGACACGATCGCCAAGTCGCTCGCGATCGGCAACCCGGCCGACGGCCCGTACGTCCTGGACATCGCCCGCCGCACCGGTGGCGCGGTCGAGGACGTCACCGACGCCGAGATCGTCGACGCGATCCGGCTGCTGGCCAGGACCGAGGGCATCTTCGCCGAGACCGCGGGAGGCGTCGTCGTCGGGGTGCTGCGCAAACTGGTCGCCTCGGGCACGCTCGACCCCGACGCGGAGACCGTGGTCCTCAACACCGGTGACGGTCTCAAGACCCTTGACGCGGTGGCCGGGGAGGCACGCCCGACCGCGGTGATTCGGCCTTCTCTTGACGCATTCCGTGCGGCTATCGCCTAGAAATCGTGAAAGGTACTGAATTATGAGCGTTTCTGTGCGGATTCCGACGATTCTCCGGACTTACACCGATGGCGCCGCCGAGGTGAACGGAGAGGGGGAGACCCTGCGCGATGTTCTGCAGAAGCTCGACGCGGACTTCCCGGGGATCGGTGCCCGGATTCTCGATGAATCGGGAAAGATCCGACGTTTTGTCAATGTCTATGTGGGAGATGAGGATGTCCGTTTTGCCGACAACCTCGACACGGCCACACCCTCGGGCGCTCAGATCTCCATCATCCCGGCGGTGGCCGGAGGCTGACTCCTCCGCCCTGACGCGGCCCTGACCGCCTCGCGTCGCACCGCGTCATCCCCGGCGGCACCCGCGAATCCACGGCACCCGCCCGGCTCCGGCCGGGCGGGTGCCGTGTTTTATGACAGAAGCTCATATTTGTCGCGTGGACGAATAATGTAACCCCTGACTAACTAGTAGTGATGATGAAACTTTCTCCTCGTGATAAAAGCTCTCGTAAAGAGGTAGTTTGGTGCTTGACTCTGTTGCCCGACCGCTTCCCACAGGTATGGTCGGAACGATCGACGTGGCGAAGTCCGCCCCGGAGATTGGGGACTTCGCGAGAGGAATGGGCGTCGTCCTTTAAGACCAGTAAGAGGAGTCGCAAGTGGCGCAGGGCACCGTCAAATGGTTCAACGCGGACAAGGGCTACGGCTTCATCGCGGTAGACGGTGGTAAGGATGTGTTCGTCCATTACTCCGCGATCATGATGGATGGCTACCGCGCCCTGGAGCAGGGACAGCGGGTCGAGTTCGAGATCACCCAGGGGCAGAAGGGCCCCCAGGCGGAATCCGTCCGGGCGGTCTGACGCGGCCGTTTCATGAATTCGCAGGGAGGAGCCGGCGGGTCCCGAGGTGTCGCGGTCCGCTGAACCCCCACCGCCCAGGCCCGGCTCGCCCTCATCCGGCGAGCCGGGCGTTCGTGTCGTTCGGGCATGCGCCGACGACGGCAATGACGCCGGTGATCCCAAAGGCGCCAAAGGCGCCGATGATGACGCATCGCGTACGCCGACGTGACGCGGGATCTTCGCGGACATGACGAGAAGCCGAAGATCGTCCCACGCGCGGCCCAGGTCAACGGGACGCGGCTTGCACTCGTCGGGGTAGAGTGCTAAACAGATTCTTGGCACTCACGCATAGAGAGTGCCAATCCTGGATCGAGGCGATGGGGCCCGCCGAACGGAGTCGTGGGCCCACATGCCGTCGCGGGCGTCGGCTCGGTCCGGTGTAAGCCACCCTTTCTCTGGGAGGTTAGCCGTATGGCAGCCAAGATGATCGCGTTTAACGAGGACGCCCGGCGCGGTCTCGAGCGCGGCATGAACCAGCTCGCGGACGCCGTCAAGGTGACCCTCGGCCCCAAGGGCCGTAACGTCGTGCTGGAGAAGAAGTGGGGCGCCCCCACCATCACCAACGATGGTGTCTCCATCGCCAAGGAGATCGAGCTCGAAGACCCGTGGGAGAAGATCGGGGCCGAGCTCGTCAAGGAGGTCGCGAAGAAGACCGACGACGTCGCGGGTGACGGCACCACCACCGCCACCGTGCTCGCCCAGGCTCTCGTACGCGAGGGTCTTCGCAACGTCGCCGCCGGCGCCAACCCGATGTCCCTGAAGAAGGGCATCGAGGCCGCCGTCGAGCGCGTGTCGGAGGAGCTGTCCAAGCTCGCCAAGGACGTGGAGACGAAGGCGCAGATCGCCTCCACGGCGTCCATCTCCGCGGGCGACCCGCAGATCGGCGAGATGATCGCCGAGGCGATGGACAAGGTCGGCAAGGAAGGCGTCATCACCGTCGAGGAGAGCAACACCTTCGGTCTCGAGCTTGAGCTCACCGAGGGCATGCGCTTCGACAAGGGCCTCACCTCGATGTACTTCGTCACCGACCCGGAGCGTATGGAGGCCGTCCTCGACGACCCGTACATCCTCGTCGTCAACTCCAAGGTGTCCGCCAACAAGGACCTGCTCCCGGTTCTCGACAAGGTCGTGCAGGCCGGCAAGCCGCTGCTGATCATCGCCGAGGACGTCGAGGGCGAGGCCCTGGCCACCCTGGTCGTGAACAAGATCCGTGGCCTGTTCCGCTCGGTCGCGGTCAAGGCGCCCGGCTTCGGTGACCGTCGCAAGGCGATGCTGGGCGACATCGGCATCCTGACCGGTGCCCAGGTCATCAGCGAGGACCTCGGCCTGAAGCTGGAGTCCACCACCCTGGACCAGCTCGGTCGCGCCCGTCAGGTCATCGTCACCAAGGACGAGACCACCATCGTCGACGGCGCCGGTGACGCCGAGCAGATCGCCGGTCGGGTCAACCAGATCCGCGCCGAGATCGACAACACCGACTCCGACTACGACCGCGAGAAGCTCCAGGAGCGTCTGGCCAAGCTGGCCGGCGGCGTGGCCGTCATCAAGGCCGGTGCCGCGACCGAGGTCGAGCTCAAGGAGCGCAAGCACCGCATCGAGGACGCCGTTCGCAACGCGAAGGCGGCCGTCGAGGAGGGCATCGTCCCCGGCGGTGGCGTGGCGCTGCTGCAGGCCGGCGCGAAGGCGTTCGACAAGCTGGAGCTCTTCGGCGACGAGGCCACCGGTGCCGCGATCGTGAAGAAGGCTCTGGAGGAGCCGCTGAAGCAGATCGCGGTGAACGCCGGCCTTGAGGGCGGCGTCGTCGTGGAGAAGGTACGCAACCTTCCCGCGGGTGAGGGCCTCAACGCCGCCACCGGCGAGTACGTCAACCTGTTCGAGACGGGCATCATCGACCCGGCCAAGGTGACGCGTTCCGCGCTGCAGAACGCGGCGTCCATCGCGGCGCTGTTCCTCACCACCGAGGCCGTCATCGCCGAGAAGCCCGAGAAGGCCGGAGCCGCCCCCGCCATGCCCGGCGGCGGCGACATGGACTTCTGAGTCCAGCCGCTTTCGCATAAAAGAGGCGACCCCGAGATCTCGGGGTCGCCTCTTTTATGCGTACTTCCCCGAGGTGATATCAGCCATTGGTCGTCGTACCTCCTTGAGAGGGCCGCCCCGACGGGCGCCGGCGGAGAGGCAGGGAGAGGCGGAGTTCGATCCGGCGGCCCGGAGTGCGGAGTCGCGGGCGAGAAGGGGCCTCGAAAGGGCCGGGCGGGGCCGAGAGGGCGCGATCACCTCCATGCCGTCCGTTCGGCTTCGGTGTCGTCAGGCAATGAGTGGACAAGGCGGGCGAAACGATATTGCAAGCCGGTGTGTCGTTTCCTTAACGCGACGCCGTGCGGTCATAGAACGAAGTGCTTGCTGCGACAACGGGGTTCTTGACGGCACGGCGGAGGATGACGATGTATCACCACCACTGGAAAGCATCTGAGGGCGGGTGGCGGTCGTGTGTCCTTCCCGCCATGGTGGCGCTGGTCGTCGTGGCCGGTCTGATGGCGCCGACGGCCGCGGACGCGGCGGACACGCCGCCGAACAACGTCGTCTACGTGGCCAACTCGCAGTCGGACACCGTGTCGGTGATCGACGCGACGACCAACGACGTGATCGCCGCCATCCCCGTCGGCGAAAACCCCATCGGGGTGGCGGTCGCTCCCGACAACGCGCATGTCTACGTGGCCAATTCGCAGTCGGACACCGTGTCGGTGATCGACGCGACGACCAGAGAGGTCACCGCGACCATCCCCGTCAGTGGCAACCCCATCGGGATCGACGTCTCCTATGGCGGCACCCGTGTCTATGTGACCGATGTGCGGAAGGACACCGTATCGGTGATCAACACGGCGACCAACAGGGTCATCGCCACCATCCCGGTCGACCGTAACCCGTTCAGAATCACCGCCATTCCCTATCGCCGTGTCTACGTGGCCAACCAGGGCTCCGACACCGTGTCGGTGATCAGCACGTTGACCAACAAGGTCATCGCCACCATCCCGGTCGGTAAGAGCCCGTTCGGAATCAGGTTCGCCCCCAATGGCCTCCACGTCTACGTGGCCAACCAGGGCTCCGACACCGTGTCGGTGATCAGCACGTTGACCAACAAGGTCGTCTCCACGATCCCCGTCGGTAGCTCTCCTTCCAGGGTCGTGGTCTCCGCTGACAACGCCCTTGTCTACGTGACCCTGCTGATCCCGGAGAGCGTGGCGGTGATCGACGCCAAGACCAACAAGGTCATCGACACGATCCCGGTCGAGGGTGCTCATTTCGGGATCACGATCTCCCCGGACGGCACCTGGCTCTATGTGACCAACCTGGATGCGGACAGCGTGTCGGTGATCAGCACCAGGACCAGAAGGGTCGTCGACGTCATCCCGGTCGGCAAGGCTCCTTTCGGGATCAGGGCGGCGAACCGGGTGCCCCGGCCGAGGAGCCGTCCGCACCGCCTGGCGCCGACCGGCCAGACAAGGTCACCCGGAGAGCTGGGCGGGAAGCTCCCGGCCGTGCAGGACGGTGAGTGAGGTGACCGCGCGGGTCAGGACCACGTACAGGCGGGCCAGGCCGCGAGGTTCGGCGTCGACGATGTCCGCGGGCTCGGCCACGATCACGTGGTCGTACTCCAGGCCCTTGGCCAGGGACGCGGGGACGACCAGGAGACGGTGGTCCTCGACCGTGTCGGGACTCAGCACCCGGTGATCCAGGTGGGAGAGGGCCTCGGACGCGGCGCCCGCGAGGGCGTCGGGGACGATGACGCCGATCGACCCCTCGCGGGAGAGGGCCTCCTCCGCGGCGCGGGCGAGCGCCTCGGCGAGGTCGGGTGCCGGACGCACCGACAGGGAGCCCGCGCCGGGGCGCAGTGACCGGGGGGCGGCCAGGTCCGGGGCGACGGAGGGCAGCAGCCTGGCCGCGTAGTCGAGGACCTCGCGCGGCACACGGAAGCCGAGGGTGAGCTCCGTGACGGCGCCGTCCTCGAAGCCGAGATGGGTGAGGACCTCGGTCCAGGAGCGGGCGGACCAGGGCGTGGTGCCCTGCGCGAGGTCGCCCAGCACGGTGGCCGAGCCGGTGCGGCAGCGCCGGCCGAGGGCGCGCAACTGCATCGCCGACAGGTCCTGGGCCTCGTCCACGACCAGGTGGCCCAGCGGGGCGGTCCGCTCGATCATGTCGGCCAGCTCGTCCATCAGCGCGCCGTCGGCCGCCGACCACTTCGCCGAGCGGAAGGACTTGGCAGGCTTCGCCCACAGCAGCAGCGACTGCTCGGAGGCCGTGAGGTCGTCCTTGGCGGCGGCGGCGAGGAAGGCGGGGTCGCTGAACAGCCGGTGGAGCACCTGCTGCGGGGTCAGCTTGGGCCAGACCGCGTCCACGAGCGCCCTGACCGGCTTGGACCTGGCCACCGCGTCCTGCACCCGGTCGTCGGGAGACTCGCCGCGCTGCTCCATCCGGACGAGCACCAGGTGGGCGAGGCGCTGGGCGAGCGTGGCGCGCCCCGGTCCGTAGCGGGTGGTGCCGCGCAGCGAGGCGACGATCTCGCGGACCTCGTGGTCGGCCACCCGGTAGCGGTTGATCCCCTTGGTGAACAGCACGCCCTCGGTGGGCTTGACGACGTGCGCCCACAGGGCGCGTCGGAGCACGGCGACGATCCTCGCGTCGCCCTTGACGGTGCCGACGGCGGGGTCCTCGGGGGCGGAGTGGTCGCCGAGGATCCCGGAGACCGTGGTCTGGTCGACCTTGACCTCGCCCAGGGCGGGCAGGACGGAGGAGATGTAGGAGAGGAACGCCCGGTTCGGGCCGACGATCATCACGCCCGACCTCGCGAGCCGCTCGCGGTGGGTGAAGAGCAGGTAGGCGGCCCGATGCAGGCCCACCGCGGTCTTCCCCGTGCCGGGGGCACCCTGGACGCACACCGTCCGCCCCAGCTCCGAGCGGACGATCTCGTCCTGGTCGGGCTGGATCGTCGCGACGATGTCGCGCATCGGCCCCGACCGGGGACGCTCGATCTCCTCGGTGAGGATCCTGCTCTGGGCGAGGGCGGCGCCCTGGTCGAGGTGCTCGTCCTCGTACGCGGTCAGGTCGCCGCCCCGATAGCCGAACCTGCGGCGCAGGGCGACGCGCATCGGGTCGGACGGGCTCGCCTGGTAGAAGGCCCGCGAGACCGGTGCCCGCCAGTCGATGACCAGGGGACGGCTGCTGTCGTCGTGGACGTGCCTGCGCCCGACGTAGACCGTGGTGGGAAGGTCGTCTCCGGCCTGGCGGTCGAGGCGGCCGAAGAACAGGGGCGTGCCGGAGTGGTCGGCGAGCGCCTCGACGCGCTGGTCGAGCAGCGCCTGCAGGATCTGCTGGGAGACCCAGTCTCCGGCGGCGTCGGAGGAGAGGGACCGGGCGTGTTCGCGCATCGCGCGCAGCGCCGCCCTGGAGGTGGCCAGATGCTCGCGCTCGGCGGCGAGGATCCGGGCGGAGTCGTCGGTTATGTCGGGGGCCAATTGATGTGCGGGCACGCTGAAGCGCCTCCCATTCGATAAACGGAGGTGGTGGTCATCGGGCAGCGAATCGACCAGCTTAGCGATGGCCCTGCGGAGTCTCAAAAGGATTAACGGTGAACGAGGGTACGGCGGATGCCGCGCCGGCGCCGGGGACGCGTGGAGGCAAAACACGGCGGGCGCTGCTCCGGTGCCGGAGACGCGCGCAGACAAAAATCGTTTTACCGTTCCAACGGTCGACGCGGTGACCGTCCGGGTGATCGAAGAGAGCGTTCTCTTCCTCGACGATCCGATCGTTCCGTAGTCACCCTGACACTCTCTGTAATTCTCCGTTGAAATGGCGAAAAAGCGAGGCGAACCTGGTGACTCCCGCAGATCATGGGGGTATGTCGCCAGTGGCCTTGAGGCCTAGCGAGGGGGTGGTTTGTTTGTCGAAAGCCCGCGGGATTTCGTGGACCTGACACAAATTGACGACGTGTTCGCCATGTGGGGTCAATCTCCGGCGAGCACGTCGTCCGCGTCGATGATCTGATACGCGTAGCCCTGCTCGGCGAGGAACCGCTGTCGATGGGCGGCGAAATCCTGGTCCACGGTGTCACGGCTCACCACCGAGTAGAAGCGCGCCCCGCCCCCGTCCGCCTTCGGCCGCAGCACCCGGCCCAGCCGCTGAGCCTCCTCCTGCCGGGACCCGAAGGTGCCCGACACCTGGATGGCCACCGCCGCCTCCGGCAGGTCGATGGAGAAGTTGGCGACCTTGGAGACGACGAGGACCTGGATCTCCTTGTCGCGGAACGCCTGGAAGAGGCGCTCCCGCTCCTTGACCTTCGTCTCCCCCTTGATCACCGGTGCGTTCAGGTGCTCGCCGAGCTCGTCGAGCTGGTCGATGTACTGCCCGATGACCAGAACCTGGTCGTCCAGGTGCCGCCGGACCAGCGCCTCGGTCACCCGCGTCTTGGACGGCGTGGTCGCGCAGAACCGGTAGCGCTCCTCGGACTCGGCCATCGCGTAGGCCAGCCGCTCCTCGTCGGTCAGCGTCACCCGCACCTCGACACAGTCGGCCGGGGCGATCCAGCCCTGGTTCTCCATCTCCTTCCACGGCGCGTCGTACCGCTTGGGGCCGATCAGGGAGAACACGTCGCCCTCCCTGCCGTCCTCGCGCACGAGCGTCGCGGTCAGGCCCACCCGCCGCCTCGCCTGCAGGTCGGCGGTCATCCGGAAGATCGGCGCGGGCAGCAGGTGCACCTCGTCGTAGACGACCAGCCCCCAGTCACGGGCGTCGAAGAGCTCCAGGTGCCGGTAGACGCCCTGCCTGCGGGTCGTCATCACCTGGTACGTGGCGATGGTGACGGGCCGGATCTCCTTCTTCGTGCCGGTGTACTCGCCGATCTCGTCCTCGGTCAAAGAAGTCCGCTTGAGCAACTCCTGCTTCCACTGGTGCGCGGAGACCGTGTTGGTCACCAGGATCAGCGTCGTCGCCTTCGCCTGGGCCATCGCCGCCGCGCCCACGATCGTCTTGCCCGCACCGCAGGGAAGCACCACCACGCCGGAGCCGCCGTGCCAGAACGCCTCGGCGGCCTCCCGCTGGTAGGTGCGCAGCTCCCAGCCCTCCTCGGTGAGCACGATCGGGTGGTGCTCGCCGTCGACGTATCCGGCCAGGTCCTCGGCGGGCCAGCCCAGCTTGAGCAGGTGCTGCTTGATGTTGCCGCGCTCGCTCGGGTGCACCACCACGCCGTCGTCGCCCAGGCGCTCGCCCAGCAGCGGCTGGATCTTCTTGGCGCGCAGGACCTCCTCCAGCACGGCCTTGTCGGTGCTGGTCAGGGCGAGGCCGTGGACGGGGTGCTTCTCCAGGCGGAGCCTGCCGTAGCGCGACATCGTCTCGGCGACGTCGACCAGCAGCGCGTGCGGCACGGGGTAACGGCTGTGGGCGATCAGCGCGTCGATCACCTGCTCGGCGTCGTGCCCGGCGGCCCGCGCGTTCCACAGCGCCAGGGGGGTGATCCGGTAGGTGTGCACGTGCTCGGGGGCGCGCTCCAGCTCCGCGAACGGCGCGATCGCCTTGCGGCACTCCCCGGCCCGCTCGTGATCGACTTCAAGGAGCAGGGTCTTGTCCGATTGGACGATCAATGGTCCGTCAGTCACAGCCTTCTCCCTTGGTTACCACAGGCTACGGCGGGTCGGCTCATGGTCGCACCCATGAACGTCCACCGGGTCGACGCGTACGGCCCCCGGCCTGCTCAGGAGTCGAAGGCGCCGTTGACGCCGGCGACGATGAAAAAGGTCATGCCCAGGGCGAGCAGCGCGATGTTGACGCCGACGCTGATCCAGGTCCACTTGAGCAGGTTTCTCGCGCCCTGCGGGTCGGTGTCGACCTTGCCCAGCGCGATGCCCGACAGGATGGTGCCGACGATGCCGCCGAGGCTCACGAAGCAGCTCAGCGCGAGGGTGATGCTGATGACCAGGGCGACGATCCCGTGTGTCCTGACACCTTCGACGTTGCGAGGCGGCGGGGATCCGTAACCTCCGTATCCCTGTCCGTAGCCCTGCCCGTATCCCTGTCCGTAGGGCTGCTCGCCGTAGCCCTGCCCGTATCCGGGGTCGGTGTAGCCGGAGGGCTCGCCGTAGGCCGGGACCTGGTTGTAGCCGGGCTGACCGTAGTCAGGCTGACCGTAATCCGGCTGGGCGTAGCCGGGCTGGTGATCCTGCCGGGTCTGCTCGTAGCCGTACGGCTGCCGCTCATGGTCCGGAGTCTGGCCGGGGCCTGTGGTGTAGGGGCTCTTCCAGTCGTCCGGGTTGGTGCTGGGGCCTTCTGAGTGACCGCTGCTCAATGGGGATCTCTCGCTTCTGTGGAGCTCAGAACGTCAACTGACACGATATGGGGCGTAGGTCGTGGGCCATGGGCGGATGGACTCGGTCGCGTCCCGGGGCGGAGCCCGGAGGGGACCCAGAAAGGGACTCGGAAAGGGACCCTCGCACCCCGGTGAGCGGCGCGGCGAGCGACGCGCCGTCGTCGGATCATCGGACCGCCGACCGCCGACCGCCGACCGCCGATCGCCGACCACCGATCGCCGACCACCGACCGCCGATCGCCGGCCACCGACCGAGTTCGTGGTGGGCCCGTCCCGCAACCGAGACTACCTCTTGACCCCTTGCGGCACGCCGGGTCGGCGCGGCCTTTCCGCCCCTCGTGGGACCGGCGGGAGGCATCTCAGACGATGTCGGCTATGCCGGTGATGCGGTGCAGGGCGAAGCGGTGCACCGCTGCCCGCGTCTCGTCGTAGGCGGTGAGATAACCGCCCTCCATCCGGGCGGGTTCGAGAATCCGGCTGGTGGCGTTGCCCTGGGAGTCGAGGTAACCGATCCAGACCTGCGACCCCTGCCGGATGGCCTCGCGCAGGGCGGTGATCGTGGCGGTGGCAGGGGAGCGCGGCACCTCGCCGCCGGGGACGGCGACCGGGGCACGACGGGCCTGGAGCGCGGCGTCACCCGCGCGCACCGCGCGCACCGCGGCCGCCACCACGTCGGCCTCGTGGCCGTTGAACGTGACCGGGGAACGCCCCGTCGACGTGCCCTCGGTCCTGCGGACGTCGATCTGGGCGATGATCACATCACCGTCGAGCGACTCCGCCGCCGGTGCGTACCCCATCGCGCGCAGCGCGTCGACCAGCGTCGGCCGGGAGGACTTGGAGGCGATCACCGTGGGGGCGAGCCGCCGCAACCGCAGCGGGATCGCCCGCTTGTCGGCCATCACCTCGTCGAGCAGGGAGGAGTCGTCGCACCGCACGTACGCGCTCGCCGTGCCGACGCGCATCCGGCCGTGGCGCCTGGCCACGTCGGCGACCAGGTAGCTGAGCGGCTGCGGCACGGGCGTGGTCGAGTGGCGCTCCAGCATGGCCAGCAGCTCGTCGGCGCCCTGACCCGCGTCCAGTGCCCGCCGGATCGAGCGCTCGTCGAAGCGGTAGACCGTCGCGCCGCCGGTCGACTCCACCTCGGCCGTCAGTGCGAGCCACCGCCTCAGGTCGCCGGTGAGCGGTCCCGGAGCGACCGCGGTCAGGTCGGCCTGGAGGAGGACGTGGTCGAGCGGCTCGGGCAGCAGCGGGAGCAGCAGGTGGGCGGCGGGCGTCGCGCGGCCGCCACCGGAACCGGCCGGCGTGCCGGAGGAATCGGGGAGCAGGGCACGACCGTGGCCCGCGAGCGCCCCGAGCCCGGTGACGCCGATCTGCTCGGCCTCGCGCAGCGTGAACTCCACCAGCTGGTCGCGGTAGCCACCACGACGGCGGGGTTGCTCCCAGGCCAGGCGCTCGCGTACCGCGTCGAGGGTGGGTGCCACCCCCGGCGTCGAGGCGAGCACGCCCAGGGTCGTGGCGCGGACCTCGGCGGCGGCCGGACGGCGCAGGTCGGGATGGAGGGCGTTGAGCAGCCGGTCGCGCTCGTCGCGCTCGCCGATGA
The DNA here is from genome assembly GCF_040635605.1 of Streptosporangium sp. NPDC006930. Classification (NCBI taxonomy): domain Bacteria; kingdom Bacillati; phylum Actinomycetota; class Actinomycetes; order Streptosporangiales; family Streptosporangiaceae; genus Streptosporangium; species Streptosporangium sp. NPDC006930. Next base: position 94,931 of record NZ_JBEYID010000030.1, on the reverse strand, counting down.
TTCCCGGCACCCGGTCCATGGTGAGCCAGGCCGTGGCCAGCACCACCCAGCGGTCCTCGGTGGCCTTCACCCTCCAGCCGTCGTAGACGGGGGTGGGCATCCAGTCGCCGTCGACAGTGCCGCTCGCCGCGATCAGCCCCGCCGCGTACGACACCTCGACGATCAGCCCCGTCACCCACTCGGGCAGGTCGAGCAGGCCCGCCGTCCGCTTGAGGTCGCGCACGGCCAGGCCGCCGCTGCGGAGCACGCCGGGCGGGTCGACACCCCAGCGCTCGCACAACTCCTCCACCGCGCGGGTGAACGTGAACGCCTGCCCGGCCGCCGTGCGGTCGGCGAGCCCGCGGTCGCGCTCGGTGCCCTCTGCGGTGGGCGGGAGAGGAGACAGGTCCCGGTGGACGCGGCCCCCGCGCAGGAACAGGGCGACCTCGCGGGGCAGCACCACGGTCTCCTCGCCGGTGGCGGCGAGCAGTGCCCGGGAGAGGAGCTGGTCGATCGGCGACCGGGCGGTGACGGCTCGCACCTCGCGGCGGGCGTTGGGCACCCGGCCGCTGGCCGGGCCCCAGACCAGCTCGTTGAGCGCGGACCGCGCTTGTGGCGAGACCTCCTCGATCAGCCGTCCGACGATTTCCGCGTCGCCGAGCAGCGCGGCGAGCGTCTCCTTGGTGGCGCTCCCGGTCTCGCCGCCCTCGCCCGCGACGTCCTGGACCAGCTCGGCCAGCCTCTCGGCGGGGTGGTGCCTGAACGCCTCCAGGGCGGGCGGACCGAGCCCCGCGGGAGCGTCGAGCACCTCCCGCACCCCGGGCGCCGGAGCCAGGGCGCGGTCGGGTCCGTAGACGAGGGCCATGGTGCGCAGCCGCTCGACCGTCTCCTTGAGGGCGCTCTGGAACTGTGGATCGGCCGTCCCCGCAAGGGAACGGGCCATCTGGGCACGCAGTGACCTGTAGGCGATCGGGCCGGGAAGCACGGCCAGCGTCTCCACGACCGCGAGCGTGAACCGGTCGAGCCTGTCGAGCGCCCTGCCCACCGCCGACGGGCTGCTCGCCCGCCCGGCGAGCCCTTCCAGATGGGCGGGCACGGGGGTGATGAGCTCGGGACGTACGGAGACGAGAGCCCGCAGCCGATCATCGCTCCGGCCGCGCAGCCACTCGGTGAACTCCGTGCTCATTCCGCCAATGGTAGGAGGCTTGACCGACATCGCGCGGCCTGGGGGAATTCCGTGATCGAGCGAAGAGAGAAAACGATCATGTGAAGGGCGGCGAATAGATCATGTGAATGGCAGCGAATAAGGGAAGAAGCTCACGAGCGAGGCGATGCCGAGAGAGGATGGTCAGTGTGATCGAGCGTGCGGACCAGCTCGTCCTGGACTATGTCAGCAAGGCGGCCGACGCGGCGCACGGTGTGATGAGGCCCAGGCAGCGGATCGACTTCGTGGCGGTGTTGCGCAGGCGGATCGACGCCGAGCGTGCGGGGACGGACGACCCGGTCGCCGTGGAGAGGATCCTGGCCCGGTTCGGCGACCCCGCCGCACTGGTCCAACGCGAGCTGCGCCGTCTGAGTGGGGAGGAGCCGTCCCCGTCCCCGGAGACTCCACCGGGGCGCCCCGAGCCACGGGTCTCCGGGGAGGGCTTTCCGAGTTTGCGGGGCTTGCGGGATCTGTGGAGATCCCGGGGCGCACGTGAAGACTCCGGTGCGGTCCCCAGGCCACGGGGGGAGGGGTCCGCCGGTCTCTCCGATGCCGCCCGTCCCGATCATGTCGATCGCCCTGACACCGCACGTACCGACCGCGCTGATCACGTCGATCGCTTCGACACCGCACGTACCGACCGTGTCGATCGCTCCGACCGTCCGGACCGTGCTGACCGCGTTGATCACCCCGACCGTGCTGACCGTCCCGACCGCGCTGATCCCGCCGCGGGCGCCGGCGGTGTCACCCCCATCCCTTCCGTGGCACTCGTGCCTCTCGCCGCCCCCATCCCCGATGACCCGGCCCCCGCCTCGGAGGGTGCGGCGCCCAAGGATCCTTCGAAAGGGGCCGTTCCGGAGGGGCCTTCGGAGGGGTCCGTTACCCAGAGCTCCGTTCCCACCTCTCCCGAGGGATCCGCTCCCACATCGAAGGAGCCCGTTTCCGGGGATCCCCCCGCCTCCCTGTCTCCTCGCCGACCCGTGCGAGGGCATCCGTACGCCGTAATGGGGGCTCATCCCGATGCCGGTGAACCTCAGTCGGATCACCCCGTTTCGGACCGCCATGAGTCGGATCACCCCGAGCCGGACCGCCTCGCCTCGGACTACTCCCAGACG
>NZ_JBEYID010000030.1:0-92540 GCF_040635605.1 Streptosporangium sp. NPDC006930 | reverse complement strand
AAGACGGACCGTCCCGAATCGGACGCTCCTGTGTCGGATTACCCCGCCTCGGATCACCCCGTTTCGGACCGCCATGAGTCGGATCACCCCGAGCCGGACCGCCTCGCCTCGGACTACTCCCAGACGGACCGTCCCGAATCGGACGCTCCTGTGTCGGATTACCCCGCCTCGGATCACCCCGTTTCGGACCGCCATGAGTCGGATCACCCCGAGCCGGGCCGCCTCGCCTCGGACTACTCCCAGACGGACCGTCCCGAATCGGACGCTCCTGTGTCGGATTACCCCGCCTCGGATCGCCCCGAGTCGGACCGTCCCACGCGAGATCGGCCCGAGCCGGATCGGGTCGACGAGTGGGAGGACGCGGTGGAGAGCGACCCCCCGACCGAGGAGATCCCAGCGGTGCGGGATCCTTTCCCGCCGCTGATGGCACGGCGGTTGACATCGGACACGCCACAGGAGTCGGGGGAAGAGCAGGAAGACGGGGAAATCCGGGGAGAGAAGCGGGAGGGAGAGCGCTCGGAGGCGTCGCGAGGGGAAGCGGGACCCCAAGGAGCCCAGGGAGCTCAGGAAGACACGGGGGCTCAAGAAGACACCGGACCTCGGGAAGACACCGGACCTCGGGAAGACACGGGACCTCGGGAAGACACCGGAGTCCGGAAAGAGACGCGTGTCCGAGGAGACGCCGAGGGCCGTCCTGGACTTCCGCCCGGGGCGGCCAGGGGCATGCGGGAGGCCGAGGAGCGGCTGGCCAGGAGGCGGGCGCGCAACCGTCCCGACTGGCTGCGTCGACGGCGTCCGGCCCGTTCCAGGGAGGACGTCGTCCCCGGCACCCAGGACACCCGGACGATCCTGCTGAGCCATCGGCGCGAGACGGCCGGCATGGTCCTGCTCGCCTTGGCCGGTCTGCTGATCCCCTTCCCGTTCGCCCCGATCGCGATCTTCAGGATCCCGGTGCTGGTCTGGGCCGTCGCGGCTCTCGTCGTGGTCGCCTGCGAGAACTGGCACACCTCGGACAAGGCGCTGGGACTGGCCGCTCCGCTCGTGAGCTACACCTTCGGCGGTGCCCTGGTCGCCCTCGTACGGGCCAGGAACGACCTTGGCACGGTGGTGGACGAGTTCTTCACCATCAGCGGGCTCATGTTCATGCTGGGTACGGCGTGGGCCGTCTTCTGGCTCGCCTACCGCCTGCTCAATCCTCCGATCCCGGTGGGGAGGGGAGCCCGCCGACCCGGGTGACGCCGTCGGAGTCCTCACGGCTTCCGGCCTCTCGCGGGGTGGCCACGGTCTCCGCTCTCGCGGGGTGATCGTCCGGTGGCGCGTCGGCCGCCGGGTCTGTCGGCCGATGCTCCGGACCATCGGCCGGGACAGCAGGCCGAGGGTGAGGCACATCCGGGAGGCGAAGAAGCGGTCGCGCTCCACGCGGACCCGAGGGCTCGCCCACGGTCTCTTCGAACACCGGAGAACCGATGGGGGGCGTCGGCGCGTCTTCCGGATAAGTGAATCTTTTCGTGAGGGCTTCCGCGGTGGGATGCCTCACGGGCAACACTCTGGATTAGCAATGTTTGGGGGGATTTGGCATTCTCTGAGGGATTCTCGGCGAATCTCCTCGCGGAGCGGACATGGAGCGGTGAGTGACCTGGTGAACTCTGTGGGATTCGACCTCGATCTGACGCTCGCCGACACGCGTGCGGGCATCGCCGCCGTTTACGACGAGGTGGCGCTGCGTACCGGCATCTTCATCGACACCGTCACCGTGCTGGCCAGACTGGGGCCGCCGCTGGAGTGGGAACTGGCCAACTGGATGCCCGTCGAGGAGGTCCCCGCCGCCGCCGACGTCTACCGGGAGCTGTATCCGTCGATCGCCGTCCCGGTCACCACCCTCATGCCCGGCGCGCGTGAGGCCGTCGAGGCCGTACGGCGGGCGGGGGGCAGGGTCGCCGTGGTCACGGGCAAGAACGCCCGCGACGCGGCGAGGACGGTCGAGTTCCTCGGACTGGAGGTGGACGAGGTCGCCGGATCGGTTTTCGGGGCGGCCAAGGGGCCGGCCCTCGCGGCTTTCGGCGCCGCCGCATATGTTGGAGATCATGTCGCGGACATCGACGCGGCACGAGCGGGGGGAGCCGTCAGCGTGGCGGTGGCGACAGGCGTCTATCCGGCGGGAGAACTGCGTGATCACGGAGCCGATGTGATCTTGGGTGACCTGACCGAGTTCGTCGAATGGTTCGACGGCTGGCGAACCCCCGTTCTCGTGTAATTCGGGCCTCAATACACGGTCGCTCCCAGCGCCTGCGGGGCATAACCTACATCCATTCCTTTTCACGACAGTCTGAACGAGGTCACCCCTGTGCCGAGTGGCAAGGTCAAGTGGTACGACGCCGACAAGGGATTCGGCTTCCTCACCCGCGACGACGGCGGTGAGGTCTTCGTGCATTCTTCCGCGCTGCCGTCCGGCGTGGATTCCCTCAAACCAGGGCAGAAGGTCGAATTCGGTGTGGCCGAGGGGCGCCGCGGCCAGCAGGCGCTCTCGGTCCGAGTGATCGATCAGCCCCCCACCCTCGCCAAGACCGCCAAACCCAAGGGCAAGCGCAAGAAGCCCGACGAGATGGTCGTCATCGTGGAGGATCTGATCAAGCTCCTGGACACGGTCTCCATGTCGTACCAGAGGGGCAAGCAGCCGGAGGCCGCGCACGCGAAGAAGATCGCCGCCGTGCTCCGAGCCGTCGCCGACGACCTCGACGACTGATTCGAACCCGCCGGAAGACCCTCGCGGCTCAGCCGTGCGGGTTGGTGAGCGGCCTGGTCCGCTTCTCCGTCGGTGGATCCCCGTGGTGCACGACCGCGGTGGTCGTCCCGGCGGGCCGCGGCCCGACCCGCTCCTGCGGCGTGCCGTCCCGTGAGGGCCGCTCTCCGTTCGCCGTGGGGTGCGGCCCTGACGGGGAGCGGCGCGGACCTCTCGCGGCCTCGACCCTGGCGTCCACCTCCTTGACCCGCCCTCGGCGGCGTACCAGCAGCCAGCCGAGCGAACCCGCCAGCACCACGGACATCACGGCCAGTCCCACCGTCCCGCTCGCGAACAGCGAGAGCCAGAGCCCGACCAGCCCGCCCAGCACCCATGCGATCTGAAGGAAGGCCTCCACCACCCCGAACGTGGACGAGCGCACCTCCTCGCCGATCTCCCTTTGCACGATCGCGTCCAGCGCGAGCTTGCCCAGGCCCTGGGCGAACGCGGCCGCGAGCGCGACCGCCACCGCGCTCCACAACTGGAAGACGACGGCCGCCAGTATCGTGATCGCGGTCGTCAGGGCGAGCGTCCCCAGCACGATGACCTGCGGAGAATGGTTGCGCACCCACGAGGCCACGGCCGTGCCCGCCAGCCCCCCGATCCCGGCGGCCGCTCCCAGCACGCCGATGGCGACCATCGGTGGCAGGCCGGGCAGGTTCTTGTCCTGGACGAGGAACAGCAGGTAGAAGAGCAGGAACCCGGAGTAGAGGCGGATGGCGACGTTGGCGTGCATCGCCTCGGTCACCACGGGGCCCACGTTCAGCATCGTGCGCCAGCGGGGTGGCCGCTCCTCGCCCTCTTCGTCCAGCTCATCCAGATCGGGGGAGTCGACGTGGCGCGGGAGCCGTACGGCGAGCACGCCCTGGAACAGGAAGAGCACCGTCGCCCCGCGCAGCACCCACTCGGCGCCCAGCCAGGCGCTGGCGCCGGCGCCGATCGGCACCGCGACGCCCGCCGCGACCAGTGCGAACAGGGCGACCCTGGCGTTCGCCGTGACGAGTGCGATGTCGGCGGGCAGCACGCTCGGCATGATCGCCGCGCGGGAGACGTTGTAGGCCTTGGACAGCACCAGCACGGCGAGTGCCGCGGGGAAGATCGTGAACACGTCGCCGGGGACGATCGCCGCCGCCATCGCGAAGCAGAGCAGCCCGCGGCCGAAGAGGGTCCCGGCCATCACGAAACGCCGCCCGGAGCGGAACCGGTCGAGGACCGGGCCGACGAACGGCGCGACCACCACGAACGGGATCATCGTGATCAGCAGGTAGAGGGCGACCTGGCCGCGTGCCTCGTTCACCGGGAGCTTGAAGAGCGTCCCGGCCAGGGCCGCGGTGACCAGGGCGTCGCCCACGCTGTGCGCGGCGGTCAGCTCGATCAGCTGGCCCAGCCCGGTGCGGCCCGCGCCCTGCGCGTGGGTCAGCCGCCGCGCGGCCCTGCCCGCCCGCTGGGTGCCGCTGACCGCCCCTCTGCCCGCCTTCGCCGTCACCCGGCCGGTGCCGCGGCCCGCGCGCGCGGCGGTCCTGCCCGCGGCGGAGGCGGCCTCGCCGACCCACCGGGAGGCATCGCCCACCGTCTTCCGCGCCCGTTCCCACCCAGCTGCCACGTATCCAGTCATACCCGAAGGGCGGGTGAGTTGTCCGGTGCGCCAGGTCACTCCCCTGGCGATTGAAGCGACCGTCTCGGCCGGGCCCGCCACGACGGCCGGTCCCCGGGACGCCGGATCACTTCCCGGGTGATTAGATGTCCACGGTGCCGTTCGCTCCGGGCATGGGCGAGAATGAACTGTGAGCGCAGTGAGCGAGCCAGCCAGTAGGGACAGCGGCCGTCGTGCTGCGAGGCTGACGGGAGACGACTCATGAGTCGGATTCGATCCCGCGCCGTGGTCCTTGACCAGGCGTGCGTCGCGGCCGTCGACCTGGCCAGAGTCGCGGTCGAGGAGAATGTCAGGCCCGGAGAGGTGGGCGAGCACCTCGGGGTCGAGGGTGAGGGCGACCGCGTCGTCACCCATTACTTCGCCTGTCTCGACCGCGCCTACCGGGGCTGGCGCTGGGCCGTCACGGTCGCCCGCGCCTCGCGGGCGCGCAACGTGACGGTGAGCGAGGTCGTGCTCCTGCCCGGCTCGGGGGCTCTGATGCCGCCGCAGTGGGTGCCGTGGAGCGAGAGGCTGCGTCCCGGCGATCTCGGCGTGGGTGACCTGCTGCCCACCTCCGACGACGACGACAGGCTCGCGCCCGGTTTCACCGAGACCGACGACGACTCCGACCATCAGATGATCTTCGAGTACGGTCTCGGCCGGGCCCGGGTGCTCTCCCCGATCGGCCGCGACCGCGCCGTGCGGCGCTGGCACTCCGGCGAGTCGGGACCGCACACCCCGCTCGCGCACGCCGCGCCCGCCCAGTGCTCCACCTGCGGCTTCTACTGGCCGCTCGCGGGAGCGCTGCGCACCGGCTTCGGGGTCTGCGCGAACGAGTACGCCCCCGACGACGGGCGGGTCGTCGCCGCCGACCACGGTTGCGGCGCTCACTCCGAGGCCGCCGTGCTGCCGCACCAGGTCGAGCCGACCTCGCCGATCCTCGACGACCTCTCCTACGACACCGCCGAGCACGTCTCGGAACCAGACCTGGCCGGATCGGTGGACGACACCGCCTCCGAGCCGCTCGGTCACTCCTGACCCGGCGCCGCCGGGCCGCTCCCAACCCGGGGCACCACCGGGTCCATCCTGCCCCGCCGCCGTCCCTGCGGCACACCCGGCCGTCGCGGCCGGGAGCCGCTTCCGTGGCGTCCTGGCCGTACTGGTCGTCCTGGCCATTCCGGCCGGGACACCTGGTCGCGCGGGGCTTCGACCTTTTGGAAGCATCGCCTTGACTGACATCTTCGGCACCGAACGACTGCGCTCCGCCGTCCTGGCCGCCTGGACGGCCTCGCCTGCCCGTTTCCGTGAGGACGCCAACGCGGAGGAGGACTTCGCACTCGGCGGCTACCGCGACCGGCTGATCGTCGAGCTCGCCCAGAACGCCGCGGACGCCGCGCTCCGCGCCGGGGTGCCCGGGCGACTCCGCCTCTCGCTGCGCGAGGGCGTGCTGTCGGCCGCCAACGTCGGTGCCCCCGTCGACAGGTCCGGGATCGAGGGTCTGTCCACGCTGCGTGTCTCCGCCAAGCGCGACGACGCCCACGCCGCCGGCCGGTTCGGCGTCGGGTTCGCGGCCGTGGTGTCGGTCTGTGACGAGCCGGTGATCGGCTCGCTCGGCTCCGGTGTCGTCCGCTGGTCCCGTGACCAGACCGCCGCCCTGGTGGCCGCGGAGCCCGAGCTGGCCAAGGAGCTCGCCGAGCGCGGTGGGCACGTACCGTTGCTGCGTCTTCCCTTCCCCGCGGGCCCGGTGGAGATCCCCACCGGGTTCGACACGCTCGTGCGGCTGCCGCTGCGTGACGAGGCGGCCGAGGATGCCGTACGGGCGATGCTGCGGGAGACCAGCCCCGCCCTGCTGCTCGGCCTGCCCGCCCTGGAGTCGATCGAGATCGACGTGGACGGCGAGACGCGGACCGTCACCTCCGAGGGCTGGAAGGTCGTCTCGGACTCCGGGCGGTTCACTCCCGAGCAGGTGGCCGAGCTCTTCGCCGACCGCCCGACGGAGGAGCGCTCCCGGCCGCACTGGCTGGTCCGCTGGGCGGTGCCCGTCACCGCCCCCGTGCCCGCCGCCGGGTCCGAGGCCGCCGGGGCCGGGTCTGTCGGGTCCGGGCCCTCCGGATCCGGAGGGCCCTCCGGGTTCGCCGGGGCAGGCGGGGAGCCTCGGCCGCTGCCCGCGCTGGTACCGCCCGTGGTGCACGCGCCCACGCCGAGCGACGAGCCGCTGGATCTGCCCGCGTTGCTGATCGCCTCGTTCCCGATGGCCACCGACCGGCGGCATGTCGCGCCGGGCCCGCTCACCGACTTCCTGGTCGAGCGTGCCGCCGACACCTACCTGGAACTGCTCGCCGGGCTGCCTCGCACTCCCCGGCTCCTCGACCTCGTCCCGGGCATGATGGGCAAGGGCGAGCTGGACGCCCGCATCCGCCGGGCGATCCTGCGCAGGCTCCCCGACGCCCCGCTGCTTCCCGCCCTCTCGCCGCCCGCCGACCCGGCCTCGTCGGGCAGGCCGGACGGTTCCGGTGCCTCCCTCCTGCTCCCCGACCCCGCCGACGGTCCCGCCGCTGCCGGTCCCCTCGGCGCCGGAGCAGGTCTCGGTACGGCCACAGGCGGCTCCGGCGCGACCGGGGGCGCCTCCCCGGCCCCGCTCTCCGCCGGTGAGGAGCTGGTCGTCTCCGGGCGGCAGGCATCCGTCGTCGCGGCGCCGGCCGAGCTGCTGGAGAGGGTCGCCCCGATGATCGGCGGGCTGCTGCCCGCGGGATGGCCGTCCCGGCATCCGGCGATCACCGCACTCGGCGTGAACCGGGTGCAGCTCTCCGACATCGTGGACATGCTCTCCGGCGACGCCGTCAAGGACAGGGACCCGGCCTGGTGGCGGTCGCTGTACGAGGTGCTGCCCGCCGACGACCCCGAGGCCCTCGGCGCGCTGCCGGTGCCGCTGGCCGACGGCCGCCTGGTGAGGGGGCCGCGCGGCACGCTGCTGCTCACCGACGGTTCCAGGCTGGACCCGGCGGTCCTCGCGCCGCTCGGGCTGCGCGTCGTGCACCCGGACGCGGCCCACCCCCTCCTGCTCAGGCTCGGCGCGGGCGAGGCCACGCCCCGCACCGTCCTGGAGGACCCGCTGACCCGCTCCGCCGTCTCGGAGTCGCTGGACAGCCCCGACTCGGAACCGGTGGCCAGGGCGGTGCTCGCGCTGGTCGACGCCGCCGGGCTGACCGCGGGCGACGCCCCCTGGCTGTCCGAGCTGGCGCTGCGCGGCGCCGACGGCGAGCTGTACCCGGCGGGCGAGCTGCTCCTCGCCGACGGGGCGCTCGCCGGGCTGCTCGACAGCGAGACGCACTTCGGCACGGCCGCGCCGGAGCTGGTGGAGCGGTACGGCCCCCGGGTGCTCGCGGCGGCCGGGGTGCTCGACGGCTTCGCCGTGGTCAACGACTCCGACGTCATGATCGATCCCGACGAGTGCGACCACGACCTGGACCGCGAGGACGAGTGGCTGGAGGTCGTCCTCGACCTGCTGCCGGAGATGGCCGTACCGCCGGTCGCGAGGGAGTTCTCCGCCGTACGCGACCTGGAGTACGTCGCCGACTGGCCCGCCGCCCTCGCCCTGCTGTCGCGCCCGCCGCTCCGCTCGGTCCTGCACCCGCTGCGGGTCCTGGTGGCGGGGGAGGTCGTGGAGGTGCCCTCCTACACCGCCTGGTGGCTCTCAACACACCCGGTGCTCGCCGGCAGGCGCCCCACGGAGCTGCGGCTCCCCGCGGGCGACCCGCTGCTGTTCGGCCTGTACGGGGACGCCCCCGCCGTCGTCGACGAGGCGGCGCTGGCGATGATCGGGGTCCGGAGCACGCTGGCCGACCTGCTCGCCTCCCACGGCGGTCCCGACGAGCTGCTCGACCTGCTGGGCGACCCCTCCGTGGAGGTCGACCGCGCCCAGCTCCGCTCCCTGTGGGTGGCGCTCGCCGGTGTCGACCCCGCCCGCGTCGGGCCCCCGCGCGCCGTACGCGCCGTCCTCGGTGACGCGATCGTCGCCGCCGACGCCGAGGACGGCCGCGTGCTGTCCACCGGCGCCGACTCCGGGGGCGATGCCGAGGCGGCGGGAGAGCCGGTCGTGGTCGAGGCGCCGGACCTGCTGCCGCTCGTCGCGGGCAGGCCGCTGATCCTGGCCCCGTTCGACCTGGCCGAGGCGCTGTCGGAGCTGCTCGACCTGCCGCTCGCCGGTGAGGAGGCCGCAGGTGAGGTGACGTCCTCCGGCGAGAAGCGCGACGTCCCGCCCGCCGTACGGTCGCTGCTGCCGAGCGCGCCCAGCAGCTACGTGGAGCACGAGAGGCTGCTGGTGGACGGTGTCCCCGCGGCCTGGAGGTTCTTCGAGGGTACGGTGCACGCCTCGGGTGTGGAGGGGCTGGCGCGCGGGCTCGCCTGGGCGTCCGGCCAATGGGGCGACCGGCTCGCGGTGGCGGCGCTGCTGCGCGATCCGGCGGCGGTGCCGCTGCTGCTCGCCGAGGCCGACCTGGACAGCTGGACCGCCTCGACCTAGCTCGACCTAGACGGTCACCTGGGCGCTCGGGGGGCACGCCGGCGCCGCGGACGTGATGTCCCCCGGGCGCGGCCCGGGGGTCACGGGGTCGTGGTGGTCGGCTCGATCGGCCCCCCGACCTCGGGCGGCGGGCGGCGGTCGCGGCGGCGTACGTACCAGAGGCCGAAAAGGCCGCCGCAGATGCCCGACACGCAGGTCCAGATCCACCAGCGGTGCTCGGGACCCGGCTGCGCGACGAGGAGGACGACCAGGGCGACGACCCACAGGCCGGTACCCGTGAGGATCGTGAGCGTGTCGTTGGTCTTCAACGGCTGCAGATCCGGAGGTCGTGGCTGGTTCACGCGCTCCAGACTAGGCGATGACCTCTCACTATTCGCAAAACGGGTCACGTGAAGGCGCGAATCCATCTCGAAACCATCACCATCGACAGCCGGGCCTTCCGAGAAGGAGAGCTCGCTGTCACTCTGCGCGAGTGAGCGATGTTAAAAATCCTGAATTAAGTAAAGTTGACCGCTTCTTCTTCATCTCCGACCGTGGCTCGTCCGTGGGCAGGGAGGTGCGCGGTGGGTTCGCCACGTTCTTCACGATGGCCTACATCGTCGTGCTCAACCCCTTGATCATCGCCACCGTCCCGGACGTCGAAGGCCAGTTCATCGGAGACGGGAGCACGCCCAACGTCCCGCTCGTCGCGGCGGGCACCGCCCTCGTGGCCGGACTGCTCAGCATCCTGATGGGGATCGTCGGCAGGGTCCCCTTCGCGATGGCCGCGGGCCTCGGCCTGAACGCCTTCGTCACCTACGGCATCGCCTCGCAGATGTCCTGGGAGTCGGCGATGGGCCTGGTGTTCCTGGAGGGCGTGATCATCGGGCTCCTGGTGCTGACCGGGTTCCGTACCGCGGTGTTCAACGCCATCCCACCCCAGCTGAAGACGGCGATCAGCGTCGGCATCGGCCTGTTCATCGCGCTGATCGGTTTCGTGGACGCCGGCTTCGTCCGCCGCGTGGCGGCCGGGCCGCCGCTGGAACTCGGTATCGCGGGCTCGCTGACCAGCTGGCCGATCCTGGTCTTCGTGGTCGGCCTGCTGCTGATCGTGCTGCTGGTGGCGCGTCAGACCAAGGGCGCCATCCTGATCGGCATCATCGCCACCACCGTCCTCGCGGTCATCGTCGAGGCCGTCACCAACGTCGGGGCCTCGGTGACGCCCGGCCAGCAGCCGAACCCGTCGGGCTGGCAGCTCGTCGTCCCCCAGCTGCCCGAGCAGATCTTCGGCTTCAACAACCCGCTGGTGCTCTTCAGGGAGTTCGACCCGCTCGGCGCCTTCGGCTCGGTCTCGGTCATCCTCGCCCTGCTGCTCATCTTCACCCTCCTCATCACCGACTTCTTCGACACCATGGGCACGATCGTGGGCGTCGGCGGGCAGGCCGGGCTGATCAAGGAGGACGGCACCCTGCCCAGGACCCGCGAGATCCTCCTCGTCGACTCGATCGGCGCGGCGGCCGGAGGCGCGGCCTCCGTCTCCTCCAACACCACCTACATCGAGTCGGCCGCGGGTGTCGGCGAGGGCGCCCGCACCGGCCTCGCCAGCGTCGTCACCGGCGTGCTGTTCCTGCTGGCCATCTTCGTCTCGCCGCTCGTCGCCGTCGTCCCCTACGAGGCCGCGGCTCCCGCCCTGGTCGTGGTCGGCTTCCTGATGATGACCGCCATCCGCGAGATCGACTTCACCGACTACGAGATCTCGATCCCGGCGTTCCTCACCATCGTCCTGATGCCGTTCACGTACTCGATCGCGAACGGCATCGGCGCGGGCTTCGTCACCTTCGTGCTGATCAAGGCCATCAAGGGCAAGGCCGGTGAGGTCCACCCGCTGATGTGGACGGTCGCGGGGCTGTTCGTCGTCTACTTCGCGCTCGGCCCGATCAAGGCCATGTTCGGCCTCGGCTGAGCGACGCGCGGAAGGCCGTCACGGTGATCGAAGAAGGTGGTCACCCTGACGGCCTTCCGCGTTCCCGTACGCCGTGCCGAACTCCTGAGAACGAGGTACGGCCGTCACGGTGGGATACGCCGTGACGGCCGTACGTGCTCCCGTGCGGTCGTGCTCAGCGTCCCCGGGGGCCGGCGGGGATCAGACCCGCGCGGTACGCCTTGAGGACGGCGTCGGATTCGGCCCGGGTGAGCGTGCCGGCGGTGACGGCCTCCTTCAGCCGTTCGGCGAAGGCCGCCTCGACCTCGGCGCGGCGTTGCTGATCGAGCGTCTCCAACGCTGCGACGACCTTGTCCGCGCTGATCCCGAGCTTGCCGGCCAGGGCCTCGGCCATTTGTTCCCGAGGGGCGGCCTTCCTCGGCTCATCCTGCGGGGCGGCCTTCCCCGCCTCGTCCTGCTCGGGGGCCTTGGGAGGTCGGCCGGGACCGTTCTCCTTTCTGATCTCCTCCAGGGCCGTGGTGACCTTGTCCTTGTCGACGCCGAGGATCTCGGCGAGCTTGGCGGCCGTCTCCTCGTGGTGGCCAGGGCCATGGAGACCACCGTGACCACCGTGACCACCGTGACCGCCGTGCGGGCCGCGTGGGCCGCGCGGGCCGTGCGGGCCGTGCTCCGTGCCGTCGGGGGCGGTGCCGGGGGTCGCCGAGGAGGAGGACGACGGCGCGGGGGTGGGACTGGTCGCCCAGGCCGCCACGGGGACGGTCAGCCCGGCGGCGAGGGTGGTGCCGACGCCGGCGATTATGATCATGCGCTTGGTGCGGTTCATGTAACTCCTTGTCCGATGAAGGGCATGGCACTTACCGGACCGATGCTCGGCCGACCTTCTGAGACCTCCCTCATCCCAAACTGAGAATTCCATGAGATCCGGCCGCCACACGAGGATGAGAAGCCGGGCGGCACCCCGCCACTCTTTCGCCGGTGTTTCGAGATACGCGACGGCGGCTTCGAGGGGCGAGGCGGGCGGTGAGATCCTGGTGTACGAGGTCGCTCCTTCGAAGGACCTCGGCTTCCGCAGGGGGAGTACGGCCGGACCCGCCGGCGTTTCCAGTGGGGGTCGAGCTCTCCCCGGGGTTCCCGGCGAGGGATCCCGGGTGCTCAGGGCGAGGTTGGCGATCTCCCGTCCGTCTGGCACGCTGTACGGCCCCGCGCCGAGAAGAAAACCCTCTGGAGGGAATCACGTGCATCCGTATATAGTTAGCAAAGGTAATGACTTACGCTAATGAACCACCCCAGGAAGGACCACGTCGCGAGCCTGCGCAGCGACGCCGGTCTCGCTTCGGCTCTGCGCGTGTCGCTGGCACGACTGAACAGACGCCTGCGCAGGCAGGCCGCGGTGCACTCGTTGACGCCCACCCAGCTCGCGACACTCGCCGCCGTAGAACGGCATTCCGCGATAACCCCCGGCGAATTGGCCGAGTTGGAGAAGGTGCAGCCGCCCTCGATGACACGCGTGATCGCCGTGCTGGCCGAGCGGGAGCTGGTGTCACGCACACCGCACCCGACCGATCGGCGCCAGGTGACCGTGAGCGTGACAGGGCAGGGCTCAACGCTGCTGAGGGAGGAGCGGCGCCTCAAGGAGGCGTGGCTGACACAGCGGCTGAAGGAGCTGACACCCGAGGAGAGGGCGACGCTCCGGCAGGCGGCTCCGATACTGGAGAAGCTCAGCCGGATCTAGCCGAACCAGAAGAACCCGAGCAACCCGGGGTCCCACACGACGCCGGGGTCTCCGCCGCGCCCGGGGACGATGCGGGAACGCGGTCGCGGGGGGAGCGGGACGACGCGCCGGGCCAGGAGCCCGGCGGGAATCCGGCGGGAGAGTCGAGCGGGGAATCCGGCGCGAATCCGGCGGATGAGCCGGGCGGGAGCCCAGGCAAGAAGATCGGGCTGAGGGCGAGGGTGAGGCGGCGGCGGGCCGCGCGGGCCGCCGCCGCGAGCGAGTTCCAGGCCACGGAGAGCGGGACGACCCAGCCCGTGCCCGAGACGCGGGGCGGGATGTTCCGCTCCCTGCGCGTCTACAACTACCGGCTGTTCGCGGCCGGAGGCGTGGTCTCCAACGTCGGCTCGTGGATGCAGCGCACCGCGCAGGACCTGCTCGTGCTCGACCTGACGAACGGCAGCGCCTTCGCGCTGGGCGTGACCGTCATGCTGCAGTTCCTGCCGTTGCTGCTCTTCGGCCTGTGGGGCGGCATGCTCGCCGACCGCTACTCCAAGCGGCTGCTGCTGATCGTCGCCCAGTCGTTCATGGGCCTGCTGGCGCTCACCATGGGCGTGCTCGTCGTGACCGGCTCGGCCCAGGTCTGGCAGGTGTTCGCGATGGCGTTCCTGCTCGGCCTCATCGCCTGCGTCGAGGTGCCCACCCGGCAGTCGTTCGTCGTGGAGATGGTCGGCCGCAAGGACCTGTCCAACGCGATCGCGCTGAACGCGTCGAGCTTCAACCTGGCCCGCGTGGTCGGCCCGGCCGTCGCGGGTGTCCTGATCTACGCGTTCGGCGGCACCGGCCCGATCTTCCTGATCAACGCCCTGTCCTTCGCGGGCGTGCTCGCCGGTCTGCTGCTCATGCGCACCTCCGAGCTGACCACCCCCGAACCGGTGCCGAGGGCGAAGGGGCAGCTCCGCGAGGGCCTGCGGTACGTGATGGCGCGGCCCGAGCTGCTCATGCCGATACTGCTGGTCGCCTTCGTCTCGCTGTTCACGCAGTCGTTCTCGATGTCGATCGCGCTCATGGCGCGTGAGGTCTTCGGGGCGGGCGCGGCCTCGTTCGGGCTCGCCTCCAGCATGTTCGCGGTCGGTGCTCTCGCGGGCGCGCTCATGGCGGCGCGGCGGGTACGGCCCAGCCGGAGGCTGCTGGTCGGCGGCGCGGTCGCGTTCGGCCTCTTCCAGATCGCGAGTGGCCTGGCCCCGTGGTACCCGCTGTACCTGGTCTCCCTCGTGCCCGCGGGCATCGCGTTGATCTCGGTGAACACCGCGGCCAACGCCAGCGTGCAGCTCGCCACCTCGCCGGAGATGCGCGGACGGGTGATGGGGATCTACGTGCTCGTGTTCACCGGCGGAGCCCCGATCGGCGCGCCGCTGCTCGGCTGGATCTCCGAGCTGGGCGGCCCGCGCGCGGGGGTCATGGTGGGCGGTGTGCTCACCCTGATCGGCTGCGGTGTGGCCATGATGCTGACGAGGGTGATCGGCAGGAGGTCGCGTGCGACCGTCCGTGGGATCCCCGCCGCCACCGGTGCGTGACGAGCCCGTTCTCGCCCTCGAACGTGAGGGCCGGACCCGCCGCGGGGCCGGGAACCGCCACGAGACGGTCGAGGAACGGCGCCCGGGGGCGCGCGCACCCCGTGGGCAGAGCTAGGCTCCAGGGCGTGGATCGTCCCCGTCGCTGGCTGCTGCCCACGGTGCTCGCACTGCTCGTGCTCCTCGTGGTGATCGGCGCCCTGGTGTCCTAGCCTCCCGGCGCTACCAGGCGTAGTGCTCGGGCGCCGTCCTGAAGCCAGGGAAGATCTCGTCCAGGCGGGCGAGGGCCTTCTCGTCCAGAACGATCTCCAGCGCCCTGGTGGTGCCGTCGAGCTGGTCGAGTGTGCGCGGCCCGATGATCGGCGCGGTGACGACCTTCTGGTGGAGCAGCCACGCCAGGCCGACGTTCGCCGGGTCCTCGCCCAGCTCGTCGCAGAACTCCTCGTAGCGCTGGATCTTGTCGCGGTGCTTGTCCAGCTGCTTGGTGATCTGCTCCGAGGCCGAACGTCCCTTGTCGATCTTCCGCAGGATGCCGCCGAGCAGGCCGCCCGCGAGCGGGCTCCACGGGATCAGGCCCACCCCGTAGTCCTCGGACGCCGGGATCACCTCAAGCTCGGGCTCACGGACGATCAGGTTGTAGTGGGACTGCTCGGAGACCAGGCCGAGGCTGTTGCGGCGTCGCGCGCTCTCCTGGGCCTTGGTGATGTGCCAGCCCGCGAAGTTGGACGACCCCACGTACAGGATCTTGCCCTGCTGCTTGAGGATGTCCATCGCCTCCCAGAACTCGTCGAACGAGGTGTTCCGGTCGACGTGGTGCGCCTGGTAGAGGTCGATGTAGTCGGTCTGCATCCGCCTCAGCGACGCGTCGGCGGCGCGGCGGATGTTGAGCGCGGACAGCTGGCCCTCGTTGGGCCAGTCGCCCATCGAGCCGTAGAGCTTCGTGGCGATCACCGTCTTCTCGCGGCGCCCGCCACCCTTCGCGAACCAGCGGCCGATGATCTGCTCGGTGATGCCCTCGCCCTTCTTCCAGCCGTAGACGTTGGCCGTGTCGAAAAAGTTGATCCCCAGCTCGTGGGCGTGGTCCATGATCGCGAAGGAGTCGTCCTCCGTGGTCAGGGGGCCGAAGTTCATGGTGCCCAGGCAGAGGCGGCTGACCTTCAGGCCGGTGCGGCCAAGCTGCGTATAGTCCATGTGTCCACACTAAGTACCTGGAGTGCACTCCAGGCGAGCGGATTCCGTGAGAAATCCGCGCCGATCGGACCCGCCACGTCGGTGACGCCCGTGCGCACGGCCGGGGCATGATGGCTTGATGCTGAGTAAGCCGGGGGAAGTCGTGGTTCGCGTGTTCGCGGTGGCCTGCCTGACCGTGGCCACGGTCTTCGCGGGCCAGGGCGCGCGGGCGGGTGACGGTGAGGGCGTTCGGGAGGACACGGGGCACGGCGTACGGGCGGAGGCGCGGGAGGCGAAGGGCGGGGACGGCGCGCGGGTCGGCGACGAACGAGGGGCGGGGGCGGACGACGGGGCGCGGATCCTCTTCCGTTTCAGGGACAGCCGGATCACCGAGTCGAGCGGGCTGGCGGTCTCACCGACCGGCAAGGACATCTACTACACCCACAACGACAGTTCCGCGGGCCCGGTGTTCTACGCGGTCGGCCCCGACGGGCGGACCCGCGCGACCTTCACCCTGCGAGGGGCGGAGTCCCGCGACTGGGAGGGCATGGCGGCGTCCACCGACCCGCGGACCGGTCAGGGGGTGCTCTGGTTCGCCGATATCGGCGACAACCTGGAAGGGGCATGGCCGGATATTTCCGTATACAAGGTGGCGGAACCCACCGTGATGAGGGACGCCGTCGTCCCCGCGGTGCGCTACCGGTTCCGGTACGAGGACGGCGGGCGCAACGCCGAGGGAATCATGGTGCACCCCCACACCGGCCGCCTCCACATCGTGACCAAGCAGTTCGCCGGTGCCGTCTACCAGGCACCGAAGCGGTTGCGCACCGACAGGGTCAACGTCCTCCGCAAGGTCGGGCCCGCGCCCATCATGGCCACCGACGCCGCCTACGCCCCCGACGGGTCGAGCTTCGTGATCCGCACCTACTTCTCGGCCACGGTCTACCGCGCCCCGGGAGAGCAGATCGCCCGGGTGACGATGCCGGAGTTGCAACAGGCCGAGTCGATCACCTACACCCGCGACGGCAGATACCTGCTGACCGGCAGCGAGGGAAGCCGCAGCCCGGTCTACCGGGTGCCGCTGCCCGCGGTGGCCCTCGGCGCCCCCGAACCCGCCTCCGCCCTACGCCAGGCGGCCCCCACACCGACCTCCGCCACCCCCGACGAGCCGGCGCCCACACCGGTCGCCGGGGCGAGGACCGGTGAGGACGAGGACGGCGGCGCGGAGGCGGGGGTGCCGGTCCTGGCCGTGCTCCTCTGGCTGGCCATCGCGACGGGCGCGATCGGCGCCATCACTCTGATCGCCCGCAAGACCCGCTGAGAGACCTCGGAGGCTCAGCCGGGGGACTGGGTGTCGCGGCGGGCGGCGCGGTCGAGGGCGGTCGTCACATCGGGATCGACGGGGAACCAGGTGGAGAGGTCGGTCATCTGCAGGAGGCGGCTGAGGACGTCCGAGATTCCGGCGAGACGCAGCCACCCGCCCGCCTCCGAGGCCACCCGCGCACCGCTCAGGAGCACCCGCAGTCCGGTGGAGTCGCAGAAGGTGATGCCTTCCGCGTCGATGACGATCCGCGGCCGGTGGTCGGCGACCAGTCGTTCGATCGTCTCCCTGAGCAACTCGCTGGAGTTGCGGTCGATGTCACCCACGACCGTGATCACGGCGCAGTCCGCGTGTTCTTGGCGATCGACGTCGATGGAGAGTTCTCTGCTCATCGCCTCGTATCTCCACCCGGTGACGCGGTCGGTTCGGGCCGCCATCCGGCCTGATCAAGGTATACCCTTCCGCGCCACCGGGGTGGGCGACGGTCGGGAGACATGTGCGTAACGGCTGTGGAACCCGCCGACCGCCCTCTCGCCCCGGGAGCCGGTCCGGGGATCTCACGCCGACCTCGGAAATCGGCGGGCTCGTGGTCTCGTGCCGTCCCTGGGAGGTGATCTCATGGCTCGGGAGATGGTGCGGGTCGTGATCTCATGTCGAAAATGAATGACCGCATAGCGATTTACTGCCCCGACATATTCGCGTATTCCTTGACCGGCCTG
This sequence comes from Streptosporangium sp. NPDC006930, assembly GCF_040635605.1. NCBI lineage: Bacteria > Bacillati > Actinomycetota > Actinomycetes > Streptosporangiales > Streptosporangiaceae > Streptosporangium > Streptosporangium sp. NPDC006930. The sequence goes on along the minus strand of NZ_JBEYID010000030.1, from coordinate 75,190 downwards.
GGCTTGTTTCCCGCATTGGCAATGACGGTTAAGAACCGGGCCGGTTATCCCTTCTCCTGCGGTGAGGGTTGCCGATAACTTTCAGGCATGCGCGTTTTGGTGACCGGAGCGTCAGGTTTCGTGGGCTCGCATGCGGTCGCCGCGCTCCTCGCCGATGGGCATGAACCGCTTCTTCTCATACGCGATCCACGGAAAACGCGCGAGGTGCTCGCCGCCGTCGGGGTGACGGAGGAGATCCCCCTGCTCGCGGCCGATATCCGCGACGCGGCGGCCGTGCGGGACGGGCTCGAACGGTGCGACGCGGTCATTCACGCCGCCGCGGAAATCGGGGTCATCGGCCAGGCCGGAGATCTGGACGGCACGAATGTGACCGGAGCGAAGAACGTCCTCGGACAGGCCGTGGAACTCGGTCTCGACCCGATCGTGCACATTTCCACCATTGGCGTCTTCGTGCCCCCGGCCGGGCCGGTCATCACGACCGAGAGCCCGCTCTCCACGCCGAGGAACGAGTACGGCAGGAGCAAGATCTCCGCCGAACGCTACGCGAGGAGGCTCCAGGACCAGGGGATGCCGATCACGATCGTCTACCCGGCCGGGGTCGTGGGGCCGTACCAACCCTCGCTGGACGCGATGGTGGAGGGCCTGCGCGCCGGACTGGAACAGGGCTGGCCGATCACCGCGGGCGGCGCCAACATCGTCGACGTACGGGATCTGGCCGTCGTGCTCGCCCGCTGCCTCGAACCGGGGCGGGGGCCGCGCCGGTTCATGCTGGGCGGGCACTACCTCACCTGGGCGCAGCTCGCCGACGTCTGCGACGAGGTGACGGGGAACCGCTGCAGAAGGTTTCGCATCCACCGCTCGGTGCTGCGCGGCGCGGCGGCCGTGGGTGACGTAATGAAGCTGATCAAGGAGATCGACTACCCGCTCACCAGGGATGCCGTCGAGATGATGGTCACGATGGTCCGCACGTACGACACCCCGACCCTGGAGGCGCTCGGGGTGAGTTTGCGGCCGGTCCAGGAGACCGTCGCCGACTCGCTGCGCTGGCTGGCCCAGGAAGGACATCTCACCGTCGACAAGGTCGGGAGGCTGGCGGGTAGTGTCACGCGGTGACGCGCCTTTCGTCCCAACGGAGGCGATCATCCAGATCACCCAGATCACCTAGATCAACTCAGGCCACCTCGGATCACCGCATGATCGCTCTGCAGGGGACCCTGCGGGAAACCCGTAGGGACCCGTGAGGAGAAGGGAGGAACCGGCGATGAAGGTCGGGATCGTCGGTGCGGGAATCGTCGGGCTGGCCGTGGCCAGGGAGACGGCACTGACCCACGGGGCCACCGTGACCGTCCTCGACAAGGAGGACCGCGTCGGGGCCCACCAGACCGGGCACAACAGCGGAGTCGTCCACGCAGGGATCTACTACCGCCCCGGCTCGCTCAAGGCCAGGCTCTGCAGGGAGGGTGTCGCACTGCTCAGGCAGTACTGCGCCGAGCACCGCATCCCGTACGACGAGGTCGGCAAGCTCGTCGTCGCCTCCACCGGCTCCGAGCGCCCCGAACTGCGGAGCATCGCCGAGCGGGCCCGTGCGAACGGGGTTCCCGGCATCGCCGAGCTCGACGCGCTCGCCCTGCGCGAGATCGAGCCGCACGCCGTCGGCGTGGGCGCCGTGCACTCCCCGCACACCGCGATCGCCGACTTCCCCGCCGTCGCCCGGCGCCTCGCCCTGGACGTGGAGGAGAGCGGCGGCTCGGTGCTGCTCTCCCACCCGGTGCGCGCCGTACGGGAGACCGCGAGCGGGGTGAGCGTCCTGGCGGGGGAGCGGACGCTGGACTTCGACCGGGTGATCGTCTGCGCCGGGCTCGGCACCGACACCGTCGCGCGGATGGCGGGGGTCCCCGGCGACGTGCGGATCGTCCCCTTCCGCGGCGAGTACTACGCGCTGGCCGGAGAGGCGAAAGACCTGGTCCGCGGGCTCATCTATCCGGTTCCCGACCCCCGGTACCCGTTCCTCGGCGTGCACCTGACCCGCAGGATCGACGGCGAGGTGCTGGTCGGCCCCAACGCGGTCATGGCGCTGGCGCTGGAAGGCTACTCCTGGCGAAATATCGACCTCGCCGACCTGGGCCGGACCCTGGCCTGGCGGGGCACCCGGCGGCTGGCGGCGAGGCACTGGAGGACCGGGGTGAGGGAGGTGGCCGGTTCGATGGGTAAAGGATCGTTCCTGAGGGCCGCGCGCCGTTACGTCCCGGCGCTCACCGCCGCCGACCTGGTGAGGACCTCGGGAGGCGTCCGCGCACAGGCTGTGGACAGGCAGGGTGGCATGCTGGACGACTTCGCGATCGACGTACACGGCCGCGTCGCCCTCGTGCGCAACGCCCCCTCACCGGCGGCCACATCGAGTTTGGCGATAGCCAGGCATATTGTGGGGTTAGCCTCTGTCTTGACCAGTTAACTGCTTTCTCATGTGGGCCGGTGAAAATAGACCAGTGACCGACTCACCCGAGGCACGTCTGTTGATCGTCGAGGACGAGCCCAACATTCTCGAACTCCTGGCCGCGAGCCTGCGGTTCGCCGGGTTCGGCGTCAACACGGCGGGCAACGGCACGGAGGCCGTCGCGGCCGTCCAGCGGCACCGGCCCGACCTCATCGTCCTCGACGTGATGCTCCCCGACATGGACGGCTTCGACGTCGTACGGCGCCTGCGCGGCGGCGGCAGCGACACCCCCGTGGTCTTCCTCACCGCGCGTGACGCCACCGAGGACAAGATCCGAGGGCTGACCATGGGCGGGGACGACTACGTGACCAAGCCGTTCAGCCTGGAGGAGGTCGTGGCCCGCATCCGGGCCGTGCTGCGCCGTACCAACTCCGGCGAGCTCAGCCCCAGGCCGCCCCGGCTCACCTTCGCCGACATCGAGCTCGACGAGGAGAGTCACGAGGTGTGGCGCAAGGGCCAGGCGGTGGCGCTGTCGCCGACGGAGTTCAAGCTGCTGCGCTACTTCATGGCGAACGCGGGGCGGGTGCTGTCCAAGGTCCAGATCCTCGACCACGTATGGGACTACGACTTCAGGGGTGACGTCGGGATCGTGGAGTCCTACGTCTCCGTGCTCCGCCGCAAGATCGACAATGTCGACCCGAGGCTGATCCACACCCTGCGCGGTGTCGGATACGTGTTGCGCCTGCCACCGGCCCCGTGATGCTCAACGCGACTCCCCTGCGGGTGAAGCTGATCGGCGTCATCCTGCTCCTGCTCACGGTCGCGCTCGCCCTCATCGGCGTCGGCAGCGTCTCGATCATGCGCGGCTACCTGATCGACCGTGTCGACAGCCAGATCGACATAACCACCGACTCCGCGCTGCGTCGCATGAACAACCGGGGCACCGTCGCGCTGGGGGGCAAGTTGATGCCGTCCGACGCCAGGCTGGAGCTCCGCGACAGGAACGGCAGGGCCCTCATCCTGCTCAGCGGCATCGACGTGGAGGGCAAGCCGGGGCCGGACATCTCCCACGGCCGGGTCGGCGAGCTCTTCGAGAACGGTGACTGGCGGGTCCGGGTGACCTCGCTGGACACCGGTGAAAGCCTCATCGTGGCCGTGGACATGAGCGAGGTACGGCAGATCGTCGGCCAGCTCGCGCTGGTGGAACTGCTCGGCGGAAGCGGCCTGGTGCTGATGCTCGCCGGAGCCGGTGTAGTGATCATCCGCAGGAGCCTGCGCCCGCTGGAGGAGATCGAGCGCACCGCCGAGGCGATCGCCGCCGGAGACCTGGGCCGCCGCGTCCCCGACGCCGACCCGCGCACCGAGGTGGGCCGCCTCGGCCGGTCGCTGAACGGCATGCTCGCCCAGATCGAGACGGCCTTCCGCGCCCGTTCCGAGTCGGAGTCCTCGGCCCGCAGCTCGGAGGAGCGCATGCGCCGGTTCGTCGCGGACGCCTCGCACGAACTCCGCACGCCGCTCACCTCCATCAGGGGCTTCGCCGAGTTCTACCGGCAGGCGCCCGGCATCGACGCCGCGCCGCTGATGCGCAGGGTCGAGTCCGAGGCGGTCAGGATGGGCCTGCTCGTCGACGACCTGCTGATGCTGGCCCGGCTCGACCAGCAGCGACCGATGGTCATGCGCCCGGTCGACCTGCTCGCCATCGCCGCCGACGCCGTCCACGACGCCCGCATCCTCGCCCCGGAGCGCGATGTCACGCTCTCGGTGGACGGCTCCGCGCTCATCGTCTCCGGCGACGAGGTACGGCTCCGCCAGGTCGTGGGCAACCTCATGACCAACGCGCTCACCCACACCCCCGAGGGCACCCCCGTACGGGTGCTCCTCTCCAGCGACGGCGACATGGCCGTCATCGAGGTCGCGGACGAAGGACCGGGCCTCACCACCGAGCAGCGCGAGCGCGTCTTCGAACGGTTCTACCGCGCCGACTCCGCCCGGGGGCGGCGCGCTCCCGAGGACGGCGGAAGCGGTCTCGGCCTCGCCATCGTGGCCGCGATGGTCGAGGCCCACGGCGGCCGCGTCGCCGTGGAGTCGGACCCGGGCAAGGGGGCGACGTTCCGGGTGATCCTCCCCCTCGCCTCGGAACCCGACTGAGCCTCCCCCGGTACGCCGCCGTCGGCTCCTGGCCCGGTCGTACGGGTGGCCGGCGCCCTGCCCGGTTCCGGTTCGCGGGTGTCCGTCTGTTGGGGGGGTGATCGGTGTCCTGCCGGGTCCCGGCTCGGGGATGTCCGCCTGTTCGGGGTGGGGATGGCCGGTGTCCTGCCGGGGCCCGTTCCGGATGGTGTTCCGAGGTCAGGCCTGCAGGTAGCGCAGGACGGCGAGAACCCGGCGGTGGTCTTTCTCCGACGGAGACAGGCCGAGCTTGGTGAAGATCTGCGTCACGTTCTTCTCCACCGAGCCGTAGGAGAGGAACAGCGCGTTGGCGATGGCGTTGTTGGAACGCCCCTCCGCCATCATGGCCAACACCTCGCGCTCCCTGGGCGTGAGCGTGCCCAGGGTCTCGGTGCGCCTGCTCGCGCCCATGATCTGGGTGACGACCTCGGGGTCGAGAACGGTTTCCCCGGCCGCGATCCGGTCGAGTGCGGTCAGGAAGTCCCTGACGTCGGCCACCCGCTCCTTCAGCAGGTATCCCACCCCATGGGCACCGTCGGCGAGCAACTGGGCGGCGTAACGCGTCTCGACGTACTGGGAGAACACCAGCACGCCCACCCCCGGATGATCGCGGCGGATCTGGATCGCGGCCCGCAGGCCCTCGTCCGTGTGCGAAGGCGGCATGCGCACGTCGACCACGGCGATGTCAGGGTGGTGTTCCGCCACGGCCGCCCTGAGCGCGTCGCCGTCGCCCACCGCGGCCACCACCTGCCGGCCGCGCGAGGTGAGCAACATGTGAAGGCCGTCCCTGAGCATCACGGCGTCTTCGGCGATCACGATGCGCATGCGCTTCTCCGTTCAGATGTGCAGGGGAAGTTCGACGGTGATCACCGTAGGTCCTCCTGCCGGACTGCGAATGTCGATCGTGCCGTCCACCATCCCGGCCCGAGCGGCCAGGCCGCGCAACCCGGATCCGGCGTTCATCGCCGCGCCGTCGACGCCGCCGACGCCGTCGTCCCGCACGAGCAGCGTCAACAGGCCGTCAGCTGCCCGTACATCGACCGAGGCGCGCCTGGCGCCGCTGTGCCTGGCCACGTTGGCGAGTAGTTCCGCCGTGCAGAAGTAGGAAATGGCCTCGATGGCCGGAGCCGGCCGTTCCGGTAGATCGGTATCGAGTTTGACGGGGATCGGGCTCCGTGCGGTGAGCGTGGCCAGCGCCGTCTCCAGCCCCTTGTCGAGCGCGGGCGGGTGGAGGCCGCGGATCAGGTCACGAAGTTCGGCCACCGCCTCCTTGGCGCCGCGGTGCGCGCCGTCGACGAGGGCGCGGGCACGCTCCAGCCGTTCGGGACGATGGGCGTGCTCAAGATCTTCCTGGACCATGCCCAGGTTCAGGGCGAGCGTCACCAACTGCGCGGCCGTCCCGTCATGCAGGTCGCGCTCGACCTGGCGAAGTCTCGCGGCCGCGTCGTCCACGGCCATCGCACGCGCCTGCTCCAGCCTGCGGATTCTCGCGGCACCGGGATCCGGTCCGAGCAGCGTCCTGGCGAGCATCCGTTCGGGGGCCAGCGCGTGGTGGACGCCCCAGGGGGCGAGAAGCAGCAGCACCAGCCCGGCCGCGCCCAGCAGCACCGCACCCGGCCAACCGTTGGGAGACAGGTGTGCGAAGGCGGGGGATCGCCACCACAGGGGGCAGCAGAGCAGGAGCAGGCCACCTCCCCACAACCCGGCGGCGACGGCGAAGGCGACGACGGCCGCCGGCAGCCGGACCAGCTCGTGAATGACGGCACGCCATCCCGTCACGTCACCGAGCGCCGCTCCGAGCCGGTTCAACAGGCCGGGCCTGGTGCGGAACGGGGCAGGGTCGGTCACTCGCACCCCGGCCAGCACCCGCGCCAGCCCTCGATTGGCCGTGCCGAGCCCTCTGGCCGCGAGCACGCTCAGGGCCAGCATCGGTATTCCGACGAGGTTGACCGTCGTGGCGACGCTGAGCAGCACGAGAACGAGATGGACGAGGCCGATTCCCGCCATCAACGGCATCATCAGCGCGTAAACGAGCTCGCGCCATGTCCGCCCCCGCGCCGGAGTGGTGATCAGCATGTGAACGAGTCCGCGCCACGCCCGCGTCGGAGCGGTCATCGGCGCGTGAACGAGCTCGCGCCATTCCCGCCCCCGCGCCGGAGCGGTCATCGGCGCACGCCGCAGGCCGGAACCGTCCCCTACTTGCTTGCCCACGCCCTTCCCCCCTGACGGACAGCCTGCCGGTGGTCCGCCATCCAGCTTGAGGGACGTTCGTCGGCGAGGACAGCCGAAGATTGCGTGGGGGATATCCCGAGCCAACGCGGAGGATGTCCCGGTGGTGGCGTGTCATCCGTTTTCGCCAGGGTGATCAGCATGATGACAACGAAGAAACGGAGTCTGCGCGGCAGGGCCACATTGCTGGTCGCCGGTATGACGGTGGCGGCGCTGGCGGGAATGATCCCGGCGGCGTCCGCCGCCCAAGGCGGGCAGACCCAGGGCGGGAAGCCGGTGTGGCGAGACTGCGCGGGGCAGGAGATGCCGGCGGGCATGCGGTGCGCCGCGATCGAGGTGCCGGTGGACTGGGCCAGGCCGAACGGACCGAAGATCACGTTGGATCTGGCCCGGCTGCCGGCCACCGAGCCCGCGCGCAGGATCGGCAGCGTGCTGGGTGTCCCCGGCGGTCCCGGGGCCAGGGGGATCGAGGACCTGCAGCTGGTGGCGGGCAGCCTCACCGAGTTGGGGCGCAGGTTCGACCTTGTCGCCTACAACCCCCGCAACGCCGTGTGGCGCGACCGGCTGCCGCAGTCATGCATGCAGCCTGGGACGTCCCTGTCCGACCCTCGTGACGAGAAGGAGTACAGGGCGCTGACCGCGGCGATGACCAAGGCGTTCACCGCGTGCCAGAAAGCGGATAAAACCGGACTGTTCTCCCAGATGGACTCCCTGTCGGTGGCCAGAGACATGGAGGCGGTCCGCAAGAGCCTGGGCGAGGAACGACTGAGCCTCATGGCCAACTCCTACGGAGGGGTGCCCGCCGCCGCCTACGCCCGGCTGTTCCCGCAGCGTATCCGAGCGATGTACCTCGACGGGGCGATCAATCAGGTCGACGGCTGGTCCAACCAGTGGCTGCGAATCCTCCCCCTCCACGAGCGGGCGTTCACCAGGTTCACCACCTGGTGCGCGGACACCCCCGCCTGCGCGCTGCACGGAGAGGACGCCGGGGCGGTCTGGCGCGAGCTCACCCGAGACGCCGATCGCCGGCCGATCCCGGTCACGTCCGAGTTCGGCAAGGAGCTGACCGGATGGCATCTGAGAAACCTCGGTTTCATCGGAGACCCAGGGGAAGGGCACTCTCATTGGCTGGCCTTCGCCGAAGCGGTCGACAAGGCCCGAGGCGGCGACGGGTCCGGTTTCGCTGATTTCGCCCTCGGCAACACGCGGGTGTGGGCCATGCCCGGGACGCTCGCGATGACCTGCGCGGACGGCCGTGGTTACGCCAGTTATGCCCAGCTTCAGGAGTTCCGCAGACAGACGCGGAAGATCTCGCCGAACTTCGGCGGGGGAGCCTCATTCGAGGCCCTGGGGTGCGCCGGTTGGCCGCTCCGGGTCGCCAACCCGCCCCGCCCGCTGCCGACTCGCGGACTGCCGCCGTTCCTGGGGGCCGGCAGCACATGGGGCGACCACGTGTGGACGGAGAGCTTCACCAGGATGATCCCGGGGTCGGTCACCGTCGCCTACGAGGGACCCGGCCATGCGCTGTACCTGATGGGTAAGAAGTGCCCGATCCAACACGCCACCACGTACCTGACCGAGCTGAGACTTCCCAAGCCGGGCACGACCTGCCCTGCCGAATGATCGCCGCCGTACCGGTCGTCGCGGACCCTCGTCTTCACGACCCGCTCGGCGCCGGGCGCCGGTGAACCCGGTCGTGACGGCCGGTACGGCACTCAGTTCCTCCGGGAGGGGGGCTGAAAGGTCTCAGGAAACGTTCAGCCCCGGCTGAGCTGTGTCCCAGAGAGGTGGGCGAGTCTCGGAGTGTGCTGGACAGAGTGGAAGCCCGATTGCTGGTCGTGGACGACGAGCCGAATATCAGGGAGTTGCTCTCGGCCAGCCTGCGCCTGTCAGGGTTCGAGGTGGTGACCGCGGTGGACGGCCGGGAGGCCGTGCACTTCGCCGAGCGCATCCGTCCCGACCTGGTCGTGCTGGACGTGATGCTGCCCGACATGGACGGCTTCGCCGTGGCGGGACGGCTGCGGGAGATGAGCGGGCAGATGCCCGTGCTCTTCCTCACCGCGCGGGACGGCACCGACGACAAGGTGGCAGGGCTGCGGCTGGCCGACGACTACGTGACCAAGCCTTTCAGCCTGGAGGAGGTCCTCGCCCGCATCCGGGCCGTGCTCCGCCGTACCAGGGGAGATCTCGACCTGCCCGTACGCCTGCAGGTCGGCGACCTGGAGCTGGACGAGGAGGCGCACCAGGTCTGGCGCTCCGGCATCCCGGTGCGGCTGTCGCCGACCGAGTTCAAGCTCCTGCACTACTTCATGGTCAACACCGGCAGGGTGCTGTCCAAGGCGCAGATCCTCGATCACGTCTGGAACTACGACTTCGGCGGTGACGCGGGGGTCGTCGAGTCCTACGTCTCCTACCTGCGCCGGAAGGTCGACACGGCCGAGCCCCGGCTCATCCACACGCTTCGCGGGGTCGGCTATGTGCTGCGACCGCCCCACAGTGATTGAATTTTCAGCTGATATTCAGCTCTACATGACCCGTTTCTGAGGTTTGTGTGTTCAAATAGGCATTGCACGACCCCCGATCACCTCGGAGCATCCGACGGGTTCGAGCTCGCCTCCAGCTGCGGGGGAGACGAGCTCGGCATGACCCCCGGGTGAGATCCGAGGGCTGGGCCCCACCGCTTTACCGAGTTCGCCCCCGTAACCCGGTCCAGCGGTGGGGCCAAACACGTCTAGAGGGGCTTCGGCAGGGCAGGATCGACCGTATGGGTGACAACGACGGTCTTCTGGAGACGCTGCGGGAGTTGCGGCGGCACCTCGACCGCGAGCTGTTCCCCCTCACGATCGGCGACGTGGAGGCCGACCGCCGGGCGCTGCGAGAGCTGACCGGCCAGCTCGACGACTACCTGATCCCCCGGCTGAGCGCGATCGACGCTCCGCTGCTCGCCGTCGTCGGCGGATCCACCGGGGCGGGGAAGTCCACGCTGGTGAACTCCCTGGTCGCCGAGGACGTATCCGAGCCGGGGGTGCTGCGGCCCACGACGATGGCCCCCACCCTTGTCACCAGCCCCGTCGACCGCGAGTGGTTCACCGCCCAGAACGTCCTGCCCGGCCTGCCGCGCGTCACCGGGAGCGGCAGGGGCGAGCCCGGCACGCTCCGGATCGTCACCGCCGCGACCGTCCCGCCCGGCCTCGCCCTGCTCGACGCCCCCGACATCGACTCGATCGTCGCCGCGAACCGCGAGCTGGCCGCCCAACTGCTCGCCGCCGCCGACCTGTGGCTGTTCACCACGACCGCCGCCCGGTACGCGGACGAGGTCCCCTGGAGCTTCCTGCGTTCGGCCAGGGAGCGCAGCACGGCCCTCGCCGTCGTCCTGTCCAGGGTTCCTCCCGAGGCGATGGGTGTGGTGCGCAAGGACCTGAACCGGCTGCTCGAGGCGAACGGTCTGGGTGGAACGCACCTTTTCGAGGTGCCCGAGCTGATACTGCCCGACGAGAACGCCCGCCTGCCGCGCCAGGCGGTCCAGCCGATCGCCGACTGGCTCACCACCATCGCCGCCGACTCCCGTTCCCGCGCCGAGGTGGTACGCCAGACCCTGTCCGGCGCGCTGGAGAGCCTCTCCACCCGGGTGCCCGCGCTCGCGGCCGCGGTCGACCGCCAGCACACCGAGGCCGAGGAGCTCCGCTCGATGGCGGACGCCGCCTACGCGGTGGGCCTCGCCTCCTTCGACGAGGGCATGCGGGACGGGTCGCTGCTGCGTGGCGAGGTTCTGGCCCGCTGGCAGGACTTCGTCGGCACCGGCGACCTGATGCGCTCCCTGGAGAGCCGGGTCGGCAGGTTCAGAGACCGGATGGTGGCCTTCGTCACCGGGCGGCCCGCGCCGGAGAGCGAGCTGCGGACCGCGCTGGAGAGCGGCGTGGAGGCACTGATCAGGGCCTCGGCCGACGGCGCCGCCGAACGCCTCCTGGAGTCCTGGTCGTCGCACCCCTCGGGGCGGGCACTCCTCGAACGCGAGGGGGTCGCCGTGGCCGGACGTCTCGGCCGGGCCTCCGCCGACCTGCCCGCGAAGGCGGAGGAGGCCGTGCGGGGCTGGCAGTCGTACGTGCTCGACCTGGTCCGCGAGGAGGGGGCGGACAAGCGCACGACCGCTCGCATCACCTCCTTCGGGCTCAACGGGGCCGGGCTGCTGCTGATGATCGCGGTGTTCGCCTCGACCGGCGGCCTGACCGGCATCGAGGTCGGCATCGCCGGAGGCACCGGCGTGCTCAGCCAGAAGGTCCTGGAGGCCGTCTTCGGCGACCAGGCCGTCCGTGACCTCACCGTCAAGGCCCGCACCGACCTGCGCGCCCGCGCCGCGATCCTCCTCAGCGAGGACGCCGACCGCTTCACCGACCTGCTGGACGCCGCCCAGCCCCCCGAGGGCACCGCGCCCGCCCTGCGCGCCGCCTCCGACGCCGTACGCGAGCACCTGCGCGAGCTCCCCGTCGCGGACCGCCGGGCCGTCCTGCCCACGGGCTCCGTCCCGAGGGCCGTGGAGGAGTCACGGAGGCCGTCCGACGCCCTCCCGCACGCGCCCGACGGCCTCCCACACGCGTCCGGTGATGTCCCTCGCGCGTCCGGCGGTGTTCCGCGAACCACCGGTAAGGGAGAGGCGGGCCAGGCGTGAAGCTGCTGCGACGGGAGAAGGCCGTCTCGCTGGACGACCGGTTGACGGCGCTGGCGCGTGCCACCGATCTGGCCGACGGGAGGCTGGACGCGGAGGCGGTGAGCGCGGCCCGTTCGGTGATCTCCCGCGCCGGGGTACGGGCGAGCCTGTCGGTCGACCACACCGCGGTCGCGCTGGCGGGGGCCACGGGCAGCGGCAAGTCCTCGCTGTTCAACCTGCTGTCCGGCACCTCGCTCGCCACGGTCGGCGTCACCCGCCCGACCACCTCGACCGCCCAGGCCGCCCTCTGGGAGGGCGCCGGCACGGGGCCGCTGCTCGACTGGCTGGAGATCCCCCGCCGCCACGAGCTCCTCGACGTCTCCGGCGGTCCTTCGCCCTCCGCCGACCGGCCGTCGGACGGCTCGGGGCAGGTGGCCCGGATGGACGGGGACGCCGCCGGGCTGATCCTGCTCGACCTGCCCGACCACGACTCGATCGAGCCGTCGCACCGGCTGGAGGTCGACAGGCTCGTCGAGCTGGTCGACCTGCTGGTGTGGGTGCTCGACCCGCAGAAGTACGCCGACGCGGCCGTCCACGACCGCTACCTCCGGCCGCTGGCCAGGCACCGGGGGGTCATGGTCGTCGTACTGAACCAGATCGACCGGCTCTCACCGGCCGCCGCCGAGCGCTGCCTGAAGGACCTCCGGCGGCTCCTCGACGAGGACGGCCTGACCGGTGTCCCGGTGGTCGGGGTGTCCGCCCGTACCGGCGTGGGCATCCCCGAGCTGCGCTCGCTGCTCACCTCCCGGGTCGCCGACCGGCGGTCCTGGTCCGCCCGCCTCGCCGCCGACGCGGGCATGGCGGCCGACGCGCTCCTCCGGGCCTCCGGTGTTGCCCCCGGCGAGACCCCTCCGGGCGTCGCGAGCGGGCCTGACGGCCTGGCGAGGCCGTTGAGGGACGCGCTGTCGCAGGCCGCGGGGGTGCCGGCCGTCGTCGAGGCCGTGGCCAAGTCCCACCGGCACCGTTCGGTCGCCGCCACCGGATGGCCGCCCACCCGATGGGTCCGCCGCCTGCGGCCCGATCCGCTTCGCCGCCTCCGCCTGGACACAGCGAGCAGGTCCGCCGGAGGGTCGGGGGAGCCGGGAGAGCCGCAGGGCGTCGTCGGAAGGACGTCCATCCCCGTCGCGACCGTCGTCCAGCGTTCCCGGATGGACACCGCGATCCGCGAGGCCGCGGGAGCCGCCGCCGAAGGTCTTCCCGCGCCGTGGGCCGCCGCCGTGCGGCAGGCGGCGAGGTCGCACGGGGACGAGCTGGAGGACGGCCTGGACCGGGCGGTGGCCACCACCTCGCTCGGGGTCTCCAAGCGCCCCCTGTGGTGGCGGCTGGCCGGGCTGGCGCAGTGGCTGGCGCTCGCGACGGTGGTCGCCGGAGGGGTCTGGCTGCTCGCCCTGGTCGCCATCGACTATCTCCGACTTCCGCAGCTCTACCTGCCGACCGCCGGAGAACTGCCCTGGCCCACCACGCTGCTGGTCGGGGGCGTGCTGCTCGGCCTGCTGATCGCGCTGCTCTCCCGGGTGGCCGCCTGGTTCGGCGGACGGCGCAGGGCACGCAAGGCGGCGAAGGCACTGCGATCGAGCGTCGACCGGGTCGGCCGCGAGCTGGTGCTGGAGCCCGTGGAAGCGGAGCTGACCAGGTATCGGCACTTCACCGAGGCGCTCACAGTGGCCGGGGACGGAGCCCGCGGGTAGGCGGGCGGTCTTTACGGAGTGCGTGAGCGGGCGGTCGGTCCCCACGGAGTCCACAGGTAGGGCGGGCGGTGCGGGTAGCGGGCGGTCCCGACGGAGCCCGCGGGTAGCGGGCGGTCCGAACAGAGCCCACGGGTAGTGGGCGGCCCTCAGCCGTCGACGTACGGCGGCCCCGATGGTGCTTGTCGTGATGGGGCGCGCTTCTGCGACGGGGCTTCCTCCCGGATGGCGCTTCCTCGTGAAAGAGCTCCCTTGAAGGGGCTCTAAGGGGGGCGAACAAGGGCTGACGGGGCACTGAGGGCGCGCCACAGTTGCGGTGACGGGGGCTGGGGAGCCGCGGCTGTGATGACGGCGTCGTGATCCTTCGCGGGGGCGAACGGACGCGGGAACGCGTGTCCGCGCCCGATGTGCGGCCCGGGCGAGCCCCACATCGCCGGCATGCCTCGTGCTGTCGGCCGACGAGAGGAGCGACATGCGGCGATGGAGGAGGACGGCCTCGTTGCTGGCCGTCTGCGGTGCCCTCGGCACCGGCCTGTTACCGCAGGCGGCGGGCGCGGAAGGGCAGACGGGGGCGGAGAGTTCGGCGGGTAGGCCGGGGCCTGCGGGTACGGAGAGGCCGACGGGCGCGAAAGGGGCGACGGGCGCGGCATCGGTCTTCTCGGTCGCCGGGCTGGAGCGACCGGTGCGGATGCTGGTGGACCGGTGGGGCGTGCCGCACATCTACGCGGAGAACACCGCCGACCTGTATCTCGCGCAGGGGTTCAACGCGGCCCGTGACCGCCTGTTCCAGATCGACCTGTGGCGTCGTCGCGGTCTCGGGCTTCTGTCCGAGGTGCTCGGCCCCGCCTACCTCAAGCAGGACCAGGCGGCCAGGCTGTTCCTCTACCGCGGGGACATGGAGAAGGAGTGGCAGAGCTACGGTCCCGACGCGAAGAAGGCGGCGACCCGGTTCGCCGAGGGGATCAACGCCTACGTCGACTGGCTGAAGCGCACCCCGGAGGCGATGCCGCAGGAGTTTCGCGAGCTGGGGTACGCACCCGCGCGCTGGTCTCCCGAGGACGTCGTCCGGATCCGCAGCCACAGCCTGGTGATGAACCTGACCTCCGAGGTCGACCGCGCCCGCGCGGTCTGCGCGGGCGGCATCGGTGTCGACCCGCTCATGCGCAGGCTTCAGCCCGAGTGGAAGACCGTCGTGCCCGACGGGCTCGACCCGTGCGCGATTCCTCCGGACGTGCTCGGCACCTACCAGCTCGCCACCCAGAGCGTCGTCTTCCAGAACGGTCAGGTCCGCGCGGTCCCCGAGCCGCAGGGGCCCGCCCTCTCCGAGGGCAGCAACGCCTGGGCCGTCGCGCCGGCGCGTAGCACGACGGGGCGTCCGATCCTGGCCAGCGACCCGCACCGGGTGATGAAGGCACCCGCGCTGCGCTACATCACCCACCTGTCGGCACCCGGCCTCGACGTGATCGGGGCGGGGGAGCCCGCCCTGCCCGGCATCTCCATCGGGCACAACGGAACCGTGGCGTTCGGGCTGACCATCTTCGGCATCGATCAGGAGGATCTCTACGTCTACCAGCTCGATCCCGGTGACCCGGGACGCTACCGGTACGGCAAGGGGTGGGAACGCTTCAGGACCGTCACGGAGAACGTGCCGGTCGCGGGTGAGCGGGCACGGCGCACCGAGTTCTCGTTCACCCGCCACGGTCCGGTGATCAAGGTGGACCGGGAGCGGAATCTCGCCTACGCACTGCGTACGACCTGGCTGCAACCGGGCACGACGCCCTATTTCGGCAGCATGAAGTACATGCGTGCGCGTAACTGGAACGAGTTCACGACGGCGATGCGCACCTGGGGTGGGCCGCCGGAGAACCAGATCTACGCCGACGTCGCGGGCAATATCGGGTGGGTTCCGGGCGGTCTGGCACCGAACAGGATCGGGTACGACGGCCTGCTGCCCGTGCCGGGGGACGGCCGTTACGACTGGGACGGTTTCCACGACGGCGCCCGCCTGCCGCGCTCCTACAACCCGGCCAAGGGGATCGTCGCCTCCGCCAACGAGTTCAACATGCCCAAGGACCACCCGTTGAAGGTCGGGTTCGACTCGTGGTCCTCCCCCTACCGGCACGAACGCATCGTCGAGGTGCTCTCCTCCCGGTCGCGCACCTCGCCCGCCGACTCGGCGGCGCTGCAGAGCGACAAGGTCTCCATCCCGGCCCGCAGGCTGGTACGGCTGCTCGCGGGCATCACGAGCGATCAGCCGTCGACGGCGCGGGCGCTCGAACTGCTCCGTACCTACGACGCGGTCACGAGCGCGGACTCGGGGCGGGCAGCCCTGTTCGAGACGTGGTTCAGCGGCCACCTGGAGCCGGCGTTCGCCCGCGAGGTCCTGCCGGAGAACGTGGCGAGGCAGATCCTCATCCACGACCCGCTGCTGCTCTTCGACGCGATGGACAACCCTGACCGGTGGTTCGGCGCCGGGGGAACGGCGGTGCGGGACCGCATTCTCAAGACCTCGCTCGCGGCGGCCTACGACGAGTTGGTCGGTCGGCTCGGCCCCGATCCGGCCACCTGGAAGTGGGGCGACATCCAGCGGGTCACGTTCGGGCATCCGACGGGCAAGGATGTGGGCCCCTTCCCGCGCGGTGGTTCCTGGAACACCGTGGAGGCGTCGAACTATCTGCCGGGCAGTTACGTCCCTCTGTCGGGCCCCACGTTCAAGATGGTGCTCGACGTCGGCAACTGGGACAGGTCTCAGGCGATCAACGCTCCCGGCCAGTCGGGTGACCCTCGGAGCCCGCACTATCGCGACCTGGCGGAACCCTGGCAGAAGGGGGAGTATTTCCCGCTGCTCTACAGCCGCGCCGCCGTGGAACTCAATGCGAAGGACCGTTTCCTGCTCACCCCGCGTCGCTGAATCCTCGGAGCCGGGATGCCCGACATCTGAACCTGGATTTTGACGCGGGTCGCCTGGCTGGGATCGAGCGCCTCCTGTGCGTAGGGGGGACGGACCCTGAGAAGGGAATTTTGGTATCCGTCTCTCAGGAGGCGCTCATCCGCGTCCGCTCTCACTGTGGCGCGGGGCCGGTCAGGGCCGGGCGGCGCGTCAGGTGAGGGGAGCGCGTCAGGCGGTGAGATTCACGTAGTAGCGCGCATAACCGTTCATGTCGACGAGTCGGGTGCCGACGCGCCTCGCGGCGGTGCTGCCGATGTTGATGCAGGAGTCGAAGGCGTTCTGGTAGACGTACATCGGGCCGTAGGAGCCGGTCCAGACGGCTCCGTTGGCGGCTTCTGCGTAGAAGGCGGCGTAACGGTTGTCGGTGTTGAGGACGAACGCCTCACCGCCCGGGTCGATGGGCCACCAGCCCCGGGTGCCCCACTGGCCGTAGTCACGGCAGCCGTCGGGGCTGTAGAACATGATCGCGACCCACACCTTGGAGGTGTAGCGGTTGCGGAAGTGCAACTGCATCTCTACTCCTCCTCTTCCGGTTCCGTGAATCGCGCGGCGAGGGGTCTGTCGTCGATCGGCTGGTCGGCGATGGGAGGCAGGTGGTCGCCGGTCTTCGCGACGACGGCGGCGCGGTCGGCCGCCCCCGGTCGCTCACTCGTCTCGCCCGTCTTGGCCGACTCCGCGTCCGCGAACGCCACCCGAGGGTCGGGAGGGCGCTCTGTGCCGTTTTCCGGCATGGTGCTCACCTACATTCGTTGAGTTCGTAGAGTGATCGCTTGATAACATACAGTCACTTTCAAGGTCATGTAAAGAATCGTTTTCATTTCCGTCGGCAGCCCTGCGGCATGACGGCCGCAGGGCTGTCACCGGTCCGCGGAGACCTGGCGAATGCCCGGAGCGTTCAGCGCCCTCGTCCCGTCAACGGCCGAGTCTCCGGTGTCGGCGCACCGGGAGGGGCGGGAAGAACAGGGCGGGCCACGGCAAGCCCGTCGTTGACCCTCCAAGAGGGCATTAAACGCGAAACGGGTGCATAGGTCATGTGGTGGCCCGGCCTCACGTCGGGTGCCGGGCGAAGGACCGGGCCATGTCGGGTCGCGAACAGGTCGAGGCGGGTGGTGGATCGGTCTGCGAGAGTGACCGCACACTCCCTATGGCGACGGGCTGGATCTAGTCGGTAAGTTCTCAAACGCCCATATTTGTTGATCTCTGTCCCGGCCACTTCGCGTGCGAACGACCGACTTCTTCATCCCGCGATCCGGAGTACCCCATGCCCGCAGCACTTGAGATCCACGGTCTGTGCAAGACCTTCGGCGAGAAGGTCGCCGTCGATCACGTGGATCTGAACATCCCCCAGGGCTCCTTCTACGGGCTCGTCGGCCAGAACGGCGCCGGCAAGACCACCACCCTGTCCATGGCCGTCGGCCTGCTCCGCCCCGACGAGGGCCACGCGCGGATCTTCGGCGCCGACGTCTGGTCCGACCCGGCCACGGCCAAGACGCTGGTCGGCGTACTGCCGGACGGGATGGCCATGCCCGAACGGCTCACCGGCAGGGAGGTACTGACCTATCTGGGGCTGCTCCGCGGGCTGCCGCGCGAGGTCGTCGACCAGCGCGCCGAGGAACTGCTGTCGGTGCTGGAGCTCGACGAGGCGGAGAAGACGCTCGTCATCGAGTACTCCACCGGGATGCGCAAGAAGATCGGCCTGGCGACCGCCCTGCTGCACGCGCCGAGGCTGCTCGTGCTCGACGAGCCCTTCGAGGCCGTGGACCCGGTGTCCGCCGCGACGATCAAGACGATCCTGCGCGGCTTCGTGGCCGGTGGCGGGTCCATCGTGCTCTCCAGTCACGTCATGGCCCTGGTGGAGCAGCTCTGCGACCACGTCGCGGTGATCGACAAGGGCAGGGTGGCCGCCGCGGGTTCCCTGGACGAGGTCCGCGGAACGGGCTCCCTCGAGGACACCTTCGTCGGCCTGGTCGGCACCGCCGACGGCGGGGTGAAGGAGCTGACGTGGCTGTCGAGCTGACCATGGTCAACATGAAGGTGGCCGTGCTCCGTCACTCGATGACCGGGCAGCGGGCCGGCTTCGTCGCGATGGGCGCGGTGGTCGGCCTGATCCTCGCGGCCGGCACGATCTTCGTGGCCCTCTCCCTTCCGGAGCTGCTCCCGGCCGTCTACGCGGTCTGGATGCTGGGCTGGATCTTCGGTCCCGTCTTCGCCGGTGGTGGTGACGAGACGCTCCGCCCGGAGTACTTCACGCTGCTCGGCCTGCGACCGCGCCGCCTGGCCTCGGGACTGCTCCTGGCGGCCTTCGTCGGGGTGGCGCCCGTGATCAGCCTGCTCGCCCTGACCGGGCTCACCGTCTTCGGCGTACGCCAGGGTGTCGCGGCCGCGCTCGTCTCGGTCCCCGCGCTGCTGCTCCAACTCGCGATGTTCGTCCTGCTCTCCCGGGTCGCGGTCGCCCTGCTCGGCCTGGCCCTGCGCTCCCGCGTGGGTGCGATCGGCGCCGGCCTGACCAACGGCCTGATCCTGGCCTTCCTGGGTCAGATCTGGGTCGTCTTCGTGGCGCTCGGCGAGACGAACGGCATTCCGCCGGTGGTGACGACGGTGACTCGCTACCTGCCCTCCGGCTGGGGGACGGTCGCGGTCGAGGCGGCCGCGTCCGCAGAATGGGTGCGGGCCTCGGCCGCCCTCGGCGGGATGGCGCTGCTCGTGGTCCTGCTGCTGGCCGCGTGGGCGGCGCTGCTCGCCCGCAGGGCCGGGGCGTCCAGGGCGGCGACGAGGGGGCGCCGGCCGATCCGGGCCACCACCGCTTCGGGTGCCGTACTCGCCAAGGAGTTGCGCACCTGGTCGCGTGACCTGGTGCGTACGCACCAGCTGACCTTCGCCTTCGCCTACGGTGTGTCCTTCGCCGCGGCCCCGCTGCTGATGGGCTGGACGGGGATGCTGCCCTGGGCGGGCCCGCTGTTCGTCGTGATGGCCGCGGCGATGTCGGCGAACCTCTACGGCACCGACGGCACCGCGCTGTGGCTCACGCTCATGACGCCCGGCGCGAGCGACGTCCGCGGGCGGCAGCACGCGTGGCTGCTCACCGTCGCGCCCGTCGCCGTCGCGCTGACGGTCTCCCTCGCCGCGGTCACCGGCGGGCCGTGGCCCATGCTGCTCGCCGTCCTCCTCGCCCTGCTGGGCGGCGGCGCCGGACTGGTCCCCCTGGTCTCGGTGTACGGGCTCATCCCGGGCACCGACCCGCACCGGCGCGGCGGCAACCCGTTGCGCTCCACGGAGGAGGACGGCGCGGTCACCGGCATGGTGTACGCGGTGCTGGCGCTGACGGCCTTCACCGCGGCTCCCGCGGCGATCGCGGCCGGGTTCCTCGGCTGGGCGGGCGTGGCCGTCGGCGTCCTGACGGGGGCTCTGTGTTACTGGGGGTTCGGGCTGCTCGCCGAGCGGCGGCTGTTCGAGCGGGGACCCGAACTGCTCGACACGATGCGCACCGGCCGCAGGCCCGCCCCGAAGCCGGGCGCGCACGGACGGCTCCCCTTCGACTCCCTGCCGCGCCACGAACAGATCATCATCGGGTTCTGCTTCACGGTCGGTGCGATCCCGCTGTTCCCGCAGGGACTGCTGGCCGGCTATCTCAAAGTCTCGGAGAGCCCGACGCGCTCGTGGTTTCTCGCCCTCTACCTGCCTCCGTGGCTGCAGTGGCCCACGATCGTGTTCATGGTCCTGCTGGGGGTGGCCCTCTACACGACGGGCGTGGTCCTCTCCTATCGCCGTAAGGAGTCTCCGACGATCAGTGATGGACGATGAGCCAGGTCGCGACGGCGGTGACGGTCTCCGAGCGGTTGCCGATGATGTGGGGGCGGCTGCACGGGAAGGTGATGGAGTCGCCCTCGGCGAGGGTGACGACCTCGGACTCGAAGTCGATGGTGAGCTCGCCCCTGGTCACGGTCCCGACCTCGTAGCCCTCGTGCTTGAGGAAGTGGCCGTGCGCGTTGGAGATCGAGTTCGGCGGATAGGTCGACTCGAAGAACTCGACGTCGGGTGAGGGGGCGGGCGAGAGCCTGCGGAAGGTGATGCCGCCGCTGAGCCGGATGGGGGCGACCTCCCACGAGCGCCGGATGGCGAACCCGGGGGGTGCGCTCGGCCCCGCCGGGTCGGCGTCGGGCGCCTCCGCGGTGTCGAACACGGCCGCGAGGGGCACGCCGATCGCGGAGACGAAGGCGATGAGCCTGCTGACGGACGGCCGCATCGTGCCGAGCTCGATCTGGGAGACGGCGCTGGGCGAGATGCCGAGCTCGCGCGCCAGGGCGCGCAGCGACATACCCGATCGGAGCCGCAGTTCGCGGAGCCTGCGGCCGAGGTGCTCGTTCGTGATCGCCTCGATCTCCGCGCCGGGTTCCGGGGTCATGGCTGTCACGGCCTCCACACCAATTGTCACAAGGCCTTTACGCGGCCGAAATTAGGGGTCGGGTGTCAAGGCATACATTGACGGCAGCTGTTAAGTGACCACTTAACAGCCCACGCCACAGCCCCTGCGGGGGCGACTGCGTCAATCCCGAGCACCTTCCGCCCTGGCACACCCGCGCGCGGGACACACCGGTCTCCCGCACCGTACCCCCCACGGAAGCCGACATGACCGAACACAGCGCACCGTCCCAGCCGAAACTACACGACGTCGTAGAGGCCGCGGGCATGCCCGTCGGCGACGGCCTCGTCAAGCCCGACTACGACCCCCGGCTCGCGAACGAGGACCTCGCCCCGCTCCGCGAGCAGAGATGGTCCTCCTACAACATCTTCGCCTTCTGGATGTCCGACGTGCACAGCGTCGGCGGCTACGTCACCGCGGGCAGCCTGTTCGCCCTCGGGCTGGCGAGCTGGCAGGTCCTCCTCGCCCTGATCGTGGGCATCGTCATCGTGAACGTGTTCTGCAACCTGGTCGCCAAGCCGAGCCAGGTCACCGGCGTGCCGTACCCGGTCATCAACCGGGCGATCTTCGGGGTGCGCGGCGCGAACATCCCCGCCATCATCCGCGGGCTCATCGCGATCGCCTGGTACGGGGTGCAGACCTACCTCGCCTCCCAGTCGCTCATCATCATCTTCCTCAAGTTCTGGCCCGCGTCGGCGTCGCTGAACGAGGGCGGCTTCCTCGGCCTGTCCGCGCTCGGCTACATCTGCTACGCCATCCTCTGGGTGGCACAGGCGGCCGTGTTCTGGAGGGGCATGGAGGCGATCAGGCGGTTCATCGACTGGGCGGGGCCCGCCGTGTACGTCGTCATGGTCGTGCTCGCCGTCTACCTGGTCAGCCAGGCAGGCTGGGAGAACATCAGCCTCGACCTCTCCGCGGGCGAGAACCTCGACTTCGGCGCGTCCATCCCGGTCATGCTCAGCGCGATCGCCCTCGTCGTCTCGTACTTCTCGGGGCCGATGCTGAACTTCGGTGACTTCTCCCGGTACGGGAAGTCGTTCGCGGCGGTGAAGAAGGGCAACTTCCTCGGGCTGCCGATCAACTTCCTGTTCTTCTCGCTGCTCACGGTGATCACCGCGTCGGCGACCGTGCCCGTGTTCGGCGAGCTCATCACCGACCCCATCCACACGGTCGAGCGCATCGACACACCGTTCGCGATCCTGCTGGGCGGGCTCACCTTCGTCATCGCGACGATCGGCATCAACATCGTCGCGAACTTCATCTCCCCGGCGTTCGACTTCTCCAACGTGAACCCGCAGAAGATCAGCTGGCGGACCGGCGGCATGATCGCGGCGGTCGGCTCCGTGCTGCTCACGCCGTGGAACTGGTACAGCAATCCCGACGCCATCCACTACACGCTCGGCATCCTCGGCGCCCTGATCGGGCCGCTGTTCGGGATCCTGATCTCCGGCTACTACATCGTGAGCCGCCAGCGGATCTGGGTGGACGACATGTTCACCCTCGAACCGACCGGCCGCTACTTCTTCCAGGGCGGCTACAACCCCAACGCGGTCTGGGCGACGGTCCTCAGCGGGGTCCCCGCGATCGTGTCGGTGCTCGTGCCGAAGATGCTGCTCGACCTGGAGCTCACCACGATCGACGTGACCTGGATCGCCGACTACAGCTGGTTCGTCGGCTGCGGGCTCGGGTTCGTGGCGTTCACCGTGCTGGAGCGGATGTCGCCGAGGATCGGCGGTCTCGACCGTGACACCGACCGGGTGTCGGACGGCACGACCCTGGTCGGTTGATGAACCGCGTCGAACTCCGGGTGATCAACCCCAACACCGCCCGGGCCATGACCGAGAACATCGGCCGGTGCGCCCGGGCGGTCGCGGCGCCGTCCACCGTCGTCACGGCCGTGAACCCGGCGATGGGCCCGGAGTCGATCGAGAGCCACTACGACGAGGCCCTCGCCGTGCCCGGCCTGCTGACGGAGATCGCGGCGGGCGAGGCGGCGGGGGCGGACGGATACGTCATCGCCTGCTTCGGAGACCCCGGCCTCGACGCCGCCCGCGAGCTCGCCTCGGGGCCGGTGGTCGGGATCGCCGAGGCGGCCATGCACGCCGCCACCCTGGTCGGCCGCAGCTTCAGTGTCGTGACGACCCTCGCCAGGACCACGGGCCGGGCGTGGGACCTCGCCACCCGGTACGGCTTCGCGGGCGCGTGCCGGGGGGTGCACGCCTGCGACATCCCCGTACTTGAGCTGGACGACCCCTCCTCGGACGCGCGCAAGGTGGTGACCGCCCTGTGCGCGGAGGCCGTGGAACGGGACGGATGCGACTCGATCGTGCTCGGCTGCGCGGGCATGGCCTCCTTCTGCGCGGACGTCTCCCGCGCCGTCGGCGTCCCGGTGATCGACGGCGTCACCGTGGCGACCAAGCTCGTCGAGTCGCTCGTCTCCCTCGGCCTGCGGACGAGCACCCGAGGCGAGTTCGCCCCTCCCCGCCCCAAGAGGTACACGGGTCTGCTCCGCGACTTCTCCGTCTGACGTACGAGACCCGGCGCCCTGTCCCTCGATGTCCCTCGACACCGCGGGACAGGGCGCCGGCCGTTTCGTTCGGGAACCTCGTACGTCTCCACCCTCGAAGAGCTACGTTCGGGGCGCCCCGTACCACCGCCAGGCGGTCAGGCGCGGGCGTCCGGGAAGTTCGGCGCGGCCGGTGGCCCACAGCAGGGTGGGCCAGGGGTCCGTGTCCGTCGGGGCGTCCGGGAACAGCCGGGCGAGCGTCCGCGCGCACAGGTCCGCGGGCGGGGTCCAGTCGAGCCCGAGCCCTTCGGCCAGGTCGTGGGTGTGCACCAGGGTCTCCACGATCCCCATCGCGGCGAAGCCCTCGGGGTCGGACGCCCCGTGGCCGTGGTGGGCGCGAACCTCCGGCGGCGTCGTCCGCACCATGGCGACCAGCAGCGCGCCGCACGCCTCCAGCGCCTGCAGCAGCCCGGCCGGCCCCGCCGCCCGGTCCATGTGGATCGCGTTCGCCGGACCCTGCGGGCTTCTGCGCTCCCATGCGAAGGGCACGGCACCCTCCATCGGCGGCGTCCGGGGGCCGATCTGGGCGGCGTAGGAGAAGAGGTCGTCGGCGAGGTGCTCGGCGGTCTCCCAGCAATCCCACTCCAGCGAGCCGGCCCTGCCCTCCCAGGCCGCCGGAGGCGCCTTGCGAAGGACACCGACGGCGAGCTGAACGGCCAGGTCAAGGTCGTCCGCCGACACGAGGGAAGATCCGGTTTCGGTTGATCGGTGCATGGAGGGAACGATATCTGGCGCTCTGTCCTTCGGCGCCGCGACGCGGAACAGGGTACCGGTTGCTCAGGAACCCTCGTAGAACCCTCCCGTAGCCTGGCGAATCGCATTCAGCACGAAAGTCTTGCCCAGACGGTGGCCCTCTGGACACTACGCCAAGTCACCATGGCTGCAGCACGGCATGAGCGTAACCCGGCGGCACGCGCACCGTCTGGAGATCAGGCTGTGGCACCCAGCCCAGGGCCTCCATGAGTTCGGCACGTGTTGGATTCCTCCGACGCAGATCCTTCGCGTTCTCCTTGTGACGAGGCTGTCCACCATTGCCGCAGTCAATCGCTACCTGTGGCCCCCTTTTTTTCTGGTGATTCCACAAGTCTTCATGGACCAAAGACAGACGGAGCCACTGCGCGACGTACGGTCCGCCAGATGGGGGAGAAACATGACACAAGGTGTCGGGTTTTGGGGCGAACATGGGCTCCTCGGTCGGCGTCGATGCTGGGCGTGGACCGGGCCCTACGGATAGACAAGGACTTCAATGCGCGAAACGCCAGCAGAGCTCAAAGAGCTCCAGGCCCTTCTCGATGACTCTCTCTCCCGCTCCACCTCGCACCTCCGCTCGATCATCAGCGACGAGCGCACCCTGAGCGCGCAGCAGCTCACCCAGATCCTCACCGGCATGTGCCCCCTCGCGCTTTCCACCGTGACGGCGAAGGGCGAGCCGCGGATCAGCGGGGTGGACGGGCACTTCCTGCACGGAAAGTGGCACTTCGGTACGGCGCGCAACGCCGCCAAGGCCCGCCACCTCGCCGCCCGGCCCGCCGTCAGCGCCGCGTACATGCGCGGTGAGGAACTTGGCGTGTTCACCCACGGCACCGTGGAGATCCTCAACCCCCAGGACGGTGAGCCCGCCGCGGACTGGCCGGACCTGCTCACGTACTTCAAGGACTTCTACGGCGACGACGCCTTCGACTGGACCAACGAGGTGGTCTACTACCGGCTGCATCCGCACTGGACGGCTGTCTACGCCGCCGACGTCGCGAAGCTCACCGCGCCGCCCCAGCACCGGCCACCGGGTAGCGGCTGAAGATCTCGGCTCGCTGCGTCGCCGACGGCCGGTGGAAGTAGAGCAGCTCGCCGGAGGTGTCCACGCACTGGACCGGGCCGGCCAGCTCGGCGCCGAGGGTCTCGTCGATGACGAGAAGATCGCTCGTCGCACCGCTGGCCGCCAACTCCGCCGTCGCGGCGTCGACCGTGTCCTCCTCGACCACCACGAGCCGGTAGGTGCCGGGCACCGGCAGCCGGCCGTCGAGGGCCCGCGCGGCGAGCTCGAAGCAGCGCATCGCCTCCACCCAGCCGATCCGCCGGCCGGCGGGGTTCATGGCCAGGCCGACGATCGACTGGATCGCCACTTCGGGCGCCTGATGCTTGGCCATCATGTAGGCGAGATTGCGGACCCAGTCGCCGTACATTCCGGCGTCTATCCCCCGGCGCCGCTGGTGGTAGGCCACGGCCGAGACGTTGAAGGCGAAGGCCAGTCCCGCCTGCCGCAGCCGATACCCCAGGTCGGTGTCCTCAAGTCCCCAGCCGAGAAACGCCTCGTCGAAACCACCGAGGCGGCGCAGGTGCTCGACGCGCACCGAGGCGTTGCAGGTGAACAGGAGATGCCAGCAGATGGCGAGCCGGTTCATGTTGCCCGAGAATTCGGCCAGCAGCTGCTCGCGCGGGTCACCCCAGGCGACGGCGGGCATGGCGTCAAAGGTGAATTCGCGGCGGAGGCGCTCCTCGTCGAAGTCTCCGTCTCCGAGGTCCGGGCGGGGGCCGATCACCACGAGATCATTCCTGAGCCGGTGATAACGGACGTGTTCGGCGAGATAGGTCGGCCCGACCACCGTATCGGCGTCGACCATGACGATGAGTTCCCCGGTGGCCTTGGCGATGCCCGCGTTACGGGCGGCTGCCCGGCTCGACCGATCGGTGCGCGGAAGGTGGAGGTAGGTCAGATTGTCACGGCCCGCCAGCTCGGCGACCATCTCGCCGGTGCCGTCGGTGGAGCCGTCGTCGGCGACGACGATCTCGAAGGAGTCTTCCGGATCGAGCACGCTGTGCGCGAGGGTGTACAGCAACAGGCGCAACTTGCTCCGCACGTTGAAGGCGGGAATGACGACGCTGACCTTCACGAAACCTCCTGTGAATGGGCGACAAAACGACCGTGGCGCGGTAGGGCAGCACCCTGAGCTCCCGGTTGTGACGGTGACGGTCGTGGTGATCACCCCGTCCACCGGGAGCTCTCTTGCTTCGTCAGGCGAAGGCCGGGCTCTCGATCACGCTGTGATCGGACAGCGGTCCTCAGCGGGATGAAAAAGGTTCGCCGCTGTGGCGTTTCCTTGGGTGGTCAGTCGAAGTGGCCGTTCTTCACGCCGGTGATGAAGGTGTTCCATGCGGTGGGGGTGAGGACGAGGGCGGTGGCGGTGGGGTTTTTGCTGTCGCGGATGCCTCGGTGGCCGTGGGAGAGGCTGGCGATCTCGACGCAGTTGCTTCCGTCTCCGCCGGAGAGGGGGGATTTACGCCAGTGGGCGGTGTGAAGTTCTTGGGTCAGGTCGTCCATCGCTGGATCGCCTCCTTGATCATGTCGTGTGAATCGCTCCGGGGTAGGGCATCCGCACGGATCAGGTCATATCTGAATTCTAGCCTTTTTACCTCTTCGACCCGCTCGCTCATCCGGTCCCCGGTGCTCTGGGAATCTCGGTCGGAAGGCGCAATCCCATGGAACCGGAGACGTTTAGCGAAATACTTCTGCTCGGTAATGTCGAAGCCGCTTCGAGGGCGCGGGAGAAGGTTCGTAAATGGCTGGGGGAGAGTCATCCGGCCTACGAGAACGCGCGGCTGGCCGTGTCCGAGCTGGTGACCAACGCCGTCCGGCACGCTCGGCACGGGGTGAGCGGGCAGGTCGGGGCCGGTGATGACGACCCGCTGATCCTGCGGTTGCCGGCGTACGGTGGCCTGCTGCGGGTCGAGGTCGTGGACGCGGGCCTGAGCGTCGAAGAGCCCCGCCTTCGGGCGGACCCGGTGTGCCTGCTGATGGAGAACGGCCGAGGGCTGGCCATCGTCGGCATGCTCTCGGGCGGAAACTGGGGCTACCGCTCCCACGGCCGGCAGCCCGGCCGGACCGTCTGGTGCGAGCTTCCCTCGGGTCCGCTCCCTGATGAGGACCTCCCTGAGCCGTCAGGCCCATCGGCCCCAGCAGCCCCGTCCGCTCCGGATGATCTCCTTCCCGGACCGCCCGCCTCCGTCTGAACGGAGGCCCGGCAGCGGCCGGGACCCTGAACCGCCCCCGGCGGGTAGTGGCACGCGGGTCCGTCCCCCAGGAACCCGCGACCTGTGCCGCCCCGGCTCCACCTCCCCCGTTGGAGCCTCCGCCGGGGGCCTCGCCACGATCAGCGGATACCGCCGCGCAGGGGCGAGGGGCGCCGCGACGCTTCGGTACAGCCGAATATCGACCTCGCGAAGACGGCAGACGCCCGGCGCGGTGTGCCGGAGTGCGTCCGGCATTCGGGTGAGCCGGAAGTCATTCCGGGGAGTCGGCGAAGATCACTATTTCGTCGATGTCGCCCTCGACGGTGACGTGCACCACGTCCATCCCGGTCAGCAGGCTCCGGCCCGAGGCGTCCTCGTAGCGCCACCCGAAACGCGCCCACTCGCCCGGTGCGTCCACCCGGGTCGTACGGACCATCCGGCAGGGGCCGGACGGGTGCCCCTGCACCACCTCGGTGATGAAGTCCTCGACCGCCTTGCGTCCGACACCTCGGCCCAACGGCCCCCAGAAGACGACGTCGGCGGTGAGGGCGCGGCTCAGAAGCGTGGCCCGCTGGGCCTGGTCACCGGTGTTGGCCGCCGCGATGAAGGCGTCAATGGCGTGATCATGAAGAGCGTCGTCTGTCACTTCGCGATGATAGCCAGCCGACCCGCGCCGCGAAGACGCGGGCGCACCTCGATGTTCCGCAGGAACGAACGCGGGCCGGCCCCATTCAAAGCGTCGAACACCCGAGAGGTGCGCTCACTTTCCCGGTGTGTTCACTCGGGGCGTGTGGGGCGTGCGGGATATGTGGGCCGGAAGAGGTCATTGGAGGGTGGGGGTGGGTAAATCGCATTTCAAGAAGATGCAACCCGCGATGCATCCATGTATCCCTTGCTTCACGAAAAGCCCCATACAGAACTTTAAGGATGGGGGGGACATATGTACTCGGTGCTCCAGGCAGTGGTCGCCGGGCTGGTCGCCACGACCGCTCTGATGATGGGGGCGGTGAGCCATCACTGGCGCCATCGCCGAAACCGGTTGCCCCTCCTGGCGAAATCGTGGACGGACGACGAGGAGCTCACCTCACCTCCGAAACCTCCGAAACCTCCGAAACCCGAAGGCGAGGACGACGGTCACCTCGCTGCCTCGTACATACCGAAGATGCCCTCGGTCGCGACGAGCGTCCGCGTCACTGGTATGGAGTCCTGTGCAGTGTCGTCGCAGCGTCCTGGAGGGCGTTCAGCAGGGGGACGAGCAGGGGGTGTCGTTCCGCGCCTCGGCGTACGGCGGTGAAGACGCGGCGTTCCGGGCCGGGCACCGGGCGGATCACCACGCCGGACGGGTCGGTGCCGCGCAGGGCCAGCCGGGGCACCATCGCCACCCCGGCCCCGGCGGCGGCGAGCGCGACCACCGCGCTGAAGTCGTCGGAGGAGTGGGCGAACTCGGGGGTGAAACCCGCGTGCTCGCAGGCCAGCGCGATCACGTCGTGACAGGGATTGCCGGGGTAGGGGCCGATCCACGTCTCGCCCGACAGGTCCGCGACCGTCACCTCGCTCCCGGAGAGGCGGTGGCCCCGGGGGAGCACCAGGTCGAACGGCTCGGAGTAGAGCGGGATGCGCGACAGCCGCCGGTCGTCCTCGGCGGGAGCTCCGCGATACTCCACGGCCACGGCGGCGTCCACTGCGCCGTCCAGGACCATGGTGAGGCTCTGGTCGCCCTCGGCGTCCAGGACACGCACCCGGATGCCGGGCTCCTTGTCCCGCAGGGCGCCGACCGCGGGAGCCACGACGAGCCCGATCGCGGTGGCGAAGGAGGCCACCTTCACCTCACCCGCCGTACCGGCCGTGTAGGCGGCGATGTCGGCTTCCGTCCGTTCCAGCTGGGCGAGGATCTCGTTGGCGTGGTCGAGGAGGATGCGCCCGACGGCGGTGAGCCGTACCCCCCGGCCGTCGCGGTCGAGCAGCCGGTGGCCGACCTCGTGCTCCAGGGCGGCGAGCTGTTGGGAGACCGCCGAGGGGGTGAGGTGCAGCGCGGCGGCGGCCGCGGTGACCGTGCGGTGGTCGGCCACCGCACGCAGGGTCCTGAGCCGCCGCGTGTCTATCACCTCTTTATTCTCGCCGAGGTCACTCGCTGACTACGACAAATGCTCTTTTGGAGGTGCCTGCCAGCGGGCTGAGCCGGCGTTCGGCCGCAAAAGGGTTCGTTCGTGGGCGAACGCCGTTCAGCCGCGGGCGGTGGCGAAGGCCTCCAGCGCGCGGTCGACGTCCTCGGACGAGTGGGCCGCCGAGAGCTGGACCCGGATGCGGGCCTCGCCCTTCGGGACGACGGGGTAGGAGAAGCCGATCACGTAGACGCCCAGCTCCAGCAGGCGTTCGGCCATCGCGGCGGCCTCGGCGGCGTCGCCGATCATCACCGGGACGATGGGGTGGTCACCGGGCAGGATGTCGAACCCGGCCTCGATCATGCCGATGCGGAACCGCTCGGTGTTGGCGCGCAGCCGCGTCCGTGCCTCGTCCGAGCCGCTGATCAGGTCGAGGACGCGCAGCGAGGCGGCGGCGATCACCGGGGCGAGGGAGTTGGAGAACAGGTAGGGGCGCGAGCGCTGGCGGAGCAGCTCGCAGATCTCCCTGCGCGCCGCCACGTAGCCGCCGCTCGCCCCGCCGAGCGCCTTGCCGAGCGTGCCGGTGAGGATGTCGACCCTGTCCCGTACGCCGTGCAGCTCGGGGGTGCCCCCGCCGCTGTCCCCGACGAAACCGACGGCGTGCGAGTCGTCGACCATCACCATCGCCCCGTACCGCTCCGCCAGGTCGCAGATCTCGTCCAGCGGCGCGACGTAGCCGTCCATGGAGAAGACGCCGTCGGTGACGATCAGCCTGCGCCGGGCGTCGGCGGACTCCTTGAGCCGCGCCTCCAGCTCGGTCATGTCACGGTTGGCGTAGCGCAGGCGCCGGGCCTTGGACAGGCGGATGCCGTCGATGACGCTCGCGTGGTTGAGCGCGTCGGAGATCACCGCGTCCCGGTCGTCGAGCAGGGTCTCGAACACGCCGCCGTTGGCGTCGAAGCACGAGCTGTACAGGACGGTGTCCTCCTGGCCGAGGAAGTCCGAAAGCCGCGCCTCCAGCTCCTTGTGCACCTCCTGGGTGCCGCAGATGAAGCGGACGGACGCCATGCCGAAGCCCCAGCGGTCGAGGGCCTCCTTGGCGGCGGCGACCACCTCGGGATGGTCGGCCAGGCCCAGGTAGTTGTTGGCGCAGAAGTTCAGCACCTCACCGCCGCCGGCCACGGCGATGTCGGCGCGCTGCGGGGTGGTGATGACCCGTTCGGGCTTGAGCAGCCCGGCTTCTGCGATCTCGTTCAGGGTCGTACGGAAGTCGTCGCGCAGGTTGTCGAACATCAGGCCGTCCAATCCGAGGTGATCTTTCCGGTTCCGCCGAAGGGAGGGCCGGACATCAGGGTGTCCAATCCGAGGTGGTCTCGCCGGGGTCGCGGCAGGGGGCCGGGCATCAGGCCGTCCAATCCAGGATGACCTTTCCGGTCCTGCCTCCGGCGGCGGCGTCGAAGGCCGCGTCGAAGTCGCGGTAGGAGAAGCGGTCGGTGATCACGGGGGTGAGGTCGAGGCCCTTCTCCAGGAGTACGGACATGGCGTACCACGTCTCGTACATCTCCCGGCCGTAGATGCCCTTGATGGTGAGCATCGAGGTCACGACCGTCGCGAAGTCGACGGCGAACTCCTCGGCGGGCAGGCCGAGCATGGCGATCTTCCCGCCGTGCGACATGGAGGCGATCATGTCGCGGAGCGCCTTCGGGTTGCCGGACATCTCCAGGCCCACGTCGAAGCCCTCGCGCATGCCCAGCCCGTCCATGCCCTCCCGTACGGAGGTCTCGGCGACGTTCAGGGCGAGGGTGACCCCGAGTTTGCGGGCCAGCTCCAGCCGCTCGGGGCTGACGTCGGTGATGACCACGTTGCGGGCGCCCACGTGGGTGGCGACCGCGGCGGCCATCAGCCCGATCGGCCCGGCGCCGGAGACCAGCACGTCCTCGCCGACCATCGGGAACGTGAGGGCGGTGTGCACCGCGTTGCCGAACGGGTCGAAGATCGCGGCCACGTCGAGGTCGACCGGGACCCGGTGCACCCAGACGTTGGAGGCGGGGAGGGTGAGGTACTCGGCGAAGGCGCCGTCGCGGTTCACCCCCAGTCCGACCGTGCTGCGGCACAGGTGCCGCCGACCGGCCATGCAGTTGCGGCACTTGCCGCAGACCAGGTGCCCCTCGCCGCTCACCAGGTCACCGCGGATGATGTCCTCCACGCCCGGCGCCACCTCGACGACCTCGCCGCAGAACTCGTGGCCGACGACGATCGGCGTGCGCAGCGTCTGCCGGGCCCACGCGTCGAAACTCCGGATGTGCAGGTCCGTGCCGCAGATCCCGGTGCGCAACACCTTGATCAGCACCTCGCCGGGCCCGACGGACGGCTCCGGTATGTCGATCAGCCACAGACCGGGCTCGGCCCTCTCCTTGACCAGTGCCTTCATCGCGGATTCCCCCTCGGTTTCGACCATACGCACTGTGCCCGGTCGCCTTCGGGGGTGTCCATCGCGGTTTTCTTAACCCCGCCCACAGCGTTGCTTCACGCCCGGGTCCCGGGACCTGGAGGGATACCCAGACATTTCTCCCTGAACCGGCCGGACAAACGACCCCGACCGCGAGATCTCGGCTGGAGCACCGGTCAGGTGGTCCCATCAGCCCTTGATCAGGCGAGCGCCGGCTGCGACGACCCGATGCCGGGCGCGGATGCCCGCGCCGATGAACACAGGGCGAATCACCAAGTGATCGGTGTCCTGTGAGCTTCGGTCATGAAAAAAGGTCCTCCCGCCCGGATCGCCGGGCGGGAGGACCAGGAAGAGAAACCCTCCGGGGTCAGGGGCGGTGCTCCCCCTGAAGGTGACGCTCCTGCTGCGACTCCGTCTCCGCTCCGAGGAGGCCGTTGCCGGGAGGGGACGCCGGGGGCGCGTTGAGCTGGCGGGGACCGAGATCGGTCTCGGCGGCCTCGGCGACCGCGTCGGCGGCCGCCTGCTCGGCCTGCTTCCTCTCCTCGGCCGCCGCCTCGTTCACCCTGGGGGTCTCGCGGACGGCCGACGACTGCGGCAGCGCCTCGGTGAACGCCTTGGAGACGCCCTGGATGGCGGAGGTGACCTCGCTGGGAATCACCCAGAACGTGTTGTTCGGGCCGTTGGCCAGCTCGGGCAGGACCTGCAGATACTGGTACGCCAGCAGCTTGGGGTCGGGGTCGTTGCGGTGCACGGCCTGGAAGACCTCGTCGATGGCCTGCGACTGACCCTCGGCCTTGAGGATCGCGGCGCTCCGGTCACCCTCGGCCCGCAGGATCGCGCTCTGCTTGTCACCCTCGGCGGTCAGGATCTGCGACTGCCGCTGGCCTTCGGCGTTGAGGATCGCGGCGCGCTTGTCCCGCTCGGCGCGCATCTGCTTCTCCATCGCCTCCTTGATGCTCTTCGGCGGGTCGATGGCCTTGATCTCCACCCGGTTGACCCGGATGCCCCACTTGCCGGTCGCCTCGTCGAGCACTCCGCGCAACTGGCTGTTGATCGTGTCACGCGAGGTGAGCGTCATCTCCAGGTCGAGCGAGCCGACGACGTTACGCAGCGTGGTGACCGTGAGCTGCTCCACGGCCTGGATGTAGTTGGCGATCTCGTACGCGGCGGCCCGGGGGTCGGTGACCTGGAAGTACAGGACGGTGTCGATCTCGACGACCAGGTTGTCCTCGGTGATCACCGGCTGGGGCCTGAAGGAGACGACCTGCTCACGCAGGTCGATCATCGGATAGACCCGGTCGATGTACGGGATCACGAAGTTCAGGCCTGGCTTCAGCGTGCTGTGATAGCGGCCGAGTCGTTCCACGTTGCGGGCTCGCGCCTGGGGGACGATGCGCACCGAACGGATCACGGTGAACACCGCCAACAGAGCGATGAGCAGTCCGGCTACGAGTAGAGGATCCATGGCGTCACTCCCGACGTGGATTTATTTATGGCGGCACTCCCGCGGTCTGGCTGGATGGGCAGAGGGGCCGTGGCGTCACTCTCGTGGATACACGAGTGCGGTCGCGCCTTCGATCTCGATGACGTCGACGGTCGCGCCGGTGGGGATCACCAGAGTCTCGTCGTAGGCCCTGGCGGACCACTCCTCGCCGCCGATCCGCACCAGGCCGTCCCTGCCGGTCACCTCGCGCAGGACGTAGGCGGACTTGCCCACCATCGCCTGGATCCCGAACCGCTGGCTCCGGGGTTGCAGCTTGGCGATGTGGCGCTGGGCGACGGGGCGGACCATGGTCACTCCGGCGGCCATGGAGGCGACGAACACCACGAGTTGGAGCGGGATCGGCAGCCCCAGCGCGGCGGCGATGGAGGTGATGAGGGCGGCGCCCCCGAGCAGGCCGAGAGCGGTGGTCAAGGTGAGTATCTCTGCGACACCAAGCGCCACAGCCAAGATCAACCAGATGACCCAATACTCCATGCTCCGACCCTCCTGTCCTACTTGTACAACGTTCCGGACGTCAGGTAGGTTCCTTTGCTCACCGTATGCTTTTCACCGGGTCGCTGACAGACCCGGTTCTCCCCGTCGGCCGCCGATTTCGAGCGCCGAGTGCGGGGGCCTCGGCTCATCCCTTCCCCCGAATCGCCGGGTTACCGCGCGGGCTCGATCCTTCCGGAAACCTCACCCAGAGCGATGACGGTTCCGTCGGGTCCCGGAGCGGTCGCGGTGATCGTGACGGTGTCCCCGTCCTCCAGGAAGGTCCTGGCGGAGCCGTCGGGGCCGTCGGGCAGCTTCAGCGGCTCGGTCCCGTTCCAGGTCAGCTCGATCAGCGAGCCGCGCTCGCCCGGCCCGGAGCCGGAGACCGTACCGCTCGCGTAGAGATCGCCGGTGCGCAGGGCGGCGCCGTTGACGGTCATGTGGGCGAGCATCTGGTCGGGCGTCCAGTACATGTCCCGGTACGGGGGCCGGGAGACGACCTCGCCGTTCACGGAGACCTCCATCCGCAGGTCGAGTCCCCACGGCTCCTCGCGGCGCAGGTAGTCGAGCGGCTCGGGATCCTGCAGCCTGCCCTCGACACGCGCCTCCGACAGGGCCGCGAGCGGGGTGATCCACGGAGACATCGAGGTGGCGAAGGACTTGCCGAGGAACGGGCCCAGCGGGACGTACTCCCACGCCTGGATGTCGCGGGCGCTCCAGTCGTTGACCAGGGTCACGCCGAACACGTGGTCCTCGAACCGCCCCGCCCGCTCGCCGAGGGCGGTCGGCGTGCCGACGACGAATCCCAGCTCCGCCTCGATGTCCAGCTTGGCGGAGGGGCCGAAGACCCCCGCGCCACGCTGCCCGGAAGGCCGGGTGACCGGGGTGCCGGACACCACGACCGTCCCCGCTCTGCCGTGGTAGCCGACCGGCAGGTGACGCCAGTTCGGCTTGAGCGGTTCCTCGTCGGGGCGGAACATCCGGCCCAGGTTGGAGGCGTGCTCCAGCGAGCAGTAGAAGTCGACGTAGTCGGCCACCTCGATCGGCAGGTGCAGGGTGACCTGGTCGAGGGGGATGAGGTGCGGCTCCACCACCACGTGGTCGGTGCTCAGCTTGTTCTGGATCAGGGTCCGGGTGTCCCGCCACGCGGCCGGGCCCCTGGACATGAAGGCGTTGAGCGATCCGGTGGCGAACACCTCGTCGTGCAGGGCCCCGGCCAGGTCGACCACGTGGTCTCCGTACCGGACGCCGACGCGAGGGGTCTCTCCCTCGTGACGGGAGAAGACTCCGTAGGGCAGGTTCTCCAGGCCCCAAGCCATCACACGCTCTCCTCTGTTGTGCCGGAGGCGGTCCCATCGTGGGTCGCTCTGCCGGTGTTCGCTGTATCGGGCACGGCCGTTCCGGGGACGGCCGTGCCGGTGCCGGCGGTGGTGTTGTGGGGCGCCGTGCCGGCGGGGGCGGGCGGGCGCCGGGTGATCAGGCCCAGGGCGACCAGGTCCTCGATCGGGGTGTGCGTGTCGCACGACCCGTACGACACCAGCAGCTCCCTGGCGCGCGCCGAGGTGTCGTCGGGCACGGCCTGTGCCAGCCGTACCAGCTCGCCGACGTCGGTGAGCTTCAGCACCGGCACCGGGTCGCGGTCCTCCACGGCCGCGCAGACCGCGAGGACCAGGTTGAGGAATCCGTGCCGGTCGACGCCGAGCGCGGGATCAAAGTGGCGGACCGCGTTGTGCAACCCCGCGGTCGCCTTGAACGGCACGCCGTGCCTCGCGCAGTGCGCGATGAGGGCGCCCAGGTCCGCGGCGCTGGGAAAGGCGCCCGCGGTCAGCCCGCCGCAGCGGAACTTCAGACCGGGGCCCTCGCCGTCGCGCGGCAGGGAGGTCAGGGAGGCCAGGAGGGCATGGTCGCCGGCGGACACCTCGACGAACAGCCGGGCGTCGCCGGGCAGCCGTCCGGCCAGTCGCTCCCACACCGCCCCGGGGGTCTCGCCCGGCGCCTGCCGCACCTCGACCAGCTCGACGGCGACGTCCTCCAACGGAGGTATGTCGGGGGTGTCGAGGATCAGACCGAGCCGGATGGGAAAGGTGAGGTGGTCGCGGAGCTCCCCCAGGCGTCCGGTCGGGCAGAGGAAACGGTGGGTGAGCACCGGGTCGTTGCCCGCCAGGTCGTTCCTGTGGCGTTCCAGTGCCTCCGCCATCGGCAGCCCGGTCGGCGGGAACAGCCCCGCGTCGTCGACGAGCTCCCGGAAGAGCGCCGCCGTTCCCATGCCCACACCGCTCACACCCGCGCCGTCCACATCTGTGCCGCTCACGTCCGTGCCGTCTACACCCGTACCGCTCACGCCCGTGCCGTCCACGCCGGCGCCCGTTCCCGTACCCGTGCTCGCGTCTACGCTCATGGTTCTGCCCCTACCCCGTGGCGGGTCGGAGGTCGCGCTCGGGCCGGAGACCGTATCCGTGTTCGTGGTCACGTCCGGGGGCGCGCCCGCGTTCGTGTCCCGGCCTCGGGCCGCGTCCGGAGGCGGGTCCGGGTCCGCGTTCGTCAACGGGCCCACGTCCACGCGTAGGCGGGGTCCTCCACGGAGAGCCCGGCGGGACCAAGGTCGAGGGGGCGGAAGGTGTCGACCATCACGGCCAGTTCGCTCGTCTGCGTGTGGCCCTGCCGGACCGCCTCGATGACGGCTTCGACGGCGCCCGGCTGCGGGCCGTGCGTGAATCCCGCCGGGTGCAGGGAGACCGAGCCGACGTCGATGCCCGATCCCCTGCGCGCCGTGTAGTCGCCGCCCGCGTAGAACATCAGCTCGTCGGAGTCGACGTTGTGGTGGTTGTACGGGATCGGGATCGCGTCGGGGTGGAAGTCGAGCGGCCGTGGGCAGAACGAGCAGATCACGAAGTTGGGACCCTCGAAGGTCTGGTGCACCGGCGGCGGGGCGTGGGTGCGCTTCACGATCGGCTCGAAGTCGTTGATGTTGAACGCGTACGGGTAGAGGCAGCCGTCCCAGCCGACCACGTCGAACGGGTGGTCGCGGTAGACCAGCCGGGTGAGCCCGCCGCGCGTGCGGACGAGCACCGGCACCTCCTCACCCTCGGCGATCAGGGGCTCCTGCGGGGTGCGCAGGTCGCGCTCGGAGTAGGGGGCGTGCTCCAGAAACTGGCCGTATTTGGACAGGTAGCGCTTGGGCGGCCGGATGTGGCCGGCCGCCTCGATGGTGAACGCCGTGACGCGACCCCTCGGCACCCACCGGTGGATCGTCCCGGTGGGGACGACGACGTAGTCACCCTCCCCGGCCTCGATCGCCCCGTACGTCGACTCGAACCTGACCTGCCCGCTCGCGATGTAGACGCACTCGTCGCCCATGGAGTTGCGGTAGAGCCCGCTGGGTTCCTCGCTCGCGGCGTACGACATGCGGACGTCGGCGTTCCCGGCGATCAACCCGCGTCCGGAGACGAGGTCGCCCTGGGGCTTGAGGTCCTGGGTACGCAGGTGGCGGGGGGAGAGCGGCACGTTGGGGGTGAGGTTTCTCGACTCGTCGGGCTCGACGGCCTCGGCCTTGACGATCGCCGTGGGGAGGTGGCGGTGGTAGAGCAGCGACGAGTCGCTGGAGAACCCCTCCTCGCCCATCAGCTCCTCGGCGTACAGCCCGCCGTCGGGCCGCCGGAACTGCACGTGCCGCTTGCGGGGGATCTCCCCTACGACCCGGTAGTACGGCATCCACTTCTCCCAGCTCTGTCCGTTTATAGGACGCATACGTCCTTTATACGAACAACCATCTGTCAGGGGGATGGTAGATGTCAAACATCGTCCGAGGGTGTTCGTCCCGTGGAGGGAATCTCACCTCCGTCGGCGCCGCCCCGGTGACGTACGCGAGGCGACGCCATTCGAGCGAAGTGACGTATGACCCGACTTGGCGTAATTCGGTGCGCACATTCCCAGGCGCGCCTCAGCTCACCGCCTGCTTCACCAGCGCGCTGATCCGCGCCTCCACCTCGGCCGTCACCTCGGTCAGGGCGAAACCGGCAGCCCACATCGTGCCGTCGTCCAGGTTCGCCTGGTCGCTGAACCCGAGCGTCGCGTAGCGTGTCCTGAACTTGGCCGCGCTCTGGAAGTGGCACACGATTTTGCCGTTCAGCGCGTAGGCGGGCATCCCGTACCAGAGCTTCGGCGCGAGGGCCGGGGCGTCGGCGGTGATGACGGCATGGACGCGCTGGGCCAGGATCCGGTCCGATTCCTGCATTTCGGCGATCTTCGCGAGCACGTCCCGCTGGTCCTGCGCCGCCTTGTCCGCGCGTGAGCTGCGGCGCGCCGCGTTCTTCCGCTCTTGGGCATGGTCCTTCATCGCGGCCCGCTCCTCGGCCGTGAATCCCTCGTACGTGCTGCTTTCGGTGCTGCTCATGGCGGATCTTCTCCTTGAGGATCTTGATTTTCGGGATCTTGAGAAGGGACCTTGTGGTCCTTTGTCGTGATGACGCCGTCGAGGTCGTCTCGCCGCCCGCCTCAGACGGATGCGATCTCCCACACGAACCCGTCGGCGCCGCCGAGCGGCGGACGCGTCAGGGGTGGGCGGCGATCAACGGTCCTGCAGAAGCCCCAGGACATTGCCGTCGGGGTCGATGACGGTGGCCACCAGGCGTCCGCCGCCGACCTCGTGCGCGGCCTCCTGGACGGTGGCCCCCGCGGCGATCACCTCGGCCAGCTTCGCTTCGATGTCCGGCACGTGCCAGTAGGCCACCGGCGAGGTCATGCCCTGCGGTCCACCGCCCGGCACCAGCCCGATGTGCTGGCCCTCAACCTCGAAGCCGACGTAGTAGGACGAGTCAACCTGAGGCGGGACACCGAGCAGGGCCGCATACACCGCCTTGGCCTTGGCCAGGTCGGACACCGGGTGCAGCACGGTCTTGATTCCCCGGGCGAAAGAGCCGGTCATGGTCACTCCTGTGGTTGTGGGCCTCATCGACCCGCTGTTCGCGTGTTCACAGCTTTGCTTCCGGCCTGCCGGGCCGGCATCCGTGGCGACCACGGAACCGTCCACGGACCGACGGCACGGATCGCGCCCAGTGGCCACTACGGATGAGAGCACGGAGGGGATGCGGCAATATGTGACAGTGATTGCGGCAACGGACATATCGCCCCGGGAAGCCGAAGTGTTGGAACTGGTCGGGGCCCATCTCAGCAACGCCGAGATCGGGGCACGGCTGCACATCTCGGTGCGTACCGTGGAGAGTCACGTCTCCTCGCTGCTGCGCAAGCTGGAGGTGCCGGATCGGCGGGCGCTCGCCCGCCGCGCGTCCGAGCCGATCGGCGTCGGCCCCTCTCACCCTGCACCGGTTCTGCCGGCCCCGCTGACCTCGTTCGTCGGCCGGGTGAGCGAGCGGGCCGAGCTGGCCGAGCTGATCAAGGCACACCGTCAGGTGACCGCGGTCGGTTCCGGCGGAGTTGGCAAGACGCGGCTGGCGTTGGCGGTGGCCGCGGAAGCAGCCGGCGAGTACGCCGACGGGGTGTGGTTCGTCGACCTGGTTCCGGTCACCGATCCGGATCTGATCGCCACGGCGGTCGCCGGGGCGCTCGGCCTCGGTGAGCAGCCCGGCCGCGACATGACCGAATCCGTGCTCGCCGCGCTGGCCGACCGCCATGCGCTGCTGGTGCTGGACAACTGCGAGCACGTGGTGGACGGGGTGACGCTGTTTCTCGAGCGGCTGCTGGCGACGTGCCCTCGGGTGACGGTGCTGGCGACCAGCCAGGCACGGCTGATGGTGCCGTTCGAACGGGTGTATCCGGTCCCGCCGCTGTCGCTGTCCGTCGACGGTGAGTCCGACGCGGTCGCACTGTTCAGGGAGCGGGCGGCGGCGGTGGGCCGGTCGCCGGATCCCGCACTGCGCGATCAGATCGCCTCGATCTGTGAGCGGCTGGATGGGATGGCGCTGGCGATCGAACTGGCCGCCGCCCGGTGTTCCACGCTCGGGCTGGACGGCATCAACGCGGCCCTGTCCCATCCGCTGCGGATGCTGACCGGCGGCTCCCGTGCCGATGAGCGGCACCGTTCGGTGCGGGGGGCGCTGGACTGGAGCCATGCTTTGCTGGAACCGGCCGACCGGGCGCTGCTGCGCCAGGTGTCGGTGTTCGTGGCACCGTTCACCGCCGCCGCGGCGGCGGAGGCAGCCGGATGCGAGGAAGGCATCGTCGCCGAGGGACTGGCCCGGCTGGCCGAACACAGCCTGCTGGTGGTGACGGGGTCCCCGAGCGGGACCAAGTACCGGGCGTTGGAGACCATCCGTCAGTACGGGGTGGAGCAGCTGGCCGAGGCCGGTGAGCTGGTCGACGCCCGATCCCGGCACGTTCGCTGGTGCCTGACCAAGGCCGCCGAGCTGGCGGTGGTGCGAGCCGACTGGCGGGCTCGGTTCGACGCGGTGGTGGACGATCTACGCGCGGCCCTGGCGTGGGCGGCCGACCGGCCGGAACAACGCACGGACGCGTACCGCCTCGCTCGGTTCATGGCGGAGTTGACCTTCGTCCGTCACCTGATCGGCGAGTCCCAGGGACGCTATGAGCAGGCCGCCGCGCTCGCCGACGACCCCGCCGCCGGGGCGTCGATGCTCAGGCACGCCGCGGCCGTGGCCGGCTGCCGGATGCACGGTGATGACATGCACCGTCTGCACCGCGCGGCTGCGGACGCCGCCGGCCGGTCCGGTGACACCGCCGGCGCCGCCCGTGACCTGGCGACCGCCGCCGCCAACGCCTACCGGTTCTCCGGAAAGTTCGTCCGGAAGCTGCCACAGGAGGAGGCGATCACGCTCATCGCCCAGGCGCGAGAGCTGGGCGGCGACGACCCGGCCGCCCAGGGCGCGGTGGCGCTGGCCGAGGCCGGGCGGGCGCTCACCGAGATCGGTGTCGCACCGGGCATGAACGACAACGCGATTCTCGTGGCGATCGCACGCGCCGAACGAGCGGTCGAACTCGCTCGCCGTACGGGTGACCCGCTCGCCGAGTCCGCCGCGCTCGATACGCTCACCTGCGCCCAGAGCTGGGCCGGCGACCCGTTCGCCGCCGCCGACTCGGCCCGGCGCCGGATCATGCTGCTCTCGTCCACACCGGATACCCCGGCCGGTACCCACGAGCTGATCGAGGCGCTTGGTGAGGTCACCGAGGCCGGCCTCGGCACCGGCGACCTACCGGGGGCCCGCCGGTGGGCACGGCGACTCGCGGATCATCCGCTGCTGGCGGAAGTCGGCCATCGTGCCACGAGCTGGCTCCTTGTGGCCGACGCGATGGTGGGCAACGTCGAGGAGGTACTCACGGGCAGTGTCCGGTTCCTCGACGCGTGGCAGCAAGCCGGCAGCCCCGCCAGGTCCGTCCTCGGCCCGCCGGCGGCCGCGGTGGCGATGATCCACGGCCTACGCGACGACCAGGACGCCTGGCGCGAATGGAGCACGGTCCTGAATCAGCTCGATTCCTCACCGGGGAACACCTACGGCTACGGGGCGGTCTTCGACGCGATGCTCCTGCTCCACCGTGGGCAGGCACCACAGGCGCTGGAGCGGCTGGGGCCTGAGCCCGGCGAGGTATGGCAATGGGTCACCTGGATCTGGCTTCACTGGTATGTGGCGCTGCGTGCCGAAGCCGCCGTACTCGCCGGGAGTTCCGATGCCTGCGACCGTCTGGCCGAGGCTCGGACCGTCGTGGCCGGCAACCCGGTCGCCACTGCCATTGTGGAACGGGCCCAAGCGCTGCTCGACAACGACCGGGAGCGGTTGCTCGCCACGGCAGACGCGTTTGACGCCGCCGGCTGTCGTTATCAGTCGGCGCGGACCCTGGTGCTCGTCGGCGGCGACCACGCCGCCCGTGGCGCGGCCGCGCTGATCGATCTCGGTTTCGCCCCGATGGCCCCACCGGATGCGCCCCGAAGCCGTTTGCCGGTTCGATCTTGAGTACGGCCTGCCCGAGGTGTCGCCGGCAGGCGTCCTCTCAGGGGCGCTGCTGGTAGGCGTCGGGGATGCCGTCGCCGTCACGGTCGACGGTCTCGGCCTCGTGGATGCGCCGGTAGACGCGATTGCGCATGCGGAGGATGAGTGTCGCCAGCAGGGCCGCGACGAGGGAGCCCGTGAGGACCGCCACCTTGACGTGGGCGTCGCTCTCGCTGCCGGCCCCGAACGCCAGCTCCCCGATGAGGAGGGAGACGGTGAAGCCGATGCCGCCGAGTATCGCGAGCCCGGCCACGTCCACCCAGGTCAGGCTCTCGTCCAGGTCGGCGTGGGTGAAGCGGGCCACCAGCCAGGTCGCGGCCATGATCCCGATGGGCTTGCCGACCACGAGCCCGATGACGATGCCCACCGCGATCGGGTCGGTGAGGGCGGAGGCGAGGCCGCTCAGGCCGCCGATGGCCACCCCCGCCGACATGAACGCGAAAATCGGCACGGCCACCCCGGCCGAGATCGGTCGCATGCGGTGCTCGAAGTGCTCGGCCAGGCCGGGGCCGGCGCTGGGGCCACCGGCCCGCTCGCTGCGGACGACCGGCACGGTGAAGGCGAGCAGCACCCCGGCGACGGTGGCGTGCACACCCGAGGCGTGCATCAGCGCCCAGGTCGCGGTGGCGAGCGGTAGCAGCAGCCACCAGGCACGCACCCGGCGCCGCACCAGCAGGGCGAAGATCGCCAGCGGCACCAGCATGCCCAGCAGGGGCAGCAACGACAGGTGCGCGGTGTAGAAGAGCGCGATGATGGCGATGGCGAGCAGGTCGTCGACCACGGCCAGGGTGAGCAGGAAGGTGCGCAGCGCCGTGGGCAGGA
Organism: Streptosporangium sp. NPDC006930; assembly: GCF_040635605.1. NCBI lineage: Bacteria > Bacillati > Actinomycetota > Actinomycetes > Streptosporangiales > Streptosporangiaceae > Streptosporangium > Streptosporangium sp. NPDC006930. The sequence continues at coordinate 32,724 of NZ_JBEYID010000030.1, read as the reverse complement.
ACCGGCCGACGACCGCGAGCACGGCCAGCGCGAAGGCGATGTCGGTGGCCGTCGGGATCGCCCAGCCCTTGCCCGCGTAGTCGGCCGCGTCGCTGGAGAGGGTGACGAGCAGATACAGCCCGGCCGGGACGATCACACCGCCGAACGCCGCCGCGACCGGCACCGCCGCCCGCCGCACTTGGCGCAGGTCACCGGCGACGAACTCACGTTTGAGCTCCAGCCCGGCCACGAAGAAGAAGATCGCCAACAGCCCGTCGGCGGCCCAGGTGGCGAGGGTCAGATCCAGGTGCAGGGCCGCGGGCCCGATCCTGATGGCGCGCAGCGCCTCGTAGGCGCCCGACCAGGGGGAGTTCGCCCAGATCATCGCCGCCACCGCGCCGACCAGCAGCAGCGCTCCGCCGACGGTCTCCCCGCGCAGGATGTCGGCGATGCGGCGGGCCTCGTCCCACGAGCCGCGGCTGAACAGGCGAGGTGTGCCGGGAGAGGTGTTGCCCATGTGAGCTCCGCTTCAGGGGTCGGGTCGGACACTGCCGACCAGACTTCCCGGCGCACCGCCGTTCACCATACCCGTGGGCTCGGCGGAACCGGGTGGAGGGTGCCCCGTGTCAGGGCCGCCTGTGGCGCGGGTGCCCGGAGGTCGTCCGCGGTAGGGGGCCCGCGCCACGGTGATCCCGAGGTTCAGGGCCGTCGTGGCGCGGTCGCACGCGGTCGCACGCGGTCCGGCGGGCCTGAGGGGCAGGGCCTGCTCAGGGCTTGCGGCCCACGGCGCAGAACTCGTCCACCTCGCGGAGGCCGCCGACGATCGACGGTCCCGGACGCCAGAGCGGGCACGAGACCACGCCGGGTTCTACCGGTTCCAGCCCTTCGAAGTAGCTCTCGATCTGCTCGGGGCTGCGGAGGGTGTACGGGACCGAGCCGGCCTCGTTCCAGATGGCGATGGCCTTCTCGAACTCCACACCTCGGATCACGTTGGTGCCGTCGGCGACCGCCAGGTAGCTGCCGGAGGGCAGGGCGGCGAGCAGGCGGCGTGTGATCGTCCGTCCCTCTTCGATGTCGGTGATGTGACCCAGGATGTTCATCAGCATCAGCCCGACGGGCCTGTCGAAGTCCAGGGTGTTCCCGGCGGCCTCCAGGATCCTGTCGGGGTCGCGCAGGTCGGAGTCGATGTACTCGGTCGCGCCCTCGGAGGTGCCCGTCAGCAGGGCGCGGGCGTGCGTGAGCACCATGGGGTCGTTGTCGACGTAGACGATGCGCGCGTCCGGGGCGACCCGCTGGGCGACCTGGTGGGTGTTGTCGGCGGTGGGCAACCCGGTGCCGATGTCGAGAAACTGACGGATCCCGCCCTCGCCGGCCATGTACTCGACGGCGCGGGAGAGGAATGCCCTGGACGAGCGAGCAATATCGACGATGTCAGGAAAAATCCCGACGAACTGGTCGCCGATTTCGCGGTCGATGGCGTAGTTGTCCTTGCCGCCGAGCCAGTAGTTCCAGATGCGGGCGGAGTGGGCCACGCTGGAGTTGATCGTGGAGGCATTGTGCGGGGAGGTCTCGTCGGACACGACCTGCTCTTTCTCTGATGCAGGGGAAGGAAGATCCTATTTTGCCATCTTGCCGGTTCCGTGCCGCTCTTGTCCGCATTTGTCTATTTATTTGATTATTTAGCTGGCCGATGGTGAGGAAACCTCAGGTCAGCGAGGCGGACAGCTCCTCGGCGGCGGCGACGACCCGGGGCCCCACGGTGTCCGGGTCGAGCCGGGTGAAGGCGACCACGCCCACCGACGCCTCCAGCCAGGGGAGACCGGCCACCGGGGCGGCGATGCCTCTCGCCCCCTCCTGGAGCTGACCCTCGGAGAGCAGATAGCCGGTGCGGCCCTCGCGCAGGGCGAGGATGGCCAGTCCCGCCGCACCCCGGCTCAGCGGGTGGCGGGAGCCCTCGCGGTAGGCGACGTGCATGTTCGTCCAGGAGGGTTCGACCACCGCCACGGCGAGGCCGTCGTCGCCCTCGGCCACCGTGAGGTGCGCGGTCGCCCCCACCTCCTCGGCCAGCCCGCGCAGGGCGGGGAGGGCGCCCTCCCGCAGCAGCGGCTGCACCGCACGGGCCAGGACGAGGACCCCGAAGCCCAGGTGGACCCGCCCGCCACCGTCCCTGCGGACGAAGCCCTCGTTCTGGAGGCTGGTGAGCAGCCGGTACACCGCCGGGCGGCTCAGCTCCAGCTCCGCCGCCAGCTCCGTGGGGGTGTGACCCCGCCGCCCGTCGGCGAGCAGGCGCAGCAGGCGCAGGCCGCGCTCCAGGGTCTGCGAGGATTCGGCCGGCATCTAGGAGGCCCGCTGGGCTGGAAGCATGTCCCGATTATCGCCCGGTATCCGGGATGCCCTCCTGCCGGGAACCCCGCTCGGGTGCGGGCCGGAGGCTCCTGCGAGGGCGGACGTCCCTGCAGAAGGTGGGGCCTTGCGGGGGCGTCCCGGCAGGAGGTGGGGTCTTGCGGAGCCGAACGTCCCGGTAGGGGGCAGGAGCCGGTGAACCGTAGAAGCACTCCCGCATCCGATTTTCCCGCTAGCTGCAATGTCAGGAAGCCGCCTCCCTGAAATCCTTGAGGCGTGGCCATACGCTGTCTCATCGTCGACGACAACGATCACTTCCGCTGCGCCGCCCGCGCGCTGCTCGAGGGGGAGGGGATCGCCGTGGTCGGCATGGCCGCAGCGAGCGACGAGGCCCTCCGGCAGGTCGACGACGCCCTGCCGGATGTCGCGCTCGTCGACATCGATCTCGGTGAGGAGAACGGCTTCGAGGTGGCCCAGCTACTCGTGGACGGTCGTCGCCGCCCTCCACACGTCATCCTGATCTCGACATACGAGGAAGGGGACCTCGAGGAGATGATCGCGAGCAGTCCCGCTGTCGCGTTCCTCTCGAAATCCGCCCTTTCCGGGGCGGCGATCCGTGAGATCCTCCAGGAGGCCGGGTAAGGAGGGGGATTTTCACCGGTGACATCGTGCTTTCGTGGCCGACGTCCTCGTGATCGTCTCTCAGCGGGAGTCGAGGAAGGTCAGCACGGCGAGAACGCGGCGGTGGTCGTCCTCCGTCCCCGGGATCTGCATCCTGGACAGGATGCTGTGCACGTGCTTCTCGACCGTCCCCTCGGTGATCCAGAGTTTGTGCGCGATGCCGGAATTGGAGCGCCCCTCGGCCATCAGGGACAGGACCTCCATCTCACGCGTCGTGAGAAGTCCCAGCGGGTCGTCCCGGCGATGGGACCTGATGAGCTCCTTCACGAGGCTCGGATCGACGACCGAGCCGCCCTGGGCGATGCGCTCAAGCGTCTCCACGAAGTCCTCCACGCCGGTGACCCGGCTCTTGAGCAGGTAGCCGACCCGATGCCCCGCCGCGAGAAGCTCCATCGCCTCCTCCACCTCGATGTGCGCCGACAGCAGGAGGATCCCCGTCTCGGGAAACTCCTCGCGGATCACCCGCGCCGCGTCAAGGCCCTCGTTGGTGTGGGTCGGGGGCATTCGGATGTCGAGAATGACGAGATCGGGCCGGTGCAGCCGGACGAGGGCGAGAACCCCCTCCGCGTCCCCGGCCTGGCCGACGACCTCCAGGCCCGACCGCGACATGAGGCTCGCCATCCCCTCGCGGAAAAGCACGTCGTCGTCCGCCAGCGCTATTCTTATGCGGTCCTCGCTCACCGTTCTCGCCTCCTTTCCCACTGGTTTTCGCCGCATTCTTGTTACAGAAACGGTCATGCTGGATCAAAGGATTTATTCCTTTGTCGCTCCGGGTGGCCGTCTATGCGCCGCCAGACCGGAATTCGGCCGGACAGGAGCCGTCAACCCCTCTCTGACATGCGAGTATCTTAGTCTCTATGCCGGAACGGCTGCTGTCGTTGTTGCTGCGCACAAAGCGTCCACCCCTCTCGTTGGGGATCATCTGTGTCGTCCTGAGTGTCGCGGCGGGAGTTCTGCTGTCTCTTCTCCTGGAGAGCATGGCTCCGGGCATTTCCCTGGGAGGGGTCTATCTTCTCGGCATTCTGCTGATCTCGCTGGAGTGGGGGCTGGGGCTGGGGCTGGTGAGCGTGGTCGCCAGCGCCGCCGCCTTCGACTACTTCAACCTTCCGCCCCCGGGGACCCTCTTGCTTGAGACACGCTGGCTCTGGGCCCCGCTCCCGATTTTCATCGTCGTCGCGCTGACGACCAGCGCGATCGCTGTACTGGCGCGCTCACTGGGCATCCGGGCGGAGCAGCGTCGTCGCGAGGCGGACCTTTCCACACGACTGGCCCACATCCTGTTGCGCGCGGAGAATCTGCGGGCGGCGCTGCCACCGGCCTCGCGTCTGCTGGCGGAGACGATGGAGGCGCCGAACGCGGAGATCCGGCTCGGGGAGGTGCCCGCGGATGAGGGAGGAGAGGCGATACCGCTCACGGAGAACGACGTCAGGACCGGCACACTGCTCCTGCCCGCCCGCCTTCCCGAGGCCATACGATGGCGCCTGCGTGAGCGGATGGTGCCCTCCCTGGAGGCGCTGCTGCTGGCGGCCCGTGATCGCGAGAACACCGGGATCGCCCTGGCGGCGAACCGTGACAAGCTCCGCCGGATCGCGGAGGAGCAGATGGCGCTGCGGCGCGTCGCGACACTCGCGGCGCAGGGCATCTCCTCGTCGGAGCTGTTCAGCGCGGTCGCCTTCGAGGTCGGGGCCCTCATGGAGGCGGAGCACGCGGCGATCACTCGCTACGACCCCGACCACGTGACGGTGGTGGGCTCGTGGAGCCGGCAGGACTGCTTGGAGAAGACGCTGCCGATCGGCTCGGAGTGGCCACTCGACGAGGTGAGCCTCGCGGCCATCATGATGAAGACGAGGCGTCCGGCACGAAGGACCGATTACGTGAAAGGCGCCGGGGCGATCGCGAGGTGGTCGAAGGCGGGAGGGATCGTCGCGGGGATGGGCGCTCCCGTGATCGTCGACGGGAGCCTGTGGGGCGGGCTGCTCATCTTCTCCAGCACCTCGCAAACGAAGTTCGAGGAGATGGAGGAACGCCTGCTGGACTTCGCCGAGCTGGTCGGTACGGCCATCATGAAAGCCCAGGCCCGCGCCGATCTCGCCGCCTCCCGCGCCCGGATCGTCGCCGCCTCCGACGCGACCCGCCGCCGCATCGAGCGCGACCTGCACGACGGAGCCCAGCAGCGCCTGGTCTCGCTCGGGCTCGAACTGCGCGCCATGGAGTCATGCGTTCCCCCGTCGATGACGGAGCTGAGGAAGCAGATCTCCCACACGGTCCACGGGCTGACCGGGGTCGTGAACGATCTGCAGGAGCTCTCACGCGGTATCCACCCGGCGATTCTCTCGAAGGGCGGGCTCGTGCCCGCGCTGAAGACGCTCGCGCGCCGCTCCGCCGTTCCCGTCGATCTCGAACTCGACTCCGTCCCGCGCCTGCCGGAGCGCGTCGAAGCGGCCGTCTACTACACGGCGGCGGAGGCGCTCACCAACGTGGTGAAGCACGCGCACGCCTCCGTGGTGTGCGTCACCCTGGGCATGAACGGATCGGGCATCCGGCTCTCGGTCCGCGACAACGGAAGCGGGGGAGCCGACTACGGCAAGGGGTCGGGGCTCATCGGGCTCAAGGACCGTGTCGAGACGCTCGGCGGCAAACTGAAGGTCGTGAGCAAGGACGGGGAAGGGACAGCGCTCTCGGTGACGGTGCCGGTGGTGACGGTGCCGGTGGTGACGACGCCTTCGTGACGGTGCCGAAGGGCGATCACGGCTCGCCGGTGACGGGCGAAGGGAGATCGGGCCCGGCATCAGAGGTGTGCGGACACCTGGTGATCGGCGAGCGGAAGGCGGAGGACGAAACGCGCGCCGCCCATGGCGGAGTCCTCCACGTCGATGGTTCCCCGATGGGCTGTGGCGATGTCACGGGCGATCGTGAGGCCGAGCCCGGTGCCTCCCTGGGTGCGGCAGCGTGCCGTGTCCAGGCGGGTGAACCGCTCGAAGATCCTTTCACGGTCGGCGGCGGCGATGCCCTCGCCGTCGTCGGCGACGGCGAGTTCGCCGTACTGGCCGTTCCTGCGCACCTCGACCAGCACCGCGTGCCTGGCGTGGCGCTGGGCGTTGTCCAGGAGATTGGCGAGGAGGCGGGTGATCTCCACGTCGACGACGTTCGCCCGCACACCGGGGACGACCCGCAGTCTTATGGGGACGCCCTTCCCGTGCCGGGAGACCGCGGCGCGGACCATTTCCCCCAGATCCACGTTGACGAACGAGTCAGGCGTGTTCGCCCCCACCTTGGCCAGCACCAGCAGGTCGGTGACGATCGTCTGGAGTCGGCCGACGCCCTCCAGCGCGTCGTCCAGAAGCTCGTCCAGCTCCGTCTCGTCGGGGTGTAGCCGTGCTTCTTCCAGGAGTGTCCGAAGCCCGGCGATCGGCGTGAAAAGCTCGTGCGAGGCGTCGGACACGAAGCGGCGCTGCTGGGTCAGTGAATGATCGATTCTGCTTCTGGCGCTTTCCAGCCGGTTCAACAGATTGCCGGTCGCCAGCGCGAGATACATGATCTCGTCTGCCCCTGGAAGGCCGTGGAATCCGTTGCTCGGATTCTTGGCACGCGGCGACATGAGAGTCCGTTTCGGTATGCGTCGAGGAGTGCTCTTTCGTCGACGGCGGTGGAGCCTCTCACCCACGGCTTGACGGCCGGGGGAGTCCTCCAGCTCTGGACAGTTACCCACGTCATCATCATTACCCGGCCCGTTGCCCGTCGTCTGCGCTGGCAGCCTCCGTTCGGCACCCCATGCCACCGGGCTCCGGACATTCCCGCTAGCCGTAATGCCCAGGTCCTCTCGCGGGGACGGTCCACGCAGGTGTGACGGGGGTGCCCGGTGTGATGGCTGGTATGGGTTCGACGGGATATATCGGAATGCTGATGATTCCCTGACCGGGGCTGTCGGGTCCACCGTGATCTGGGTAAAGTGCGGGTCGATCGTTTTGTCCAGTTTGCCGGGGAGTTCAGACCATGCGACTTACACTGCGCCGGGCCCTCGCCATGGGTGCCACGCTCGCGCTCGTCGGTGTCATGACCCCCGCGGCCGCGTACTCGCAGGACGATCCCCGCAGCTGTAACGACACGATGGGACCCGACACCCCGGCCTACGTCGTCTGCCACTGGCTGGCCAAGCCCGACGAGGCCCTCGGGGTCGCGCTGTTCTGGGGGGCCGACGACAACGCCAACCTCAAGGAGGCGACCCCGAGCGACGGCAAGTTCATCGACTGCTCGGCCGCCGGCTCGGTCTGCCCGGAGCCGCCCGGTGGTGGTTCCGAGGGCGACGAGAACTCCCCCTTCCCCGAGGGGGCCGGAGAGGGCGGCGTGCCCGAGTGCGAGGAAGGCCAGCCGTGCTCGGTCGACGGGCACGGTGAGGGCGGCGACGGCACGCCCTCCAGAGCCGAGCAGACCGGTACCTCCACCGCGAAGAACGTCCAGGATCCCGCGATCGCGGCCGCGGCACTCACCCCGGCCGGCCAGGCGATCACCGCGGCGAAGGCCCTGCAGCTGAGGGTCTGGATCGACACCGAGCTGGCCGACGACTGGAAGGCCGGCACCGAGACCTTCACCGCCGCCGTCAAGCGCATCGGCGCGCTGGCCGCGCGTCCCGAGGTCGCGGGCATCCGGTTCACCTCCCAGCTGGGCTACAACACCACGTTCACGACGAACGAGGAGGTCGCCGCGTTCGTCACCGCGGCCTCCGACGCCCTCCGCCAGGCCGCGCCCGGCAAGCGGCTGGGCATCCACACGGTGGTACCCGAGCTCGCCTGCGGCGCGAACGACACCTGCAAGGCCGAGATGCGCAAGCGGTACCCGCTGCTCACCCCCGAGAAGATCGAGTCTCCCCTGATCGCGGGCCGCGTCGACCAGATCTCCCTGGACACCGGCCTGCTGTACGGCGGCTACGACACCTGGAAGATCAACGCCGAGCAGGCCCACCTCAACCAGTGGATCCAGGTCCGCGCCCGGTCGTGGGACGTCCTCGCCCAGGTCGCCGCCGAGGAGACCGGGATCGTCGGCGAGGTGACCGCGGAGAAGGTCGTCTCCCGGCTCTCGGTGCCCGTCAAGGACAACGCCGCCCAGCAGGTGAACGTGTGGACGAGTGTCCAGGACGCCCAGGGCGCAGTGAAGAGGCTGACCGCCTGGGACCAGCTGAAGAAGCTCGCCCCGATCCAGCGCCGCCTCGCCGCCGTCTACAACCCGGCCAACCCCGAGACGGACATGACCGCCGACCTCAAGAAGCTCTCCGAGGTCTTCGGCCAGATCTATCTCAAGACCGCCTGACGCGTCGCGGCCCTTTCCGGCGTCACGTTCCCCCGAGATCGGCGAGATGCTCCATGGCGGTGAGGTCGATCTCCATCGCGCTCGTCCCGGGGGGCAGGCCCAGCGCCTGAACCGTACCGGGGCGCAGCTGGCCCGCATGGCCCAGCACGGCCTCGCCGACGAGGAGCTCCAGGCAGCGTCCCGGCAGCCAGGGCACGTACTCGGTGGGCCGCGTGACCAGCCCGGCCCCCATGACGTGCGCCGCCGTACGCGCGGCGTCGACCGCGCGGGCCCACGACGACTCGCCGGTGAGGGCGGCGGCGAGGTGCCTGGGCTGGGCGGGGATCGCGGCCTCCAGCGCGTCGAGCTGGGCGCCGGTGGGGCGGCGATCCGCGCTGGGGCGGGGCGGAGGGGCGTCGCTCGTGAGGGGTGCGAAGACCACTCCCTGCTCGAAGAGCGCGGGGACGAGGTTTCCCCGTTTGAGGTTCAGGCCGAGCGTCGTGAGCAGCCCGGGGAGAAGCGTGGTGCGCAGCGACGGCTCGCGCGGGCTGATCGGGTTCGTGAGCGTGAGCGTGGCGCGGCGCGGATCGTCGGGTGCCAGGCCGAAGGCGTCCCAGGCGGCGTCGCAGACGAAGGGGAAACCGGGTGTCTCGACGTATCCCGCTCTCGCCAGCGCGTGCCCGATCCGCCGCCGCAGGTCCTGTGACGGGGGCAGCCCTCCACCGGCCTCCCGTCTTCGGGTGCTCCCGGCGCGGTGGCCGCCGCGCGCCAGCGGGATGATCTCCATGTCGGGCACGGCCCGCGCGGCGGGCACGGCCCGCGTCATCGCCGTGTTCGTGACCCTGTCCAGGGGAAGGAGCATGGGCCGCGACCTGCCGGGGGCGAACCCGTCCATCTGAAGGGGAAAGCGGACGTCGCCGTCGACGACGTCGCGCATGTCCTTCAGCCCGTGCCGGAGCATCAACGTGCGCTCGATGCCCATGCCGAAGGCGAAGGCGCCGTATCTGTGCGGATCGACACCGCAGGCGGCCAGCACCCGGGGATGGACCATGCCGCACCCGCCCCACCCGATCCATCCCTCTCCACCGCACGTCCCGCACGGATCCGAAGGGGTGCCTTCCCGGAGAGCCCTCGCCGGGTCCTCCTTCGGGAGGTCACGGCAGACCGCGCACTCCACGTCCACCTCGGCCGACGGGTCGGCGTAGGCGAACCGGCGGGCGCGGAGCCGGGTCGCCGTGCCCCTGCCGAACATGGAGACGGCGAAGTGGTCGAGGGTCTTCTTCAGGTCGACCATGGTGAGGCCCACGTCGACGGCGAGGCCCTCGACCTGGTTGAACACCGGGCTGTGGGTGACGTCGGCCGCCTCGGGACGGAAGACGCGGCCCGTGCAGATCACGCGGAGGGGCGGGGGCGTGCCGAGCATCGCCCTCACCTGCACCGGTGAGGTGTGCGTACGCAGCAGGAGGCCCGACCTCCGGCCGGAGCCCGCGGGGTTCTCGATGTGGAAGGCGCGTTCTGGGGCGCGGGCGGGGTGGCCGTCGTCCATGTTGAGGGCGTCGAAGGCGAACCACTCGGCCTCGACCTCGGGCCCCTCGGTGACGTGGTAACCGAGGTCGAGGAAGAGATCGGTTATCTGCTCGGCCATGATGGTCACCGGATGCCTGGCCCCACGCGAGTCATGCGGCGCACTCCCGGCGCTGCCGCTGGATGCGCTCCTCATCTACTGTTTCTGCCTTCTTCCTCTGTGAGGCTTCCCGGGAGGGCCGGCTCTTGAGGCGGTCAGGCGAGAGCCGCCGGATCGCCTTCCGGTCGGGATGTGACGGGAAGCGAGCGGAAGCGCGGATCGTGGCGACCGGACGACCTCACGCGTGAGACGCGAGATCACCTTCTGGAAAGGGACGGGCGTGCGAAAACCGCTCGGGAACATCGGTGTTCACACGTCAATCCGAGCCTTCGCTACGCCTTGCGCTCATATGACTACCCAAAGTTATTGCCCGGTCAATGGCGCGTCAACATGCCACCAGGTCGGCGACGGGAACGGCGGCGAGGGCGGGGGGAAGGCCGGTGGGGGGGCGAGGGTGAGAGAGGCGGGGCGAGACGGGAGGGTGGGGTGGAACGGCGGGACCGGATCCGATCGGGGTGCCCCTGCCCGGGTGGGGTGGGGTGGGGTGGGCTGTCCCGATCGGATCCGGTTCGCCGACCGGTCCGGGGCCCGGTGTCCGGATCGGCTCCGGGGTGCCGGGGCCGACTCGGCCTGAGGTGTTCGGATCGGGTCCGAGTGCTCAGGTCGGTTCGGCCTGAGGTGTTCGGATCGGGTCCGTGGGCCGACCGACTCGATCTGAGATGTCGCGGGCGGGCCCGGGCGTTCAGGTCGGTTCGGCCTGAGGTGTCCGGATCAGGACTGGAAGGTCAGCTCGGCCGGGTCTGGGCGAGGTAGTCGGCGAACTCCTCCAGGGAGATGAGGCCGTCACCGTCCTGGTCGATCCTGGCGACGGCCGCCGCGGCCGCCTCCGGGGTGATCGGCTGGCCGAGCACCTCCATGAGTCTCGTCAGTTCGGGGATCGAGATGAGGCCGTCACCGTCAACATCAACGATCTTGAAAGTTGTCGCGTAGTCGTCCGCCACGATTGCATCCGCCTTCGGCAGCAGGGAAATCAGACGCCAAGCACACTAGCGGGATTCGAGGCACATCTTCCGATTGAAAGCGGAGTATTCACCCCGGAAGGGGGCGCCGCCGATTCGATCGGCGGCGCCCCCTTCGGTCCCGCGTCCCCTCACGTCGTCCCGCGTTCCGCCGGCGTCATACCTTAGGCGTGGATGCCGGTATGGACGCCGGCCGTGCGGGTGATGCGGATGTCGATGTGGACGGCCCGGTAAGGGCCGGGCGGGGGCGGGTGGACGGTCAGGCCCGTGCGCCGGCCATCGCCTGGCACGCCTCGGCGCATGCGCGGCAGGCGTTGGCGCACTCCTTCATCATCGTGTCGCTGCCCATGGACATGCACGCCTCGGCGCACTTGCTCGCGACCTTCGCGCACATCGCGGCCATCTCCATCGCCATCGGCGACTGGCGCATCATCATGTCCGCGCACATACGGGTTATGTCGGAGCAGTCCATGAGCGGTGCCATCATCGCCGTGTCGGCATGCTGACCCCCCTGCCTCAGGCAGTAGGACATGGTCTGCTCGCAACGGCTGTGGCTCTCCATGCAGGCATCGATGCACTTCTGCATCTGAGGGCTCATCTTCACCGCGTGACTCATACTTTCTCCCCGTTTTCGTGACCGGCATCGCTTTGACGGCCAAAGGTGTCGCAACAGGGTTGTGCCCCTGCCGGATACCTCTGCTCGCCGGGGAGTTCCGCCTTTAGCCGCAGATGGAAATAGTTTTGTGTATGAATTCACCCTTAATTTGTAGGGTTAACGGGAAAAAGGGGGCGGCGGTCCGAGCACCGTGCTCGGACCGCCGCCTGGCCTCCGTTCCCGGGTTCGTCCCGGGCCTCGGCCAGATCACCTCGGTCGGATCGCCGTTGTCAGACCACCGCGCCCGAACCCTCACGAGCCCGTTTCGGCCCCTTCTGCTTGGGCGGGGGCGGAGTGCCGGGGCTGCGCTTCTCCAGCTCGATGGCGAGCGGCCCCGCGACCAGCGCGGAGGAGAGCGTGCCGACGACGATTCCGATCAGCAGCGCCACCGCGAAGTCGGTGAGCGAGTCACCGCCGAGCACCGCGAGCGCGGCCAGGATGAACAGCGCGCCCAGGCCGGTGTTGACCGTACGGGGGATCGTCTGCAGGATCGAGGCGTTCGTCACCTCGGCGAACGAGGCCTTCGGCCGTGCTCCCCACAGTTCGCGGACCCGGTCGAAGACCACCACCTTGTCGTTGACCGAGTAGCCGATCACGGTGAGCATCGAGGCGAGGAACACCCCGTCCACCGGCTTGCCCATCCACGCGAACGCGCCGATCACGATCGCCGCGTCGGCGGCGAGGGCGAGCACCGCCGCCAGCCCGAACGTCCAGCGGAACCGGAAGGCGAGATAGGCGAGCTGCGCGGCGAGCGCGACCCCCAGTGCGATCAGCGCGTTGCGGCGCAGCTCGTCCCCGAGGCTCGGCCCGATGAGTTCGTCACGCTCCTTGGTGACCTGCGCACCCTGGCTCTCCAGCGCGTTCTCGATCCGCACCACCTCGGCGGGGCTGATCTGTCCGGTCCTTACGGAGATGTCGTCGCCGGAGGTCTGCACCACCGCGTTGGGGAACCCGGCCTCGCTGACGAGCGCGCGGGCGGCGTCGGCGGTCATCGGGGTGCTCGAGGAGTACTCCACGAGCCTGCCCCCGGTGAACTCCACGCCGAAGTTGATCCCTCGCACCGCCACTCCCGCCACGGAGGCGGCCACCAGCACGCACGTGACCAGGAGATACAGCGCGCGGCGGCCCATCAAGTCCGGCTTGTGCGTGTTCAGCCAGGTGCGGACACGGCCGATGCTGGACAGGCCGGTCATTCTGGGCCGTGAGGCCACGCCCTGGAGGGACACCGCCCACTGGGCTATGACGCGGGTGATGACCATCGCGGTGATCAGCGAGGCGATCACGCCGATGCTCAGTGTGACGCCGAAACCGCGTACCGGTCCGGACGCCAGGAAGAACAGCAGCCCGGCGGCGAGCAGCGTGGTGATGTTGGAGTCGGCCACCGCGCTCCAGGCGTTGCGGAAGCCCTTCTCCAGCGAGCCCCGCAGCCCCGGCTCCGCCTCGTACTCCTCCCGGGCCCGCTCGAAGACCAGCACGTTGGCGTCGACCGCCATGCCGATCGCGAGCACGAAGCCCGCCAGCCCCGGCAGGGTGAGTGTGGCGCCGAGCCCCACGAGCGCCGCGTACGAGATCAGCGCGTAGCAGGCGAGGGCGAAGGCGGCGATGAGGCCAACCAGCCGGTAGATCACGATGATGAACAGCGCGGTGAGCACGATGCCGATGACCGCGGCCTGGGCGCTGGCGGTGATCGCGGCGGCGCCGAGCGTCGGGCCGACGGTCCGCTGCTCGACGATCTCGACGGGCACCGGCAGCGAGCCGCCCTTGATCAGCAGGGCGAGGTCCGAGGCCTCCTCCGCGGTGAAGGTGCCGGTGATCTGGGTGGAGCCGCCGGCCAGGCCGACGTTGCAGCCCACGCTCTCGTTCACCTGGGGTGAGACGATCACCTTGGAGTCGAGCACGATGGCGACCCTGCGCTTGGGGTCGCCCGGCTGGTTACAGGCGGCCTGGCCGGTCAGCTCGGCCCACTCCGCACGTCCGCCGTCGCGGAAGTCGACGGTGACGAACCAGCCACTGCCCTGCTGGGCGTCGATCCCCGCCTGGGCGTCGCTGACGCCGTCACCGGTGAGTGCGGCCGGTCCCACGTGCAGCGGGTTGCCGTCCTCGTCGGGCAGGATCAGCTCGCCGTCCTTGGGCTTGGTCTCGTCGGCGGGGTTGGGGACGGCGATGACGGGGTGGAAGGTGAGCTGCGCGGTCTTGCCGATGACCTCGGCGGCCTTGGTCGGGTCCTGCACGCCGGGCAGTTCCACGATGATGCGCCGCTCGCCGGAACGGGCCAGCGGCGCGTCCGCGACGCCCAGGCCGTCGGCCCGGCGGCGGAGCACCTCAAGGGTGCGGTCGGTGGCCGCCGCGTCGGCCTTGACGGTCGGTGAGTCCTGGGTCTCCAGTACGAGCTGGGTGCCGCCGCGCAGGTCGAGACCGAGGCGCGGCGACATGGTTAAAGCGATGAACAGCGAGGTGGCGATGACGGCGAACGCCGCCACCGCGCGTACCAGCGGGGCACGCGACATGGAAGCCTCCACAGGCTGGGAAATTGTCCTCGGGAATGCCGGAGGTGCCTTTTCCTGGACGTCGGCATGTCTCGCGTACGGGAGAGACACCTTCCAGGCGCGACGGCCTCCGGAAGGACGACCTTCGAAAAGGCGGCCTTCTGCCCCTTGGGGGAAGGAAAGGCGTGCTCCGGGTACGGCGAAAGGCCCGGAAGGGCTCCGGGACGATTCAGCCGACGGTGGAGGCGGGTGGTGCGCGCCCCGGCCTGACGAGCAGGGCCGCGAGCGGACGGGTGTCGCCGTCGCGGGCCGGGCGCGTGCCCAGGCCGGTGGCCAGGGAGAGGTGCCGGAGGTCGGACGGCGGGGTCGCGAGCGGATGGCCGCCCCCGCCACCCAGCAGGCCGATCCCCGCGACGGAGAGGCCGGAGACGAGGGCGTTCCTGTGCCCGACGTCGGAGACCGGGCGGGAGGGCCGCTGATGCTCGCCGGAGACCTGGGCGACGGTGGAGTGCCGCAGGAGGACGGCGGCGGCGCCGCCCCCGCTCAGCCCTCCGGAGACGAGCATCGGCAGCAGGAGAGCGAGCAGCCAGCCGAAGGGCGCGCCGCGCCTCAGCTGTCGCATGATCTCCTCCTGGCCATTCCATCCACCGTAACGTGTCGGAGGCCCCGGGATCTCATCGACGTCGACCCAGTGTCAACGTTGTCCCATAAAAAGGTCAAGGGAGGGTAGTGCGGACGCATGCGCCTCACCTATACAGCTGATCTGTGGTGGAAGAACGCCGTCGTCTACTGCCTGGACGTGGAGACCTACAAGGACGGGAACGGTGACGGCATCGGTGATTTCCGGGGCCTCACCCAGGAGATCGACCATCTGGACCGGCTCGGGGTGACCTGCATCTGGCTGATGCCGTTCTACACCACCCCCAGCCGCGACGACGGTTACGACGTCAGCGACTTCTACTCGATCGATCCCCGTCTGGGCACCCTTGGCGACTTCGTGGAGTTCATGCGCACCGCCAGGGACCGGGGGATGCGGGTGATCGCCGACCTGGTGGTCAACCACACCTCCGACGAGCACCCCTGGTTCAAGGAGGCCCGCTCCAGCCGCGACTCCCTCAAGCGCGACTGGTACATCTGGCAGGACGAGCCCGACCCCGTCGACCCCAAGGCGATCGTCTTCCCCGACAAGGAGGACAGCCTCTGGGAGCTGGACAAGAAGACCGGCCAGTACTACTACCACAGCTTCTACAAGACCCAGCCCGACCTGAACACGGCGAACCCGCAGGTCCGCGACGAGATCGCGCGCATCGTGGGCTTCTGGATGGAGCTCGGCCTGTCGGGCTTCCGGGTGGACGCGGTGCCGTTCCTGATCGAGGAGATCAGCGGTGACCCGCACGAGTTCCTCGCCGACCTGCGCGCCTTCATGAACCGCCGCGACGGCTCCTCGATCCTGCTGGGCGAGGTGAACCTGCCCTACCCGGAGTTGCTGAAGTACTTCGGTGACGCGAGTAACGGCGACGAGGTCACCATGTGCTTCGACTTCATCGCCATGCAGCGCTTCTACCTGTCGATGGCCCGCCAGAACCCCGAAGCCCTCGCCGACGCCCTGCGCGACCGGCCGGACCCGCCCGACGACTCCCAGTGGGCGATGTTCGTCCGCAACCACGACGAGCTGACCCTGGACAAGCTCACCGAGGCGCAGAAGCACGAGGTCTTCGACGCCTTCGGCCCCGACAAGAACATGCAGCTGTACGACCGGGGCCTGCGCCGTCGCCTTCCTCCGATGCTCGGCGGCGACATGCGGCGGATCAAACTGGCCTACAGCGTGCTGTTCTCCCTGCCGGGCACACCGGTGCTCTTCTACGGCGAGGAGATCGGCCTCGGTGAGAACCTGAAGGCCGAGGGCCGGATGGCGGTCCGGATCCCGATGCAGTGGTCGGCGAAGGGCGGCTTCTCGCCCAACCCGAAGACCAAGGTCCCCTCGCCCGCCGGCAAGTTCGGCCCGCGCAACGTCAACGTCGAGGACCAGCGCCGCGACCCGGACTCGCTCCTCAAGTGGATCATGCTGCTGATCGAGCGCTACCGGGAGTCGCCCGAGCTGGCCTGGGGGAAGTACGAGATCCTGGACGCCGGTGACACGGCGGTGCTGGCCCACCGGGCCGACGCCGAGCGCGGCACCGTGGTCGCCGTCCACAACTTCGCCGACCGCGAGGCGAAGGTGGATCTCGTGCTCGAAGGCCTCGGCGACCGCGACATGCTGGTCGACATGCTGGTGGACGGCACCCTCGATCTGCCCGCCGACGGCCGGGTGAAGTTCACCCTGGAGCCGTACGGCACCCGCTGGCTCCGCACCTCCCTCCGCGACGCGGCGCCGGAGGAGACCTCGGTCAAGAGCGAGTGACCCGGCCGGGAGACCACCCCGGACCACGTCCTCCGGTGCCCCGTCCGGCGGGCCGTCCGCCCTGAGAGTCCGGGAGGCTAAGGGAGGTCCTGGGGGTCGGCGGCCTCTCCCAGCTCGGTGAAGAGCGTGAGCTGGAGCCCGGCCGGGCCCTCAAGGCGGGAGTTGAGCGAGTTCCACGGGGTCCGGACGGGTTCGGCGATCACCGTGGCCCCGGCCTCGGCCAGCTCCGCGGTGACGGCGGGCGAGTCGTCCACCTCGAACGCCACCCGGATGTGCCCGGCGACCCTCCGCCCCACCTCGACCCGGTCGATGAACTCCGCCTGCGGCGGATCGGCGATCTCCAGGGTGGCCCGGCCCGCCTCCAGGATCGTCACCCGGCCGTCGGGCGAGGAGTACGCGGCCCGCTCGGGCAGGCCGAGCACGTCACGGTAGAAGCGCAACGCCTCGTCGTAGTCGGCGGCGGTGACGACCAGGCGCAGCTCTCGAACGGTCATGACGGCTCCCATGGTGATCGCGGATCTCTTGACCACGACAGCACGACCACCCGCGTCCGGCATTCCCCGGATTGATCGTTGACCGGTGTTTCGCGTTCCTGCCGGTTCGTACACCGTCTACCGCGGGTGGTACGTGATGTGCCATGACTTCCTGATGCACCCGAGGCCGGGCTTCCACCACCCGAGCAGATAGGGAGCCCGCGGACGAGAGGACCCGAGGGGGCAGGGAGGGGGGAGGGGCAGGAGGGGATCGGGGGAGCTCCGTCAGGCATCCCCGCGGGCCCGAGTGTGAGGACATCTTCAGATACGCATATGCTGCGCATCGTCGTTTCCATGTCAGGAAGTGCCCAAAAGGGGCCAAGCGTCCAGAGGGAGAAGATCACCGTGTACAAGGAGTTCGCGATCGAGGCCGTGGTCTGGGTGATCCCCGTCGTGGTGCTGCTCGGACTCGCTTTCATGATCACTGCCTGACCTGGAATCCCGGCGCGGACCTCGCCGCCGACGCCGGGATTCCGAGGAGATCCGACGCACCGGGTTCCCGCGGAAACGGTTTCCTTAAGGTCGCCAGGTGTCCGCGATCATCCAACGTCTGTGATCACTCGAAGCCCGGTACGCGCCTCGCTGGTTTTGTCGTAGGGGCATGCCAAACTTGCGCCACCGTGCCGCGGGTTTCCACGGCACGGGGTCCCCGGCATGTCGGGTCCCCATGACGCGGTGTTCTCCCGCGTCGCCGGGTGACCGACGTCCGTTCCCCGAGGAGACGCCATGACGACCCCAGGCCAGGGCGACGTTCCCACCGACATCCCCGCCAACATCGGACGGCCCGCGGGCCGGGCTCTCGCCGCGGCCGGTTACACGACGCTCGCCCAGGTGGCCGCCACGACCGAGAAGGATCTCCTGCGGCTGCACGGTGTGGGCCCCAGAGCGATCCGCCTCCTGCGCGAAGCCCTCGCCGAACGCGGGCTCACCCTGCCCGCCCGGTAAGCCCACCCGGAGGGACCCGAGCCCCGGGAAACCGGTAGACCCACCCGGAGGGACCCGAGCCCCGGGAAACCGGTAGACCCACCCGGAGGACCCGAGCCCCGGGGAGAGCGACCGGTTCGCCGCCGGGCAGGTCAGCTGTGGTGCCGCATCTCGGGCCAGAGCTGCGGCCAGGGCAGCAGCGGGTCGCGGCAGACGAGGACGGGCAGGTTCTGCTCCTCGTTGGACAGGCCGACGCCGTTGTCGATCCTGCCGCGCTCCTCGCAGGTGGCGAACGCGCGGGCGTAGCCGCCGGGGGAGTCGGTCACCACCACGGCGATCCGGGCGGACGCCGGCGGCGGGCCGCGCCAGTAGAGCTCGTTGTGCCCGCTGTGGACCTCGGGAAGGCCGTACTGGTCGGCGTAGCGGTCCAGTGCCCCGGCCTCGCCGTAGTTGTCGGTGAGAAGTACGGCCCGTGCGCGCTCCTCGGGCGTGAGCCCGTCGACCACCGCCGCGACCCGCGCGGCGAACTCCGGCCATCCGATCGACTCGCGCGCCACCTCGTTGATCCCGGCGACCGGGGTGCCCTCCAGGGCCGGGGGAGGGATCACCGGCAGCGCGATGACGACGGAGGTGACCGCGTTGACCGCGAGCGCGCCGACGACCAGCGCGCGCCGTCCCCCACCCGACGACATCCACCGGGTGACCGGGCCGCACCCCGCCGCGAAGAGCAGCACAAGCAGGCCCGCCACGTAGTCGGGGCGCCCGCCGGAGTAGAGCGTCAGCGCGCAGGCCAGCGGATAGGCGAGGGCGAGGCAGCGCAGGCGAGGTTCCCGCCACAGCCGCACGGCGCCGACCACCTGGAGGAACGCCTGGGGCGGGCCGAGCAGCAGGAGTTGCAGCGGTAGGAAGGCGAGACGGTTGTCGGCGCCCTCGTCCGCCTCCAGAGCCCCGGCCATCACCAGTTGCGGCCAGCCGTGGGTCGCCTGGTAGACCAGGTTGGGCGCGGCGATCACGAGCGCGAGCAGCGCGCCGAGCCAGAGCCCACGCTCCCGCAGCACGTCGCGCGGCCCCGCCACCAGCACACCCACACCCAGGCTGACCAGGAACAACACGATCAGCTGCCGGTTGTACGTCGCCACCCCCGCGACGGCACCCACAGCGAGCCACCAGCGGCCGTCGCCACGCAGCGCCCGTACGGCGAACAGCGCCGCCGCGACCCAGAACGGAAGATCGACACCCAGGGTGAGCAGGGAGTGCCCGCCGATCAGGAGAAGGCTCGTGGTGGCGATTCCCGCCGCGGCGACGATCTGCGCCCCGCGGTCGCCGCCGAGCTCCCGGGCCAGGAGGGCGACGAGGACGACGGTGAGCGACGCGATCAGGGCGGGAACGACGCGCAGGGCGACCACGGTGTCGCCGAACACGGCGACCGAGGCCCGCGCGATCAGCGGGGTGAGCGGCGGGGTGTCGAAGTATCCGAGGGCGGGTTGCTCGCCCAGCATCCGGAAGTACAGCTCGTCTCGGTGGTAGCCGTAGCGCGGGCTCACGACCAGCAGCACGGCGAGCGTGGCGAGCGCGACCGCGGCGACAGGCCGCCCGGCGAAGGGGGCGGCCGGTACGGTCGTGCCGGGGGTGCGCGGGGCGGAGGGAGAGGTGGCGGGCACCCATTCATCATCGGCTTTCGACGCCGGTGACGCGAGGGGGATTTCCGTTCGCCCGCCGTTCGATGCGGGAGGTGATTCCGAGCCGCCCGACATTCGGGGCGGGGGGAATCCCGGGTCGTCTGTCATCCGGGACGGGGAACGACCCCGAGTCGCCTGTTATGATCACCGCGGAAAGTCCGGCGGAGGATGCTCGCAAAGGACATCGATTTACGCGACGTGAAGCCGATGAACGATTCGAGGGACTGTGCGCTGATGATTCCGATCGAGGGATGACACGGAGTGCGGAGACCGGTGGACACCGAGGGATGGGCGGTCGGTGTTCCCCGAGGATATCGCGTCGGTGAATGGCGGGTCGGCGGGCCCGTCGCCACGGGGAGTTGGGCGAGCGTCTACGTGGGGGTTCGGGACGGGGAGGAGTCGACGCCCTCGGCGTTGAAGTTCCTGCCCACGGGAACGGTCACCCGACGGCAGTTGAAAAATCTCATGGAAATGACGCAGCGGGAAATACGCCCGCACAGCAGGCTCCAGCATTCCCGGCTGATTCGATTACGCGAAACACTTGTCGTCGACGACCCGGAAAATACCGAGCTGGACGGTGCGTGCGTTCTGGTGATGGACCTGGCGGAACGGTCACTCGCCGATCTGATTCGAGCGGGGGCACCTGTTCCCGACGCGCCGAGGCTGATCGCCGAGATCTGCGAGGGAATAGCGTACATGCACGCCGAGAAATAGGTGCATGGAGATCTCAAGCCCAACAACGTGCTCATGATGGCCGACGGTTCGATACGCCTCGCCGACTTCGGCCTGACCGCCGAGATAGACGGGACCCACGGTTATCTTCCCCCGATGGGCTCCGTGGACCACGTCCCTCCCGAACGCTGGGGCTAGTACTCCAGTGACATTTTGAGATCATGGTTGGGATCTACGCTGGTAGTGGCATCGGCGAGCGATGGCCTGATGGCGGCGTCGCCACTGTGACCAGCGCAGAATCTCCTCTATCCAGCGGGGCCGACTGAGCAGGAGTACGGTCAGCAGACGGTGGACTGATCGATGTCGATCCGCGCCCACGCCCAGGCGTAGATCCGGTGCCCCTTGGCGCCGCGCCCGGCTCACGGCACGTCGGGCATGCTCCCGGAGCGGTTCGGACACCGGGAAATGCAGACCTGTGGTTAACCCGGGCCGTCGCTCGCGCTGCGTCACCGTCAACTCCTCGGCGGTAGGGAACGGCAAGTGAGCATCATGCCAGTGCGCGGTTGGAACGGGCCTACTGCTGATCGACCGCGAGCAACTCGCCGCCTGGCTGAACGGAGCCGCTGCCCTTGCTCCGCCGGCGCGCGCAACCGGCGGCTTGTGGCGGCGTGCCACGCCACCCCCGGCCGGGCCGTTGCCGCCATGATCTGAACGCTAGACAGTGATTGGGGCGGGTTTGGTGCTAATCGCGCGGCAGACCAAGAAACACGCTGATGTCAGCCGCAGTATTCTCACCCGATGACGCATCCGTCACAGGAGTGGGGCCAGCGCGAGGACGCCCAGTCGGCATTTCGGGAAGCGCGTCGTGAGCTGGACTGGAGCGCGAACCACTACCGTCAGGCGCGTTACGCGATCGCGGCGGGAAACGGATCGGCCAGGGACCTGAACCGGGCCCAGCAGGCGTGGAGTTGGGCGCTGGCGGAGTGGGTGCGAGCGCTGACCTACCGGCCTGTCGATCGCGGTCTCCGAGCGTGACTACCAGCTCATCGTGGCCGGGCGGATCAGCGTGGTGACGGAGGTCGCTCACTGTGAGGCCCAGCGGCTACGAGCGGGCTCCTACGTGGGGATCGTCTGCGGGACCGCGATCCACTACAGCCGGATCCGGCGGATGGTGAAGTGGCGTTCGGCCGGGTGCCTGCCGCGTTGCGCTTGGATCCTTGACCGGCCTCTGAAGCGCTCGCCCGACTGCGCGTAGTCCAGGATTGCGTCCGCAGCGTAGATCGCGTGCTCAGCGTCGACGTCCCCGCGTTCGGAGGCCTCCCAGTGCTGCTGGAGCCGTCTTACCGAAAGACGGGACAGCGTCGCGGTTTGTGACACCTGGGCGCCGGGGATCGGCAATCCGAGGAGTCTCGCCGGAGCTGTCACAGGCCGGAGGGCCGCCCCCGTCCCAGCCGGCGATCGGGTGGCGACGGATGCCCCGGTGGACAGGAAGGCTTGTCATGAAGATCGTGGTGATCGGCGGAACCGGCCTGATCGGGTCGAAGCTCGTGACGGAACTCGGCGGGCACGGCCACGAGGCGGTGGCGGCATCACCGCACACCGGCGTCAACACCCTCACCGGCGAAGGGCTGGCCGACGCGCTGGCCGGCGCGCGGGTGGTGATCGACGTGTCGAAGCCCCGGTCCTTGGAGGACACCGTGGCAATGGAGTTCTTCGAGACCTCCACCCGCAACCTGCTCGCCGCGGAGGTGGCGGCGGGCGTCGGCCACCACGTCGCGCTGTCGGTGGTGGGAATCGACCGGCTGCCCGGGAACGGCTTCTTCCGGGCGAAGGTCGCTCAGGAGGAGCTGATCGAGAACTCGTCGATCCCGTACTCGATCGTGCGTGCCACCCAGTTCTTCGAGTTCGTCCGGAGCATCGCCGACGACGCCACCGACGACGCCACCGACGGCGGCACGGTCCGGATGGCGCCCGTGCTCTTCCAGCCCATCGCGGGCGACGAGGTCGCCAGGTGGTCGGCAGGGTCTCGGTGGGGTCGCCGCTGAACGGGAGGGTCGAGGCCGCCGGTCCCGAGCGGGTCCGGATGGACGAGTTCTTCACCGAGGCCCTGGCCGCCTGGGACGATCCGCGTGAGGTGGTCACCGACCCGCACGCGCGCTACTTCGGAACCGAGCTGGACGAGGGGTCCCTGGTGCCGGCCGGCGACGCGATTCTCGGCGAGATCCGGTACGGCGCCTGGCCGGGCCGGACCACGACCGGCAGGTAGCGCGTCCCGCGCACGACCACCGCTCGGGTCTTTAGCGGCCGGTTGAGCGTGCCCTGACGATGATTGCTCGTTGGCGTGACGTTCATGCGGCGGCTGGTTCCCGATGAGCTGTTCCAGCTGGTGGTGCCGCCGTCCCCGATCCGACCGCAGGGCGCCGGGGTATCGGACTCGAAGCACCACAGGATGCGTGGCCCGCCGGGCAGATCGCAGCCGGGCGAGTGCTCGTCGATCCTGGACTCCAGCCCGAGTCGCTCAGGACGTGAATTCTTCATGATCCAAAATGAAGATCTCCCGAGATGGTAGGAATAGGGCGAAAGTGGGTCCTGAGGGTAGGAGCGATGGATGATCCGGGTTCTGCTCGCCGAGGACATGCACATGGTCCGAGGGGCGCTGGTCGCGTTGCTCGACCTCGAACCCGACATCAGGGTGGTCGCGGAGGCGGCGACCGGTGACGAGATCGTGCCCTTGGCGCTGGAGTCCAAGCCGGACGTGGCGGTGATCGACGTCGAGTTGCCCGGCGTCGACGGGCTCACCGCCGCAGCCGAGCTGCGCAGGCGGGTGCCGCAGTGCCGGGTGCTGATCGTGACGAGCTACGGCCGCCCGGGGAGCGTCCGCAAGGCCTTCGCCGCCCAGGCGTCCGGATTCATGGTCAAGGACGCTCCGCCGGACCAGCTCGCCGATGGGATCAGGAGGGTCGCGGCGGGTGAGCGGGTGATCGATCCCAAGCTCGCCGTGGCGGCGCTGGAGGTGGTCGAGAGCCCGCTCAAGCCGCGCGAGCTGGAGGTACTGCGGAGGTTCTCCTGCGGCGAGGATGTGGAGCAGATCGCCGAGGCGCTGTTCCTGTCCGCGGGCACCGTACGCAACTACCTCACCGGGATCGTCGCCACGCTGCACGCCCGCAACCGGCTGCATGCCGTCCGGATAGCCCAGGACGCCGGTTGGCTCTGAGCCCGGCCCGCCTGCTCGCCGCCTTCATCTGCGTGGTGTGCGTCCTGCGGGTGAGCTTCTACCTCGGCGGGGCATCGGCCGGGCCGTTGACCGTGGCGAGCGTCATGGGGGTCGCCGCGCTCCAGCTGCCGATCTCGCTCCCGGGCCGGCGGCGCCTGTCGGCCGCGCTCTTCCCGGTGCAGGTTGTATTGAACTACCTGCCCCTGCTGGCCGAGGCCGGCAGCTGGCGGGCGGGCGGCTCGGCGTTCGTGGCCGCCTCGGCCCTTCTCGTGGTGAGCGGTCCCGCCGCGTGGCTGCTCCTGGGGTTGATCGTGGTCGTCGAGGGCGCCGTGGCGTCCGCGCTGGACCGCACGCCCATGGAGATCTATTACGCGGTCGTCGCCCCCCTCAATGTCGGTCTGATGCTGTACGGCCTCAGCCGCCTCGCCGACCTGCTGG
Source organism: Streptosporangium sp. NPDC006930 (assembly GCF_040635605.1). NCBI lineage: Bacteria > Bacillati > Actinomycetota > Actinomycetes > Streptosporangiales > Streptosporangiaceae > Streptosporangium > Streptosporangium sp. NPDC006930. Next base: position 8,793 of record NZ_JBEYID010000030.1, on the reverse strand, counting down.
ACCGGGTCGGCCGGGAGCGATCCGAGCTGGCGGCCAGGGCCGAGGAGGTCGAGCGGCTACGGCTGTGGCGGCACATACAGCACCTCGTGGTGAGCAGCGTGTCCGCCGTCGAGCGGCTGGCGCGGCGGGCACGGTGCCAGGGCGAGGCGGAGGTGGTGCGGAAACAGGTCTCCCGAGCCGTCGCCATCGCACGGAAGGCGCTGGACCGCGTACGGTCCCTGCCGCCCGCCGACGGCCCGATCCCGGTCCCGCCTCGCGATCGCGACGGGTGGATCGTACGGCAGGCCACGCCGATTCTCGTCGTCACGCACGTGTTGTTCATCGGGCAGTCGCTGTTCAACTTCGCCGCCGACGAGACGTTCGATTCCGGCTCCGGAGACGTCGGCTATCTGGTCCTGCTGCCCCTGACCTTCGCCCTGCAGTTCTGGCACCTGGCCGCCCTGCGTGCGGGCAGGCGGCCCAAGGGCCTGGTCTGGACACTGGTGGCTCAGGGCATGACCATCTACGCGCCGCTGGTGGACGGGGAGACATCCGGGCTCGTGGTGTCGGGGTTCTTCGCCGGCGTCCTCCTGCTCTACGCGCGGGCGCGGGTGTCATGGCCGCTGTGCACGGCGATCTGCGGCATCTCGGCGGTGGAGGGCTGGTTCACCGGTGGCCCGCTCCTGGCCGGCTACCAGTTCTGCAGTGCCCTGGCCACCGCGCTGGCGGTCTACGGCCTGACCCGGCTGGTCACTCTCGTCACCGAGCTCAGGCGTACCCGGGCCGAGCTCGTCGAGGTGGCGGCCCTGCGCGAGCGGCTGAGGGTGGGCAGGGACGTGCACGACCTGCTCGGTCGCGGTCTCACCGCGGTCGTCCTGCACGGAGAGCTCACGCTGCGGCTGCTGGAGACGGATCCGGGCCGGGCGATGGAGCAACTCGAGCGGATGACGGACGCGGCGCGGGCCGCGCTCGCGGACGTCGACGGGTTGAGCGCACCGGATCGGCGCCTGTCGCTGGCCGCCGAGGTCGACTCCGCCAGGGCCGTGCTGGAGTCGGCGGGAGCAGCCGTACGGGTCGACGCCGCGTCCGTGCGGGGGCCGGCCGAACCCGTGCTCGCGGTGGTGCTGCGCGAGGCGGTCACCAACGTGCTCAGGCACAGCACGTCGGGGGAGTGCGTGGTCGAGATCGCCGTCGAGGACGGCCGCGTACGTCTGCTCGTGGCCAACGACGGGGCCGCCCCCGCTTCCGACGAGCCCGGCACGGGGCTGCGGAGCATGCGCGCCCGCCTGGCCGCCATCGGCGGCGAACTCACCACCACCCGGACCGGCGATCGCTTCGAGCTCCTCGCCTGTATCCCGGTCGATCATGAGGATCTCACACCCACGAGGTGAGCCCGGCGACTGTGCAGGTGAGCGCCCGGTGCCGCACAGTTGAACCTCCACATCCGAACCTCCACATCGATACGAAGACCAACGGGGACCATGAATCGTCGACAGTTTCTCGCGCTCGCCGCGCTCTCGGGCCTGGCCTCGGCCTGCGGCGCCGGCGCCGAGAGCGATCCGGCCGCCTTCCGCACCAAGCTGCGGGTGCCACCACTGCTCGAACCCAAGGTGGACAAGGACGGGACACGGAGGTTCGCGCTGACGATGCAGCGGGGCCGGAGCCAGATCCTGGCCGGCAAGCCGGTCGAGACCTGGGGGTTCAACGGCCCGCACCTCGGGCCGACGATCCGGGCGGCACGCGGCGACAGGGTCCGGATGGCGGTTACCAACCGGCTGGACGAGGTGAGCACCGTGCACTGGCATGGCATGCGGCTGCCCGCGAAGATGGACGGCGGGCCCCACCAGACGATCGAACCGGGCGCGACGTGGAATCCGCACTGGACCATCGACCAGCCCGCCGCCACATCCTGGTACCACCCGCACACGCACGGCCAGACCGCCAAGCACGTCTACCGCGGCCTCGCGGGCATGTTCATCATCGACGATGGGACCACGACGGAGCTCCCCGCGAGGTACGGGATCGACGACATCCCCCTCATCCTGCAGGACAAGAGGCTCGCCGAGGACGGCTCACCGACCGGCGACCCCTTGAAGGGCACCTTCGGCATCCTGGGCGACCACATGCTGGTCAACGGCACGCACGCCCCGTTCCTGAACGTGCGCACCGAGCGGGTGCGCTTCCGGATCCTCAACGGATCCAACGCCCGCATGTACCACCTCACGTTCGCCGACCGCCGCACGTTCCACGTCGTCGGCAACGACGCCGGCCTGCTGCCCGCCCCGGTCCAGGTGGACCAGGTCTCCCTCACGCCGGGCGAGCGCGTGGAGGTCGTCGTGACCTTCACGGCCGGCGAGCAGGTCCTGCTGCGCACGATCTCGGGATCCGACGACATCGACGAGGGCGACTTCGACCTTTTGAAGATCGTCGCCGAGCCGCGGCTCGCCACCTCCCCCCGCCTGCCGTCCCGCCTGGCCGACCCCGCTCCGATCGTGATCCCGCCGAACGCCAAGGTCCGCCGGTTCCGGCTCAACGGCCACGACGCCATCAACGGCAAGGAAATGGATATGGCACGCATCGACGAGGTGGTTCCCGCCGGTGCCACCGAGATCTGGGAGGTCGAGAACACCGTCTACGCGCACAACTTCCACATCCATGAGGTGGCCTTCCAGGTGCTCGACGTGGACGGGGAGAAACCGCCCGCGTACGCGAGCGGCCACAAGGACACCGTCTACGTGCCGCCGAAGAGCACGGTACGGCTCGCCGTCCAGTTCGGCCGCTTCACCGACCCGGTCACGCCGTACATGTACCACTGCCACATCCTCCGGCACGAGGACTCCGGCATGATGGGGCAATTCGTGATCGTGCAGCCTGGCACCGAGAACCAGGTGTCCCGCACGATCACCGCCCACCACGGGTAGCGCCGACTCGCGAGGTGGATGACTCCGTCCGATCATGGCAAGAGTGAGCCCTGTCCCTGCCGGAGTCGTCGCTCGCGCCGTCCTCTTCGGCGGGAACTCCGCAGCCGCACCGCTCGCCGGGTGGGGCGGGTGTGTTCCCGTGCGGCGGTCAGCCGAGCCAGCGGCCGTCGCGCATGAGGTCGCGTCCGCGCAGCTCGTTCGCCTCACGCCAGGCCTGGATGCGCCGCGGCCGGATCAGGAAGTACTGGTAGGGGTCGTCGAGCTCGCGCGGGTCGAAACCGGTCTTGGTCGCGAACGCGTCACCCGTCTCGGGGGCGAGGTCGGCGAGGTCCACCGGCTCGGCGGTGCCGTCGACGACGACGACGTCGCGGGTCGGCCCGAGGCTGAGCCGCACCCGGCCGTCCGCCAGCAGGTTGCGGCCGGTGACCGAGGCGCGCGGTGTCGAGACGAGGAACGCGGTCCCGTCCCAGAGGTACGAGAGCGGGATGAGGTAGACACCGCCCGGGGAGCCCGACGTCGCGACCCAGAGATCGACGTCGTTCTCCAGTCTCGTGCGAGTGTCCCGCAGCCTCTCCTCGAGTCCACGCGGCGGCGCGCCTGTCATGCTTCCTCCAGTCACTTCGTGAGGGCTCGCTCTGTCGGTCATCGGTCGGTTCACCGGGAGCACGGCCACCGTCCCGAGCCCGGCGGCTGTCTCATGGTCGGCGGCCAGGCAGGGCGGGAAGCAGTGACACATCAGGGCGTGAGTGCCGGCGAGGTGGTCTCCCAGGCGAACCCGTCCGGGTCGGTGAAGGACCCGGCGTCACCACCGATCATGAGTCGGTGCGATCCGGTGCCGTCGGGAGAGACGCCGACGTCCTTGGCAAGGGCACGGCGCCGGTACAGCTCACCGCACGGCACCAGATGGACCTATCGGAAGATCAACTTGGCGATGAACGAGCGCGGCCTGCTGGAAGCCGGATCCGAGCTCCCCACGCTCCAACTCCACCTGGCCGATGGCCCCCTCACCGTCGGCGTCCAGATCTGCCGCGAGATCCGCTTTCCCGAACAATGGCAGTACCTGGCCGACGCAGGAGCACAGGCCTTCATCTACCTCACCCACGCCGCCAACCTCACCGAGCCGGCCGGAGTCTGGCGAAGCCACCTGATCAGCCGGGCAGCGGAAAACCAGCGGTTCGTCCTCGCCGCCAACGTCGCCGATCCCCACCAGCACTGCCCCAGCATGATCATCTCGCCACGCGGAGAGGGCCTCGCCGAACTACCCGCCAACAGCACCGGCATACTGCGAGCAACTATCGACACAGATGAGGCCGCCGACTGGTATCTCGGTCAGCGGAGGCGCGACGTCGTCCACCTTCGCTACCAGAACAGGCCGACAGATCAGGCACCCGGACAGTCCTGATATCCGACAGTGCCCGTGGCTCCGTTGGTTGAGAGCGCGGCGGCGCTGCTTCTCCGGGCTCGCGCCGCCACGCCGGTCTGTTATGTGTATCACTGCGTCGCCTCCAGGAGCGCCGCACCGTCGACGGGTCCTGGCTCGACACCCTGCATCCTCGCCTGGACGCCGATCCGGCGACCTGGCACAGCCTTGACCAGGCCACCTCGACCCAGACGACGTGCTACGGCACAGCGATCGCGACCGCATGGGATCGGCTGCATCATCAGCTCACCCGCCGGGCCGCCTGGATCGACCACGACGGCGAGTTGCCGATCATCGAGGGCACGCTCATCCGGCTGGCCGTGGAACGGCTGCCAGGCGACGCCCATCCCCGGCCGGTCTGGCTATGGTCCTCAGCCCTGGGCCTGTCGGCCGCCCGGATCGACCTGCTGTGGCAGGCGTTCCTCCGCAGATTCGACCTGGGGCATACGTTCCGGCTCTTCAAAAAGATCAGAGTCTCCGGCGGACGTAGGCCCGGATGAACAAGACGGCGCATCCGGCGGAGGCAGTGGCCATGGCCGTCATGGCCTCGGATTCTTTCATGATCGCCGCGTAGATCGCCACCGCGAAAGAGGTCGCCGCAGCTGTCAGATATGTCTTCCACACAATGGCTGGCACGGGCGGCCGCGAGGGGCGGCCAGGAGGGATTACTGTCACGCTTCACCGGAATTGCAGCGTGGAGGCCCCGTCGTTCACGACGGGGAGGAAACGCGGGAAAACGGTGCCGCCCGGTAGCGGTGAGTGACAGACTCTGTGCGTGCTGGTGACGGAAATGCTGAAACTCGCCCCCTCCCCTGAACAGGGGCGGGCTCTGCTGGCGGCGATGCGCGCGTGCAACGCCGCCGCGACCAGGGCCGCCGAGGTCGCTTTCGCCCACCGCGCCGCGAACAAGATCGCCCTGCAGAGGCTCGTCTACGCCGAGCTGCGCCGGGGGTTCGGGCTGTCGGCGCAGATGGCTGTTCGCTCCATCGCCAAGGACTGCGAGGCCTACAAGCGCGACAAGAACATCAAGCCGGTCTTCCGGGAGTTGGGTGCGGTCGCCTATGACCAGCGCATCCTGACCTGGAAGGGGCGGGAGGCGGTCAGTGTCCTCACCTTGGGCGGGCGGGTCGTCGTGCCCGTTCTCTACCGGGGGCGGTGGCTCCAGAGTGAGGGAGCGGCGCTGCGGGGGCAGGCCGATCTCGTCTACCGCGACGGGGTGTTCTTCCTCGCCGTGGTCGTCGAGGTCCCCGAACCCGCGCGGCAGGAGGAGCCGGAGGAGTGGCTGGGGGTGGATCTGGGCATCGTCAACCTCGCCACCGACTCCACCGGTGAGTCCTACAGCGGTAAGGGGGTGCGGGCGGTGCGGCGGCGTAACGCCCGCCTGCGGGCCAGGCTCCAGGCCAAGGGCACCAAATCCGCCAAGCGGTTGCTGAAGAGGCGTCGTCGCAAGGAGTCGCGGTTCGCCCGGAACGTCAATCATGTCATCGCCAAACAGCTGGTCGGCAAGGCCAAAGACACCCGCTCCGGGATCGCGCTCGAAGACCTCGAAGGCATCCGGGAGCGGGTCAGGGTTCACAAGGCTCAGCGTGCCGACCTGCACTCCTGGGGTTTCCATCAGCTCCGCACGTTCGTGACGTACAAGGCCGCCCTGGCCGGGGTGGCGGTGCGGTTGGTGGATCCGCATAACACCTCCCGCACCTGCCCCAGGTGCGGCCACCTCGACAAACGGAACCGTCCCACCCGGGATGAGTTCTGTTGTGTTTCGTGCGGGCTCGCTGGCCCGGCGGATTACTTCGCGGCGATCAACATCGGTCGCCGGGCAGTGTGTCACGCTGCCGACGATGCGGCCTGAACCGTCGAATCCATCGACGGTGAGGAGCTGCAAGCTCGGTCCCTTCAGGGCCGAGAAGCTGACATCCTGCAACACGAGCCCTCCGGCTACGCGCTGATCGATGGGCCGGTCTCGCATCTCCGGCTCGCCGATTTGTGGACACCGCACCTCAGCGCTCAGAGCCCCCGCTGTCACGGCTGACCTACAAACGCTGTCGCAATTCGCCTACAGAACCACTGGAGCGTCCTGTCGAGGGCGTGTTGAGCTGAACTCAACCTGATTTTGATCGTGAGCTATCGAAACCCAGTGGGTTCCATCGTGAAGACCTTCATTCACGCCGAACCCACTGGAGTCAGGGGAGCAACTTGTTACTCAAGGACATCCTCGACGAGGCGGCAATGCCCATCCAACCTCGCGCCGCCACCCTCTGTGACTGGGGCGAGTGAGATAACGGATATGCGACATCGTTGTGGGCTATCGCCTTCGGGCGACAGGGTTGGATGGTGCTGACTTCTTTGTCCCCCGCGGACGCGGTGAAACTGGTGCTGTCCATAATCGGTGCCGCAGCCGGTCCCGACCGCGCTCAGGCCGAAGAACAGGCCGGACGGCTGGCTGCGGAGCTGGAAGGATCACAGCCGACGCTTCGGCAGGCTGGTGCTTATATCGCCCACACTCCCGGTGTGAGCCTGGCCGACTACCTGTGCCTGCTGCGCACCACTCCTGGGAGCGTCCCGGACGTTGGCGGGGCGGTGGCCCGGGTGTGGGCGCTGACGTGTCCACGGATCGAGCACGCCGACCCTCTGGCGATCCGCGCGCTGCGAGTGCTGGCCTGCTACGCGTCCGAGGACCTGCCGCGCGCGGTGCTGGGCGGGCTGGAGGGCGCCGAGGAGAGCACCCTGGACGACGCGCTGGACCTGCTGGTCTCCTACGGTGTGATCGACCGGTCGCCGGATGGCCTGCTGGTGAGGGTGCACCGCCAGGTCCAGGCCGTCATCGTGGCCGGACCAGCCGAAGACGAGCGCGCCGCCTGCGAAGCTACCGCGGCAGCCCTGCTACGGGCGGCGCTTCCCTCCGACCCCGAGCATCCCTCCTCGTGGCCGGCCTACGCGAGCCTGCTGGCGCACGCCAACGCCGTCCTGGCCCTCGACTCCCCCGCCATGGGCTCCGTCATCGAATACCTGTACTACAGAGGGGAGTACCGCACCGCCCTTCCCCTGCAACATCGGCGCCACGCCGTCATGCACGACACTCTGGGTCCCGAACACGCCGACACCTTGACCGCTCGCGCCGACCTCGCCTCCCTGGTCGGAGCGATAGGGAACATCGCCGAGGCCCGGGACCAGTTGGTGGCGCTGGAACCGATAACCGAACGGCTGCTGGGACCGGACCATCCCACCACGCTGGACGTCCGCACCAACCTCGCCTCCCTGGTCGGATCAGCGGGGGACGCCGCCGAGGCCCGGGACCGGTTCGCGGCGCTGATACCGGTACTGGAGCGGTCCCTGGGCCCTGAGCACTCCGTCACCCTCAACACCCACGCCAACCTCGCCTTCTGGACAGGGGAAACAGGGACCCCGGCCGCCGAGACTCGGGACCGGTTCGCGGCGCTGATACCGGTGCTGGAGCGAACTCTGGGCTCCGAGCACTCCATCACCTTGAACGCCCGCGTCCACCTCGTTCGCTGGATCGGAGAAAGCGGCGACCCAGCCGAGGCCCAGGCGTTTACCGGGCCGTGGACTCGGTCGTCTGCGGAGTGGGGTACGCCGACCTTTCCATGGTTGCCGTCGATCGGATCTGCTGGGCCGCCGAGCACTCGGGAGACCCGTATCACGTGGCGATAGCCAGGTCTCGACGCATCCGGAACGCATGGGTTGGAACTACGTGGCACGACACACTCGCCATGACCGACTCGGCCTGCGCGGGCATCGAGGACGAGTACGTCGCGGGCCGGCCGGAGGCGCTGGCGGTCTGGGGTGGGCTCCAACTGAGGGCCGCGATCGCCGCGGCTCGTAAGAACAAGGCAGACGAGGCGTGGTCGCGATACCGCCTCGCTTCCGAGGCGGTCACCCGGCTGGGGGCTCGCCAGCGCACCAATTACTACGACCTGTGTACCAGCCAGACCAACGCCGATATCTACGGGGTCGCGGTCGCCGCCGAACTTGGAGACGGAGCGCAAGCCGTACGCAGGGGAGAGACGGTCCGGTTGCCGAAGGGCCTGCAGGCCAACCGCGTCGGACGCCACCATCTCGACTACGCCCGTGGGCTGCTCTGGTGCGGCCGACGCGAGGCGGCCATGGCCGAACTGGAACACGCCGAGAAGGCGGCTCCCCTACTCATCCGCAACCACCCGATGGCTTGGCAGGCCGTACGAACCCTGCTGGACCTGGAGCGCTTCGGCTACCGGGAACGGATCCGCCGCCTCGGCGCTCGCATGCACATCCTTTGAGGCGTTTGATTTCGGTCAATCAACTGCAGTGCAAAGAGAGAAGAGTTGTGGATTGGCAGACTCCTGTGCTCGCCTAACATAAGACCTGGATTTACTGTGCGCTAGGGCCTGTACGGACTTCGGATCTTCAGGCGGGTTGAAGGCTTCGAATCCACAAGATGGCTCCGCGTAGATGAAGGCCGGCGAGGTAACTTTC
>NZ_JBEYID010000029.1:0-111667 GCF_040635605.1 Streptosporangium sp. NPDC006930 | reverse complement strand
GTATGGATCAACAAACCATCCACGCCCCTCCAGATCGAGACCTCAGCACAAACGCCACAAGTAGCCTGATGTCTCAGCAGGTTTGACAGGTTCCGCGCGCGGGGATGGTCCCAGCTAGTACACCGCAGTGCGGGCCGAGGCGGCTTGGCTAAGGAAAGATTCACCTTTCAGGAATCTCCACCCACTTTTAATCCGTAGGTTCCGGGTTTGAGCCCCGGGCGCCCTACCACCTCCACCTGCGGTTTTCCCCGATTCTGTAGTCAAGTCGTCTCTCAAGTCGTCTCATCGTGAGTCACGGTGAGACACATGTGAGTCACACGCCCGGGGCAGGCGTTGTTGACCTTGCGTGCGGTCTTGCGAGCCGCTTTGAGGACCAGCCGGGCGGTGGCCCGGGCGCTGTCGTGATACAGCTGCGCCCCGCTCAGGTTCGTACCCCGCAAGTCAGCATCCTTCAGCGCCGCCCCGCACAGATCCGCACCAGTGATGCTGAGCGCAGTCGTGCGAATCTCATGTTCGCGTGTGTCAGCGTCGCGTTGGTGAGATCCGCGCGGGTGAGCGTCGTCCAGCTCAGCCCCGCACCCGTGAGCCGCGCCTTCCAAGGGCATGTCGCTGATCAAGCCAGGCGTTGAGCGGGTCGTAGCTGTGGGTCATGCATAGCGAACAGCTGTGCCGGCGCCCGCGGGATTCTGTAGGCGGCGGTCTGACACGCACGCAGTTCGTGAGCGATGAGGTCCGGGATCGGGTATCAGCGCTTGTGTTCCAGCGCCGCCAGCCGTTCGGCTACTTTGTCGCCGATGGTGACGAGCATCGCCATTTCTGTCGCAGTGAGATGATCGATGAGCACGTCGCGGACGTCGGCCACGTGCTGCGGAGCCGCGACCTTGATCAGGTCGCTGCCCCGGGGAGTGATGGCGACCACCGCCCCCCGTTGGTCGGCGAGGCACCGCTCGCGGGACACCAGGCCGCGATTTTGCATCCGGCCCAGGTGCTGCGACAGGCGGCTCTTCTCCCAGCGCAACAGCTGGCCGAGTTCGAACGACCTCAGCCGGCCTTCGGGCGCCTCGGAGAGATGGGCCAGGACCTTGTAGTCAGCGGCGGACAGCCCGCACCGGTTGCGCAGTTGCCGCTCGATGAACTCCGACAGCCCGTCCTGCATCTTTATCAGGCTGCGCCAGGCCTGCTGTTCTCGCTCGTCCAACCACCGCGGCTCGGTCATGCACGTCACTTTACCGTCTGGTTGACATGGTAACCAAATGCGACATACAGTTTGGTTCACACATTAACCAAATGTGGGGCGTCGACGACACAACCCGTTGACAACGACGGGGTGGGCATGGCGCGTCCTATCCGGCTTCAGAAAGCAGGCACACCAATGAGCAGCGTCAGCATTATCGGCCTGGGGAACATGGCCGGCGCCCTGGCCGCACGCGCGGTCGCCGGCGGCAACGCCGTCGAGCTCATCGGCCGCGACCCGGCCAAGGCGGAGGACCTGGCCGCGACGCTCGGCGGCGGGGCTACGGTCGGGACATTCGGCGCCGTCCCGGTTGGCGACATCGTCGTCCTGGCCGTGCCATACGCCAGCGCCGTGCCGGTCGTCGCCCAGTACGGGGATGCACTGGCCGGCAAGTTCATCATCGACATCTCCAACACGTTCAACGCCGACGCCACCGGGCTCGTCATCCCTGACGGCACGTCCGGTGCGCAGGAGATCGCCAAGGCAGTCCCGGCGAGCGCGCACGTCGTGAAGGCGTTCAACACGGTCTTCGGCCACGTGCTGGCCCAGGGGCGTCCGTTGGACGTGTTCTTCGCCGGAGATGACGCGCGGGCCAAGGCCGACGTGTCGGCGTTCATCGAGAGCCTCGGACTGCGCCCGCTCGATGTCGGCGGCCTGGAGATGGCCCGCTGGCTGGAAGGGGTCGGACCGCTGCTGATGGGCCTGGCCCGCAACGGCGCGGGGACCTTCGACGTCGCCCTCGGCGTCGACCTCCCCGGCTGAGCGCACCCCTGCTAGTAGCCCGCGGCGCTCCCGCCGCGGATTCTCACGAAGGAGTCATCGTGCGTCTGATATGGCAGCTCTTGGCGGTTGTGGCGGTCTGGATCCTCGGCAATCTGGGCACCGCGGCGGTGAAGGACAACCCCTGGCCGGCGCTCGTCGCCGGCCTGCTGACGGCCGTCGTCGCGGTCCTGGTCTACGGCTGGGTGGTGCGGCGCACCGAGCACCGGGCCCCCGTCGAGGTGGCGCTGAAGGGAGCAGGCGCGGGGATCAGCTGGGGCACGCTGCTCGGCATCGCGCTGTTCGGGGCAGTCATCGCGAACATCGCCTTCTTAGGCGACTACACGATCAACGGCCTGGGCACGACAGCGAGCGCCGTCGGCCTGCTCGGCATCATGGCGGGTGCCGCCGTGACCGAGGAGCTGGTCTTCCGCGGTGTCCTGTTCCGGAACGTCGAGCACTGGACCGGAACCTGGATCGCGCTCGTGCTGACCGGCTCGCTGTTCGGCCTGATCCACCTGCTCAACGCGAACGCCACCCTGTGGGGCGCCATCGCTATCGCCATCGAGGCAGGCGGGATGCTGACCGCCGCGTACATCGCCACCCGCAAGCTGTGGGTGCCGATCGGTCTGCACTTCGGCTGGAACATTGCCGCGAGCGCCATCTTCAGCACCAAGGTGTCCGGCAGCAACACCCCGCAGGGCCTGCTGGACGCGACGATGTCGGGTCCAGCGCTGGTCACGGGCGGCGACTTCGGACCGGAGGGCAGTGTGTACGCCGTGGTGTTCGGCGTGGTGGCCACCGTCGTGTTCATGTGGCTGGCACACCGGCGTGGTCACGTGGTCCCCGTCCGTCGCTCGGCCCGGGCGGACGTGGCCGCTAGGCTCGCCAGGTGATCGAACCCCCGCCGGCGCGCACGTCGTGAAGGCGTTCAACACCGTCTTCGGTCACATGCTGGCGCAGGGCAACCCGCTGGACGTGCTCATCGCCGGCGGCGACGCTGAGGCCAAGGCGACTGTGTCGGCATTCATCAAGAGCCTCGGGTTGCGGCCGATGGACACCGGCCCCCTGGGAATGGCGCGCTGGCTGGAGGGAACGGGCCTGGTGATGATAGGCCTGGGCCGCTACGGCGCGGGAAGCTTCAACTTCACCCTCGGCGTCAGCACTTCTGCCTGAGCGCGCCCGCACCACCACTTCTCGCGCCACATCAATCACAAGGAGCAGTAGCGTGCGCGTTTTCGTCACTGGCGGGACCGGCCATTCCGGTTCGTACATCATCCCCGAGCTCATCGCCGCCGGGCACCAGGTCACCGGCCTGGCCCGGTCGGACACAGCCGCGGCGGCGCTGTCCGCGCTCGGCGCGAAGGTGCGCCGCGGCGACCTCCAGGATCTCGACGGGCTCAAGGAAGCGGCTGCGGACTCCGACGGCGTCATCCACGTCGCGCACCGGCAAGACCTGCTTTTCTCCGGCGGGATCCACGCCGTGGCCGCCGCCGAGCTCCCGATCATGCTCGCGTACGGGGAGGCACTCGCGGGAACCGGAAAGCCGCTGGTCGCGGCAGGGAGCATCGGCTCGCCCGGGCAGGGATTCCTGGGCCGGACGGCCACCGAGGAGGACCCGGCCCTTCCCAGTGGCGATGAGCACAAGGGCACCCTGCGGGCTCGAAACATCGTGGAAACCACCGTAATCGGCCTCGCCGAGCAGGGCGTGCGGTCTTCGGTCGTGCGGCTCGCCAACATCGCGCACAGCACGACCGACCGTGCCGGCTTCCTCCCCACGCTGATCGCGCTCGCGAAGGAGAAGGGCTTCATCGGCTACCCCGGAGACGGCGCGAACCTGTGGAACGCTGTGCACATCCGCGATGCCGCCTCCTTGTTCCGCCTGGCGCTGGAGAAGGGCCCGGCCGGCAAATACTGGCACGCGGTCGACGACGGGGGCATCCCGCTCCGCGAGATCGCCGAGGCCATTGGCAGCCGCCTGGGCCTGCCCGCCGTGAGCGTGCCCTTGGACGAACTGATGCTGCCGGGATACTTCGGGTTCCTCGCGAACATAGTCACGCAGAGCTACCCGGCGTCCAACCTCATCACCCGCCGGACCCTCGGCTGGGAACCCGCTCAGCCCAGCCTGCTCGCCGATTTGGACAACGGCCACTACTTCCCCGCCAGTTGACGGCAGGGACCCCCATCGCAACGGTCAAGAACGTGCTGGATTGGCTGGAGTCCTTCCACCAGCTGACCGGCCGCCGCCACCGCGGCGGCGCCCGTGCCGCCACTGGCGCAACGGGCGTCACGCATCGCCACGCCCGGCCGCTGCGTGATCGCGCCATCGTGCACACCATGCTCGGCACCTTCCTGTCCGACCCGACCGACGCCCCGGCCGTGGTCGTCGACTACGTCGCCGAGCAGCTCGGCCTGGATCCGGCCGACCTGAAGGGGTACGGGGAGAAGGAGGCGCGCTGGGATCACCAAAAGCTGATCCGCCAAGCGCACGGCTACACCAGTTTCGAGTTCGAGCAGTGGTTCGGCTTGGCCCGGTGGGTGTATCGGCGGGTGTGGAGCGGCAGCGAACGCCCGATCGTGCTGTTCGACCTGGTCACCCACCGCCTGGTCGAGGCCAAGATCCTGCTGCCCGGGGTCACCACCTTGGAGGAGATGGACGTCGCCGCCATCCACGCCGCCGCCGATATCGCTCGCGAACCGGATGAGCACCTGCACGAGGAACTGACCGAGCGTTACGCCACCGTGCGGCGCTTCCTGCCCAAGCTGCTCAAGCACCTCGACTTCGATGCCGGAGCGGCCCTGGACGCGCCAGGGCAGGGGGTGCGGCCCGGTCATGAGGTGCTGGAGGCGATCGACTTCCTGCGCGCGATCGAACGCCGCCGCACCGACATCTCTCCCGAGGAGGTCCCGGCCGCCTTCCTGACCTCCGCCTGGCACCGGCGGGTCTTCCCCAAACGCGGCGAGTTCGCCGGAACCTTCGACAAGCAGGCCTACACCCTGGCCGCGGTGGAGCGGTTGCGCGAGTCGTTGCGCCGCCACGAGGTGTTCGTGCCGGGCCTGCGCAAATGGGGTGACCCCACCGCCGGGCTGCTGACCGGAGCGGCGTGGGAGAAGGAGCGCCCGAAGATCTGTGAGGAGCTGGGCCTGTCACCCGATCCCGAGCACGACGTACAGCGCTGGGCCACCACCCTTGACCACGCCTACAAGCAACTCGCCGCGGGCCTGTCGGGCGACGAAGACGGCCAAAACAAGTGGGTTCGCCTGGAAAGGGATGAGAGCGGCAAGGACCGGCTGGTCCTGACCGGCCTGGAACGCCTGGACGAGCCCGCCTCACTGACCGCGCTGCGCGCCGACATCGATGCCCGCATCCCCGTCGTCGACCTGCCCGAGGCGCTGCTGGAAGTGCACGCCTGGACGGCTGCCTGGACCACTTCACCCACGTCTCGGGGGACGCGCCCTCCCGCAAAGAGGACATGATCACCTCGATCGCCGCCGTGCTGGTCGCCCAGAGCATGAACGTCGGCATGCGCCCCATGGTCTGCGAAGGTGATCCGGCACTCGCCCTGGACCGCCTGTTCTGGGTGGAGCAAAATTACCTGAGGGCGGCCACCATCACTGCCGCCAACGCCGCCCTGGTCGACCACCACACCACCCTGGAGTTGGTGCAAGCCTGGGGCGGCGGCGAACTGGCCTCCGCCGACGGACTGCGCTTCGTCGTCCCGGTCAAAACCATCAACGCCGGAACCAACACCAAATACTGGGGGAAAGGCAAAGGCGCCAAGGGCGCCACCTATTACAATTTCACCTCCGACCAATTCACCGGCTTTCACGGCATCGTCATTCCCGGCACGCCGAAGGGCTGGTATTACATCCTGGAAGGACTGCTGGAACAGGAGACCTCACTGAAGCCGACCGAGATCGCCTTCGGCATCTTCCGGCTGCTGGGCTGGCAGTTCTCCCCACGCCTGGCCGACGTCGGCAGCGCCACCCTCTTCCGCGCCGATCCGGCCGCCCACTACGGACGGCTGGAGAGCCTGATCCGCAGCCGCGTCAACCTCGGCCTCATCCGCGACAACTGGGATGACCTGCTGCGCGTCGCTGCGTCCCTGTCCACCGGCGCGGTCAAGGCCAGCGAACTGTTTCGCTACTTCGCCGGCGGCGGCACGCCCACCCCGATCGGCCGCGCCCTGATGGAGCTGGGCAAGCTGGATCGCTCCACCTACCTGGCCTGCTACTTCGACGACGAACTCCTACGCCGCCGCGTACACACCCAGCTCAACCGCCAAGAATCCCGCCACACCCTGGCCAGGAAAATCTTCCACGGCCAAAAAGGCGAACTCCGGCAGAAATACAAAGAAGGCCAGGAAGATCAACTAGGGACGTTGGGGTTCATGACCAACGTCTGCATCCTCTGGAATACCGTCTACACGGCTCGCGCGCTGGACGAAATCCGCGCCGAAGGAAAGAAGATAGCCGCCGCCGACATCGCCCGACTGTCCCCGCTGGGATTTGAGCATTTCAATTTCCTGGGCCGCTACAACTTCGCCCTGCCGGAGACCATCCGGGACGGCGCCCTGCGCCCGCTGCGCACGCCCCCACCCGGTCAGTAAGACCGCAGGAACGCCACACCCTCTGAATCCGCCACGGCGCAAGACTGGCCTGGTCAGAGACAGTGTGTCAAATCATGTGACGCTAACCCCGACTCATCGTTCCACTAGTACTGGGAGGCCGGCCTCCGCCGGAAACCCACTTCCCCGATGCCCGATCAGCCTGTCGGCATGGTCGGCCACCCGGCCTTGATCGGTGCCATCGGGACGGCTAGCGTGATCGCCGAACTGCCGGGAGGCGGGGCCGAGGTGATCGCGTCACGTGGGAAGAGCCCTTGACCCGAACGAGCTGTTCGACCATGACGCCGTGGAGTTTGGGACCGACTGACGATGAGCGCGGAAGAGGATTTCAAGCAGGTCGGCGCCGAGCTGGCCGACCTGGGCGTATGGATCTCCACGATGATGGGGAGTCCCGCGCTGAAAGATCAGGCGGGGAAGGTGTTCGCGAGCCTGCAGCGCGACGGCGCGATGGTGTTCCGGCTGGTCAGGGACACCGTCGAACACGCGGCCGCGCTCCAGCTGGCCGGGGCGTCCCTGTTCGACCCCTCGGGGCGGGGCAGGGCGATGAAGGACTGGGTGGTCGTGCCTCACTCCTGGGCCGGGAAATGGACGGATCTGGCCGAGGCCGCCCTCAGCCGCCCACGCTGAGCGGGCCACGACCGCTACCGCTGGACGGTCAGCCGTCATCGCGGCCTTCCGCGGGCGGCCGGGAGGTCCTGGCCTCGATGGCGTGGATGACGGCCGCCATGTCCGCCCCGCCGTGTCCCAGCGCCAGGGTCTCACCGAACAGGGCGAGGCAGACGTCCACCAGGGGAGAGGCCGTCCCCGAGCCACGCGCGGCCTCTGCGATCAGCCGGTTGTTCTTCAGCACGGCATCGATCGCGGCCTCGTCGGCCAGCATCAGCATCACCACGCGGGTCCGTTCGAACACCTCGGCGGGGCCCGCCGCCACCCTCGCGCCGGCCGCGCGCAGGTCCTCGCACCGGCCCGGGGAGCGGTTCCAGACGATGAGGGGCGTGCCCGCCCGGGCCATGTTGAGCGCCATGGGCCGACCCATGAGGCCAAGACCGATAAAACCGACGTCCATCACCCACCTCCGCCGCGCCCCACGGCGGAGCACCGGCAGGACAGTTCTAGCAGCAGGTGGCGGTAACGGTCTTGAACGATTGTGCGGACGATCCCGTCTCCGTCGACGCCGAGTCGCTCCCTTCCAGAAGCCTCGTAGCGCACCAGGTTGCGGTTGACGAACACGCCGCCGGCGGTCCACGCGTAAAACAGCGACCGGCCGTAGTGATCCTTGGGCTCCTTGTCGGCGAGCAGGTACGTCCTTTTACCGACAGGCAGCAAGGTAGCGGTGCGTTTGGTGGCCGCGGTGAACCAGCACGCGCCGCGCTCAGGGGTGTCGACCTGCAAGAGTCTGCGAACGCGGCATCAAGGGCTTGCATCTCAAGCCGCTTGAGGTCGCATAGTGGGCGTCGTGGACATGAACGAGCTGTATGCCATTGGGGATGTCGCCCGGCGGACCGGCCTGAGCGTCAGTGCCGTCCGGTACTACGCGGACGCCGGTGTCGTCACGCCGGCCGCCGGCACCCCGGCGGGCCACCGCCTGTACGACGTTTCGGCCATCGCCCGGCTGGAACTGGTCCGGACGCTACGGGAACTCGACGCCGGCCTGAACGAGATCCGGCAGGTGCTGGCCGGCGAGGCGACGCTGCGCGAGTTGGCCGCCACCCATCTGACATTGCTGGCACGACAGGAGACGCGGCTGCGCAGCCGTCGCGCGGTGTTGTCGACCATCCTGCGGCAGGACTCCACGGCCGAGCAAGTCACGCTGATGCACAAACTTGTCGGTATGTCAGACGAGGAACGCGATCGGCTGATCGACGAGTTCTGGACTGAGGTCTCCACCGGCTGGGAGGCGCCGGAGCGGATGGTCGAGTGGTGGCGGGCGGCCCGGCCGGAGCTGCCGGAACATCCCACCGCGGCCCAGCTGGAGGCGTGGATCGAGCTGGCCGAGATGGTCCGGGACACCGAAGTCCGGCAGGCCGTGCGCCATGAGCTGTACGAGGTGTGCACCACCGGGGCCGGGCCGCTGATGACCTCGTCGTCGATGCTGGACAGCCTGGAGGCGGCCACACCGATCGGCCAGGCGGCGATGGACGCGGCGCGGGAGCAGGTGCCGCCGGACTCGCCACGAGGGCGCGAGATCGCCGACCAATGGATCGAGTGGCTGACCGGCATTCTCACGACACCGGACAGCCCCGGGAAGCCGGACACGCCCGAGTTCCGGATCCAGACGGCCGACCACATGCTGGCGGGCGCGGAGTGGGACCGCACGCCGCCGGAGCCAGAGGGACCGTTCGACCGGTACATGGCGCTGGTCAACGCCGTGAACAACGCGCCACCGGAGCGGTTCCCGTTCGAATGGCTGGCTGCGGCAATGCGCGCGTCCGCCCTACCAGCTCCTTGATTACTTCGACCCGAAGCGGCAGGCGCCTCGCGTCAGGCCATGGAGGGCCGCTGTCTCTGGGAGCCGTCGGCCGCGAGCGGGAAATCACGCAGCGACAGAGCACTCGGCGGAGGCAGGGCCCCGTGAGCCGCCTCGGCGCGGAACGACTGGAGCAGGTAGGCCACCAGACGCCGAGACGCGGCACTGTCATGCGGCAGCGCGGTGACCAGCCCGCAATGGGACAGCAGGGCCACGGCGAGGTCGGACGGATGGAAGTCGGCACGCAGCGCGCCCGCTGCCTGGGCTCTGCGGACCAGGGTCATGAGCTCCCGCTCGGCCCGTTCCCGGGACTGCGCGTGCTCCACCGTGCTGCCCGGGAAGACCGCGACGAACGCGGCCGAGAACCCCTGTTCCTCCCGCTGAAGCTCGCAGGCCGTCTCGACCACCCGCTGGAAGCCTCGCCAGGGGTCGGGGTCGGCCAGCGCCTCGGTGAGCGCTCGGGCGCAGGTCTCCATCTGCTGCGCGAACGCGGCCTGCACCAGGTCGTCCCGGGTCGGAAAACGCCGGTACAGCGTCGCGACGCCGACCCCGGCCCGTCGGGCCACGGTCGCCATGGGCGCGTCGATCCCGTGCTCGGCGAAGACCGCACGGGCGGCGACGAGGATGCGTTCCCGGTTGCGCCGGGCGTCGGCCCGCAGCCCCGGGCCCGCGATCCGAGAGGATTCCTCCACCATTGTCTCTCACCTCTGGTCCAAACGGACGGTGCCGTCCGGTTAAGAGCCTACGCTCGGGGCCAGACCCCCGCACGGCCGCTGGTGACGAAGGTGAGAAAGATGGACGACCGCATGATGAGAGCAGTACTTTTCGACCGCTTCGGTGGCCCCGAGGTGCTGTACGTGGGCCGGGTACCACGCCCCGAACCGGCACCCGGCGAAGTACTCGTGCGGGTGCGCGCGTTCAGCGTCAACGGCGGCGAACTGGCGGCCCGCTCCGGCCGCCTCCGGCTCTTCACCGGACAGAAGTTCCCGCAACGCGTCGGGCTGGATTTCACCGGCGAGGTCGCCGCGCTCGGCGCCGGCGCGACGGACGCCGCGGTCGGCGACCGGGTGTGGGGCATCGTGGGCCGCACCGGATTCGGCAGCGCCGCCGAGTACGTGGCAGTCCGGACCGAGCGGCTCGGCCGGGTCCCGGACGGACTGGATCTGGTGGCAGCCGCCGCGCTGCCGGTCGCGACCACGGCCATCACGGCGCTGCGCGACAAGGCCAGGCTGCGCCCCGGCGAACGACTGCTCGTCCGGGGCGCTGCGGGTGGCGTCGGCAACGCCGCCGTCCAGCTCGGACGGGCATATGGTGCCGAAGTCACTGCCCTGGCCCGCGCCGCCAACCTCGACTTCGTCCGCACGCTCGGCGCCCACCACGCCATCGACCACCGGACCGTCCCACCGAGGGAACTGGGCCTGTTCGACGTGGTCCTCGACACCGCGGGCACCGACCTGCGGTCCTTCCGGCGCCTGCTGACACCCGGCGGACGCATGGTCACCATCTCCTTCGACCTGACCCGGCTCGCCGCCTCACTCGGCTACATTGCCGCCAGCGCTGTGCACGGACGCGGTCGGGTGCGCTTCTTCAGCGGCAACCCTACGCGGGCGCTCTTCGACGACCTCGCCCGCCAGGCGGCGGCGGGGGGACTGCGCCCTGCGGTGGACAGGTGCTTCCCGCTGGAGGAGACAGCGGCGGCACACCGGGCGCTGGAGGCGGGCGGGGTGCGGGGCAAGTACGTGGTCAGGGTCGACTAAGGATCCCGATGGATCGGGCGGCGGAGGTCAGGAAGGCCGATTCTGGTCGGCGCTTGTCATAGTGCAGGCGGGAGCGCATGTCGACCGCCTGGTCACGCCGGCCGGCGCGCCACCGGCCGGCCGGCGCGCCACCGGCCGGCCGGTCGCCGGACATGGGCGGGCCCGAGGTGCGCCCCGCTGCCGATCTGGCCCGCGCCTACGCCCGCTCGCGCCCCAGCCGTCGGCCGGTGGTGTCGGTGCCGATGCCCGGGGCCGGCATCCGCGGCTACCGCAAAGGGGGACATCTCACCCCTGAGCACGCCGACGGCCGCATCACCTTCGAGCAGTTCCTCGCCGCATGAGTGCCCTCACCTGGCTGCGGGCGGGCCTGGCCTTCCTCGCCGTGGCGCAGTTCGCCGTGGGGTGTTGGGCGCTGTTGTTGCCCCGCTCGTTCTTCGACATTCCGTGGGTGGGGATGCGCATGCCGTACAACGCGCATCTGATGATGGACTACGGCGCGATGAGCATGGCCCGTACGGCGCTCGCCGTGTACCTGGTGTTCGCCGCGCCGCACCTAGTGATCCACGTCCAACTGCTGCACCATCTCACGCCCGGCGAACGCGTGCCGTTGCTGGCCGCACTCACGGCGGCCGTCGTGATCCCGCTGGTGCTGCTTCCGCTCACCAGCCGACTCGAAAAGGCGTAATTCCTCCACCTTTCCATAGAAAGGCGTCTTTGTTATGCCCGAAAACGTTCCGTTGCCGATCTGCGGGGACGCGGCTTGCCCCTTCAGCTGCGGCCCGTGATGGCCGTGTAGGTCGTGGGGGGTGAATGGTGAAGGTCATGGCGGTGGGGTTCACGAGATGCTCCGGCGGCTTCACAGGTGGCGTGCTTCGGGTGCCACCGGAATACGGCAGAAACGGGGCGGCGAGCTTGATCGCCGATATTAGGATCTAGGGCATCTACCACTATTGGTAACGGTTTCGAAGGTTCGGGTGGCGTCGATCGATCGGACGGCGTACCTGAGGTTCGCGCGAGCCGTATCGGAGCGAGCCGAGGTGTTTCCCCTGACAATCGAGCGGATGTTCGCCGAGCACCGCGGTCTGCTGCACGCCGTGGCCTACCGAGTACTCGGCAGCGTCGCCGAAGCCGAAGACGTGGTGCAGGACGCGTGGTTGCGCTGGAGCCGCGTCGATGTGGCGACCGTCGCGGACGCCGAAGGCTATCTGGTCAGGGTGGCCACCCGGCTGGCGATCGACCGGCTGCGCAGTGCACGCGTGCGACGGGAGTCCTATGTGGGATCGTGGCTGCCCGAGCCGCTTCTGACTGATCCGGATGCCGCGCAGAACGTGCTGCTCAAGGAGTCGGTGTCGACCGCGATGCTGCTGGTGCTCGAAACGCTCTCCCCGGTGGAACGCGCGGTGTTCGTGCTCAGCGAGGCCTTCGGGTACGGCCACCACGAGATAGCGCACCTCATCGGGCGCAAACATGCGACAGTGCGCCAGATAGCGCTCCGCGCCAGGAAGGCGGTGGAGACGCGGCACCGCCGCTATGACACCGATCAAGCGACCAGGCGGCAGGCCACCGAGCGGTTTCTGGCGGCCTGTCTCGGCGGCGACCTGAATGCCCTGATGGAGGTATTGGCGCCGGATGTGACCATGGTGAGCGACGGCGGCGGATTCACCGGCGCCCCTCGCAGGGCCATCCACGGCCGCGAGCGTGTGGCCCGCGCCGCCGTCATCCTGTCGGCACATCGGCCGTACGACTCGCTGGCGCAGATCTTCCAGGTCAACGACGGCCCGGGAATCATCATCCACTCAGGGCGCACACCGGTGCTGGCGGCCACCTTCCATCTGGTGAAGGGGAAAATCGAGGTGATCCACGTGGTCAGCAACCCGGAGAAGCTGACCGGCGTCGCGCTGTAAGGGGGCAGCCGGAATACGGGAGAAAGACACCGCGACCGTGGGTTCCCGCTGGTTAGCGGCGTTGGCCAGATGGGGCGAGATGTTCGGTGACGGCAGCGATTGCTTCGCTGCCGGGCCGGGTGTAGCGCATGGCGGTGCGGGGGTTCTTGTGCCGGGTCCTGGCCATGATGAGCTGTAGGGGGACTTCGGCGTCGCCGAGGTCGAGGTTTTTGACATTGAGGGCGAGGATCTCGGCGGCGCGGGCGGCGGTTTCGTAGAGCATCCGCCACAGGGTCTTCTCCCGCAGCGGCAGGTCTCGGCGCGACAGCAGCCGGTGGATCGTCGTCTTGGCGACCGCTTTGGTTTCGTCCGGGTGAGCGCAGCTCCGACCTTCGTCGGCGACCTCAGCCAACAGCCGACCCGCACCCAGAAGCGCGACGGTCCGGCCGATGGCCGATGCGTAGGCGCGATGGGTGTTCGGATTGCCGATCCGGTTCGTCGACAGAAACTGCTCGGCGACGTCGACGCCGTCGCCGCGCAGCGGCGAGACCTTCCGGCCTGCGGCCGCGCTCACACCAACGTCCGGACGATGTGCCGGATAACGTGCACAAGTCGCGCACCATCCCGGGGAACGAATCTCCTGCTCGACCACAGCGGCTGGCAGCGCATGTACGTGATAATAGACAGTTATCACGTACATGCTGTCATTGTCCGGAAGTGCGCCCGGCTACCGTGATCGGTATTGGGCTCTCCTCAGCCGTCAGGGGTTTCGCTGTCCAGTGGCGGCTGACCCTGCTCGAGAGGACTGTGTTCAGGGGAAGAGATTCGGCCAGTTGCCGCCGCGAGCGCGTACGTCCGCGGCCACCTCGTTCACCGACCGACCGTCGGTGTCAACGCGCAGATCATCTGCCCCGGCGCTGTCGAGCGCCTTGGCCTCGAACGGCGCTCGTGCGGCGATGCGGTGTAGGGCGTCCGAGTTCAGTCCTTTCAGCTCATCACCCGGTATGGTCGGCCCACCTCCCCATCCACGCTGCGCGACGCGCTCGGCCAGCGTTTCTGGCCCCGCATGCAAGCGGCACACGGTCAATGCGGTTCCGGGCAGCAACTCGGCGTAGCCACGGAGAGTGTCATCGGAGTCTGCTTCCCCGGAGACGACCAGGCACTGGGCGCCAACCGTGCGGTGCCCTGCCCAGATGGCCGCGAGGTTGCGGGCCTTGAGGCGATGGCCTTCCACGTCATCGGCGGCAGGACGCAGCGCCCCGATCTGTTTCACATCGACGTAGGCGGCTCGCACGCCGCTCCGGTAGACCTGCATGAAGATCTCGTAGCCGACCGTCGACTTCCCAACCGCCGTAGCGCCGCGCAGCCACAGCACGGGTACCGGCACGGAAGCCGGTGCGACATCCGTCGAGCTCGGATGACTCTGCCGGTCAGCGGCACTGTGGAACGTCGCGGCGGGGAGGAGACCCGGCCATCCCCCAACCCGCTCACAGACCAGCCGGGCCGCCTCGGACACCACTAAGCCGCCCGTATCCACGCACACGTCGGCGTAGTCACTGCGTTCCAGGGCTTCCGCTTCAACGACCGCCTCCTGGACCAGATCCGGACGCCATCCCCGCGCGAGGAACCGTTCCTTGAGCTCAGCGCTATCAACGCGCAGTCGGCACACCGTGAACGCGGCCTCAGGAAGATGGGCGGTGTACTCACGAACCTCCTCGGGAGTGTCAACGAAGCCCGCAAGGACCAGACATTGCACCCCCTCCTGCCGGAAGTTCGGCCACATCGCAGCCAGATTCCGCGCGCGGAGGTGGTGCGTCACGCCCTCGGACATGGGATAGCACAGGCTGATTTGGTCAGCGTCGACAAACGCCGTCTTGACGCCAGCACGGCTCAGCTGCGCAAACACCTCCCAGCCAACCGTGGACTTCCCGACACCCGTAGGCCCCGACAGCCAGAGCAGAGGCAGAGAAACGTTGCTCATCCGCGCGACACTAGCGGGCCCCCGTGCAGCGAGCGAGTGCATTTTTGCCGCTGTCAGGGGGCGGGTGAGGCTCCGAACAGAACACGCGGTTCCAGGTCCAGCCGGGTGGCGGGTGCCTGGTCGGGTGGATTGAGGTTGAGGGTCCAGTTGCCGAACCGGCGGATGGTGTGGGTGATGTAGGGCGAGATGGTGGCCAGGTCGTCCAGATCGACGGGGTGGCCTTCGGCGGCCAGGGCGCCTGCGGCGTCGGTGACGTCACAGGCGGCGAAGTAGATGACGCAGTTGGCGAGCAGCTCGTTGAATTTGACGACCTTCTCGTGATGGTCGGGGTCGTTGTGGCTGATCAGCTTGCCGCCGTACATCAGCCAGTCGGCGAAACCGTGGATACGCGGTCCGATCGATCGAGGTCACACACAACCCCCGAGACCGTCACCAACATGATGACGACCACCTCAACGATCAGCCTTCAGCCCGCGGTGTCTTTGTCTCGTATTCCGGCTGCCCTTTGTAACACAGATCACACGGCGACGCGTCACTTCTCGGGCCGCCGTCTCGTCCGTGAGGCGATCAACCAGCCGATCGTTGTCATGGAAGAGGGAATACCTTGATGTTCGCGGTTTATCTCACGGTCACACTTCTCGCTGCGGTGCTCTACGGTATGGCAGCCATCGCCAACCTCATCGGCCATGACTACCCCAAGAGCCAGGCGGACATGTTGGGCGTGCCCCGGTCCTGGATGCGCCCATTGGGGATGCTGCTGGCCGCCGGGGCGCTGGGGCTGCTGGCCGGAATCGCCGTACCGATCCTGGGCACGCTCGCCGCCAGCGGGCTCGTGCTGTACTTCCTCGGCGCATTCGCAGCACACCTACGGGCCAACGACCACCACTTCGCCCCCTGGGCCCTCTTCTTCTGTACGGCGGTGGCCGCTCTGGCCGTCAACCTAACGTGCCGCTGAGCCCGGCGAGCGGAGGGATGCTTCGCGCCGAGGAGGTCGTCGACGAGCTGACCGAGCGATGCCTCACCGGATACCTCGTGAGCTCCCGCCCGTGACGGGCGGGAACTCAGGGGGTCGGGATCAGCGCTCGCAGACGATGCCGTCGCCGTCGCGGTCTTGATACCAGGCGTACTCGGGATCGGTTCCGCGGCGGTAGGGCCCGTATCCGGCGGCATTGGCCGCCGCGCACGTGGGGAAGCGAGGATCGTTGCCGCCCAAGGGCGGATCCGGCGTTGAGGTAGGCGCGGAGGTGGGCGCCGAGGTCGGATTCGGGGCCGGGGTGTTGGTGGTGTCGCACCGGCCTGACCAGATGCGCAGCCGCTCTCGCTTCGCCTTGGTCTGCTCGGCGCGCATCACGGTGATGTACTTGTCGTTCGGCTTGTACAGCACGGCCTTGCCGTAGCCGTAGCGCACCAGGTTGCGGTTGACGAACACGCCGCCGGCGGTCCACGCGTAAAACAGCGACCGGCCGTAGCGATCCTTGGGCTCCTTGTCGGCGAGCAGATACGTCGTCTTACCAACGGGTAACAAGGTAGCGGTGCGCTTGGTGGCCGCGGTGAACCAGCACGCGCCACGCTCAGGCGTGTCGACCTGCAAGAGGCGAACGCGGACGGTGGGGCCGGTACGGGTGAACCGCACATCGATCGTGTCACCGTCCACGATTTTTACGACCGTTGCTTTCTTTGCACCCTTCGGTACAGCGGCAGCCTCGGCGGGCGCGGCCACGGCCAGGGGAGCGGCGAGAACGACGGCGAGCAGGGACGCGCCAATACCTCGAGTCACAGGTCTCCTTCACGCAAGACAGAGTCTTGACCGTAACCTTATGGGTTCAATTCGACGCATATAGTCACCAATCTGGAATATGCGAAAATCCTTCACATTCAAGGCCGCATCGAAGTCATCGAACGGGCAGGTCACGAGGGTGCTCTAGGCAGGCAGGCCAGGCGGTCGCGAGGACACAGCGCTGTTGTTCGACGACCCGTACGGGGAGCCACCCATGGGCGGTGCGCCGAGGTGCTCTCGTCCACCGGCCCGGCCCCCCGAACCTGCCCGTGGCGGTACAGGGCAAGAGGTAAGCAGTGGAGGTGACCCGTGGTTGCGGCCCCTCGGGCACACTGCCCCTGAAGACCGGTACGTTGCGGCGATCATCGCCCCCGCCTCCCTCGGTCAGAGCCCGGACCCCGGCGCAGCTCCCGGCGCCCGAGCAGGTCTCCGACGGCGAGGAGTCGCCACCCGACCCGACCGAGGCGCCGTGAAACGGCATACCGGACCGCTTTGGCGGCGCCTTCCACAACCGCGAATGCCCGCTGGGCCGACGGAGTGGTGCGCCGCCGCTGTCATAGCGCTCATCCTCGGCTCTTTCGCGATTCAGATCATCAGCACCGTGGTCGACGCGATTTTCAGCACCTGGTATATCGGCGTTTCCGTAGGAGCATGCGCCGTTCTGGCGATTATCGGATGGTTTCAATGGAGGGCCATTGCCGCCCGGCACCGTTCTGCGCGACTAGGTCATCTGCAACTGACGCTGCCGCAACTGGATGCGATGAATCCCACCGATTTCGAGCGGGCCACGCGTGACCTCATGATCCGAGACGGCATCGCGGCCCGGCACGTGGGACAGCGCGGGGACAAGGCGGCCGATGTCATCGGCCGCGAGCGCGGCGGCTACGTCATCGTCGTGCAGTGCAAGCACACCACCACCACCGCCAAGGTCGGCTCCCGGGTGATCTACGAGGTCAACGGCACGGCCGCCGCCGCGCACGGCGGCGATGTCGCCGTGGTGGTCACCAACGGCTCCTTCACCCGCGACGCCCGCCAGACGGCCGCCGACTTCCGTATCCACCTGCTCGGCCGCGAGGAACTCGGGTGCTGGGCCGGCGGCGAGGCGTCCTTGCAACGTCTGCCGAGATTGACCACCCCACTGCGGCGCTGGCGGCGGCTGCGCCACACCTCGTCCCGGCTCATCCACCACCGCCCCGCCTCACGCCACGACCTCCTGCGGCCGTGAAACGAATGCGCGTCGAACGGGCATAGTGCCGCCCCGCTCACCGCCCAGGTCTGCCAGGCGGCGCCAATCAAGTGGGCAGACGCCGCACGGGCCTTGCGGCGTCGCGATGACCTCGGCCACTGCCTCGCACGGGCTGCGGACCTGTCACAGCAATCAGCGACCTCGTTCCCTGCCGAGAAAGCACGACAGGAGTCGCCTGAAGTCGTCCGGGTGCTCTATCGGCGGCACGTGCCCGCATCGGCCGAGCACGTGCAGACGGACATCGGCCAGGTGTTCGAGCAGGGGCAGGGCTGCCGTCCCGAGCGGGGTGACTCGGTCCTCGGCGCCGTGCACGAGCAGCACGGGCGCGCGGACCCCTGCCAGCGTTTGCGCCGAGAGGGTGAGATCGTCGGCCCAACGTGCCCTAGGTGGAGGGAACAACGACGCGTATGCGGCCGCCCCCGCTCGCATCGCGGCTGTACGGGCGGCGACGGCCGACTCGGTCACAAGCGCTTGGTCGAGGACGAGGCGACTCAACATGTCTCGTGCCCCGATTGGGCCGACGGGGGCGGCCCAAATCGCGTCGAGCTCGGCGGACAGCGGCGCCCCAGGGGCGCCCATCGTCGAGACCGCCACCACATGGGTGACCTGCTGGGGACGCGCGGCCGCCAACGCCAGCGCCACGGCACCGCCCATGGAGTGGCCCACCACGGCGTAGTGCTCGACACCGAGAGCATCCATCAGGCCCGCGGCCTGCTCCGTCCACAGCCGGAGCCCACCCCTGGAACCCTCCGGGATCGGTGTACGGCCGAACCCCGCCTGGTCAGGAGCCACCAGGCGCCAGGACGTGCCCAGCGCCTGTGCCGTCGTCGCCCAGGCTCCGGATCCGGTCGTGCCGGGTCCGGAGCCGTGCAGCATCAGCACCGCAGGGCCGGTGCCGCTCTCCAGGACGTGAACGGGGGAGCCGTCGACTGTGACGGTCCGAAGTGCCGTCATCGAGACCGGTCCGGTGTGCTCATGCGGATGCGGAGTTGATGGACTTCGAGAAGACGTCCATCATCGCCCGGCCGAACTGCGGCATGTCGGGCCAGCCGCGGCAGGAGACGAGGTTGCCGTCCACGACGTCGGGAGCGTCGATGACCGTCGCGCCCGCGTTCTCCATGTCGCCGGTGATGGGGGGGAAGCACGCCGTCTTTCGGCCCTTCAGCAGCCCGTACACGGCCGGGACCTGCGCGCCGTGGCACACCAGCGCGATCGGGAGGTTGCGCGCGAAGAAGTGCTCGGTGATGCGCCTGACGTCGGCGTCGACCCGGATCCACTCGGGGGCGCGTCCCCCGGGGATGATGAGGGCGTCATAGCGCTCGACGTCGACGTCGGCCCAGGGCACGTCGACCGGCAGCTTTCGGCCGTTCTTCTCCACGTAGGCGTCGGAGTTGGGGTCGAACTCGTGGATGACAAGCTGAACGTCACGCATGGTGCGTGACGAGACGTCAACGTCCCAGCCTCCCTCCTGCACACGATAGTAGGGATACATGGTGTCGAGCTCCTCGGCGGCGTCGCCGGTCAGGAGCAGCGCTCTGGGCACCTGCTTCTCCTCGCATCTGGGCGGGTGAGATGGATCCAATCCGATCCGATCCGATCCGCTCCGGTTGGGTTAGCATTCCTCGGCCCGGCCCGCCCGTCAAGCCTTTGCCGTCATTCCGTCCGCGTCCTGGGCCTCGTCGAACAATCGTCGGAACCGCTCGCCGGACAGCAGGATGTGCCGACGCATGGCGTAGGCGGCGGCATCGGGGTCACGCGCGGCGATCGCGGCCAGAACCTCTTCGTGCTCGGCCATGGCCAGGTGAGTGACCTGGGTGTCGTGGAGAAGCCGGAACAGGTGCACGTGCGTGTGCAGGCGAGCGAGCGCTTCGCGGATGACCTGGTTCTCCGCGCTCAGGGCGATGAGATCGTGAAAAGCGGCGTCGCGTAGCCCGAAGGCGCCATAGGCCATGGCACCGTCGCCCCCCTCCAGCTCCGCCATCTCCTCCAGCATTCGTCGCAGACCGGCCACCTGTTTCGAGGATGCGCGTTCGGCGGATCTGCGCGCCGCTGCCGGCTCGAGGAGCAGGCGGACCTCGACCATGTCCTCGAATCGGTGACGGGTGATCTGGGGAGGAATGCGATAACCGGCATGCGGCACACGCACGACCAGGCCTTCGGCCTCCATGCGGTTCAGAGCGTCTCGGATCGGCGTCTGCGAGACCCCCAGCTCTCGCGCCAAAGCGTCGATCGTGACGCGCGAGCCAGGCTCGATCCGTAGCGACATCAGCTGTCCGAGCAGCGTGTCGTACACCTCGTCGGCAAGTCGGCCGCGAGATCTCCCCGGCGGCGTTCCGCCCCTCATGGCCCCACGGCGCCGCGCGATCATCGCTTCGTCGTCCATCGTGACGAGAGGTCCTTTCTTGCGCCTTCGGGAACCTGTTGACATCGGTCGCAACGCTACGGGATATTGACGCCCCCACCCGGATCGTATAGGAAAGGTGGCGGATGCCAGCCATCCTTCACCCATCGGGGAACCGCCCGCCATCGCTCCGCTTCGATCAGTTGGAGCTCCCATGAGCATGCTCGACGTCCTACTCGATTCGCCATCGGGCCCACAAGGACCAAAGGACCTCTCGACTGCCTGAAGCCCCATCACGTCGCGGCGTACTCGTGACGCCGGTCCGCAGGTCAGCCCCTGCGACAGCCGGCAACACGCCTGAACAACCCAGCAATTGCTCGGCGAAGCACACAGCAGGGCTCCAAAAGTCCCCACCCCCCAGAAAGCAGGCAAGAGGATGCGGTATCCCAAGCGGATAGGACGACTGTCCGTTTCCACTCGAAAGGTGCAGCTGGCGACGGTGGCCATGTTGGTGGCCACGACCATGGCGGCTTGCGGCGGCCAGGACGACGGCGCGGCGAGCGCCCCCAAGGCGCCGGCGGACATCCCGGAGCTCACCAAGGACCCGCTGACCCTCAGCTTCATCTGGTTCGAGTGGCCCCCCGCCAAAGCTCTGGAAGACTTCGCGAACGCGGAGTACACCAAGGAGCGGTCGAACGTGACCATCAAGGTCAACACCGTGCCGAACGCGAACTGGCACGACGCGATGTTCACCCAGTTCGCAGCGAACAAGACCGACTTCGACATCCCGATCCTGGACTCGCAGCACATCGGTGAGGCCGTGACGAACGGCAACATCCTCGACATCACCGACTTCGTCAAGAAGAACATCGACGTCAACGCCTACAACCCGTACCTCCTGGCGGCCTACGGCCAGTACCCCCAGGCGGAGACCGGGCAGCGCGACGAGAACGCCAGCCTGTACGGCCTGCCGCTGCTCGGCGACACCTGGACGATGATCTACCGCAAGGACCTGATCGGCGACAAGCCGCCGCAGACCTGGGACGAGATGATCGCAGCCGCCGAGAAGTGCCAGACGGACAACCCCGGCGTCAGCGGGCTGGCTTTCCACCAGGCCAACGGCTCGGACGCCGCGGCCGTGACCTACAACACGGTCAACGGCGTCTACGGCGGCAAACTCTGGGACTCCAAGGCGCGCAAGATCGAGGGCGTCATCAACGACGCCGCGGGCCAGGAGGCGATGGACGTCCTGGTCAACAAGATGAAGCCGCTGACCGCCGCGGGCTCCGGCAACTGGTTCATCGACGAGGTGAACGCGGCGGTCGCCCAGGGCAAGGCATGCATCGCGTTCAACTGGATCGCCGCGAGCGGCGGCCTGCTCGACCCGAAGGAGTCGACGCTCGGCACCACGCGGGAGGAGATCCTCGAGAAGCTGGGCTTCGCCACCCTGCCGAAGCAGAAGACGGACCTGGTGCCGCTCGGCGGCATGGGGATGCACGTGTCGGCCTACTCCTCCCCGGAGAAGCAGGCGGAGGCCCTGAACTTCATGAAGTGGTTCGAGCAGGCTGACATCCAGAAGAAGTGGGCGGCCGCCGGTGGTGTGCCCGCGCGTACGGACGCCCTGGCCTCGCCCGAGTTCCTCAACGCCGGGCCGTTCAACCAGGTGTACGCCGACTCGGTCACCCGGATGCGGGACATGTGGAACGTGCCTGAGTACGCGCGCCTCATCGACATCGAGAACACCAACGTGAACGCGGCTCTCAACGGCGCGAAGAACCCGAAGGACGCGCTCAACGACATCGCCAAGGAGCAGCAGGGCGTGCTCGACTCCGCCGGCCGCAAGGGCGGCGGCGGACTGTGAGTGACCCCGTCTCTCTGACGACGGACCACCCGGTGCAGGAGGCGTCGCAGACGCCTCCTGCACCGGGGCGGTCCCGCCACCTGAGCGACCGCTGGCTCACGGTGGCCTTCATCTCCCCCGCGCTGCTGCTGTTGCTCGCGATGTCGGTGTTCCCGCTGCTGTGGGCGTTGTACCTGTCGTTCACCGACTACTCGGCCACCCGCGGGGGGGCCGCCACTTTCGTCTGGTTCGAGAACTTCACCGCCATCCTGACGTCGGCGCAGGTCCACCTGAGGGCCTTCACGACGTTGATCTACGTGGTCGGCGCGGTCACCCTGCAGACCGTGCTCGGTTTCTCCATCGCCTACCTGATCTCACGGCGCACGCACGGGCGAGGACTGCTGACCACGCTGTTCCTGATTCCGATGATGCTGTCGCCGGTCGTGGTCGGGCTGTTCTGGCGATTCATGCTCGACGCGCAGTTCGGCGTGATCAACAGCATGCTCGGCTCGCTCGGCCTGGGGCAGGTGGAGTGGCTCACCCGGCAGAACACGGCATTGATCTCCCTGATCGTGGTCGACACCTGGCAGTGGACGCCGTTCATCATGCTCATCGCACTCGCGGGCCTTACCGCGGTCCCCAAGTACCTGTACGAGGCCGCCTCGATCGACCGGGCGTCCGAGTGGTTCCGGTTCCGCACCATCACTCTTCCGCTGGTGTGGCCGCTGCTCCTCATCGCCGTGCTGTTCAGGGCCATCGAGGCCTTCCGGCTGTTCGACCTCGTCTACATCCTCACCAGCGGAGGTCCGGGGGTCTCCACCGAGACGTTGTCGTTCCACGTCTACAAGGTCGCGTTCCTGGGCTTCAACACCGGAACCGCCTCGGCGTACGGGATTCTCATGGTCCTCGTCGTCATCGTCCTCGCGCAGCTCTACATGCGCTACCTGAACAAGCTCAAGGAGGACTGATGGCCGTCTCCGTCGACGAGGCCGTGTCCCCAGGTCCTGTCCAGGATCACCGGCCCCCAGGGCGCCGCTTCGGCGGCCGGGGACGCGCCGTGCTGGAGATCGCGTTGCTGGCCGTGCTGGCCGCCGTGATGCTCTTCCCGGTGCTGTGGATGATCGAGACGTCCATCAAGGAGAACCGGGACGTCTACGCCATCCCGGCCAAGTTCTTCAACTTCACGGTCACTTTGGACCATTTCAAGGACGTCTTCGTCGCCTCCGGTGGCGGTCCCTCGACCTTGTCCGGCGCGTTCCTCAACTCCGTCGTGGTCGCCGGGGTCTCCACGGTGCTGGCCACCGTGCTGGGGGTCCCGGCGGCCTGGGCCTACTCACGCTTCGCCGTGAAGGCCAAGAAGGACCAGCTGTTCTTCATCCTGTCCACCCGGTTCATGCCGCCCGTGGTGGTCGTGATCCCGATCTTCCTCATGTACCGCCAAGTCGGACTCTTCGACACCAAGCTCGGCCTGATCCTCATCTACACCGCGTTCAACGTCCCGTTCACGATCTGGATGATGAAGGGGTTCGTCGACGAGGTGCCCGCGGAGTACGAGGATGCCGCCATGCTCGACGGTTACACCCGCCTGCAGGCGTTCTGGAAATTCACCCTTCCCCTGCTCCTGCCCGGCATCGCCGCGACGGCGGTCTTCGCCCTCATCTTCTCGTGGAACGAGTTCGTGTTCGCCATCTTCCTCACCTCCAGCGACGCCGTGCGGACGGCCCCACCCGCCATCGCCGGCCTCATCGGCGGAACCACTGTGGACTGGGGTCTCGTGGCCGCCGCCTCCATAGTGTTCGCCCTACCGGTGCTCGTCTTCGCCTACCTGGTGCGCAAGCACCTCGTCGCCGGTGTGACGCTCGGGGCGGTGCGACGCTGATGGCGGGCATCGAGGTGACCGCGCTGCACAAGCGCTACCCGGACGGGACGGTCGCGGTCGAGCACGTGGACCTGTCCATCGCCGACGGCGAGCTGTTCGTGATGCTCGGCCCTTCGGGCTGCGGCAAGACGACCACGCTGCGGGCCATAGCCGGCCTGGAGAGGCAGACGACGGGCGACATCCGCATCGGCGACACGCTGGTCAACGACCTGCCGCCCGCCGAGCGCGACATCGCCATGGTGTTCCAGTTCTACGCTCTCTACCCCCATCTGAGAACCCGCGACAACCTGGCGTTCCCCCTGCGGGCCGAGGGACTGCCCAAGCAGGAGGTGCAGGAGCGGGTCGACGAGGCCGCCCGGCTGATGCGGCTCGGTCCGCTCATGGACCGGCGACCGCACCGGCTGTCCGGCGGGGAGCAGCAGCGCGTCGCGCTCGCTCGCGCCCTGGTGCGACGACCGCGCGCGTTCCTCATGGACGAACCCCTCACCAACCTGGACGCAGAGCTGAGGGCGGACATGCGCACGGAGATCAAGCACCTCCAAGGGGAGCTGGGGACGACGATGGTCTACGTCACCCACGACCAGGTCGAGGCGATGTCGCTCGGTCACAGAATCGCCATCCTCAACAAGGGCCGCGTCGAGCAGATCGGCACACCGCTGGAGGTCTACGACCGTCCGGCGAGTCTCTTCTGCGCCGCGTTCATCGGCTCCCCGCCGATGAACCTGATCGAGGTGGAGCTGGCCGACGGGCAACTGCGCAGCAAGAGCGGACTGGCCCTCGCGCCACCGCCGAACCTGCCACGCGACCGTTCCCTGGTCGCGGGCGTCCGGCCGGAGGCGCTGGAAGTCACGGAACCAGGGGCGGAACGTTCGGTCCCGGCCCGCGTGCTCTCGGCGGAGTGGTTGGGCGACGAGATCATCTACGTGGTCGATTACGGCGACCGGCGCGACGTACGGGTTCGGATGCCACTGACCGTCCGTTTCGCTGCCGACGCGCCGGTCGGGCTGCGGCACACCGGCGGGCCCCCGCCCGTCTACGACGCGAGCACGGAAGAGCTGGTGGCCTGATGGGAACCGTGGCAGTACACGGGCTGTCCAAGTCCTTCGGTAAAGTCCAGGCCCTCGACGGGGTGACGCTGGACGTGCCGGACGGCTCGTTCTTCGTCGTGTTGGGGCCCTCCGGGGCAGGCAAGACGACGACCCTGCGAGCGATCGCCGGCCTTGAGAAGCTCGACGCCGGGTCGGTGCACCTGGACGGTAGAGACGCGACCGGTGACACCCCGGCCGCACGCGACCTGGCCATGGTCTTCCAGAGCTACGCCCTCTACCCGCGACTCACGGCGTACGAGAACATCGCCTCGCCACTGCGGGCACGCCGCTGCTCTTCCAGCGAGATCGCCGCCGCCGTCGAGAAGATGTCGAGCCTGTTGCACATCGAACGCCTGCTGCAGCGTCGTCCCGCGCAGATGTCGGGCGGTGAGATGCAGCGTGTCGCCCTGGCCCGGGCACTGGTCCGTCGCCCGCGCGCGTTCCTCA
This sequence comes from Streptosporangium sp. NPDC006930, assembly GCF_040635605.1. Taxonomy (NCBI): domain Bacteria; kingdom Bacillati; phylum Actinomycetota; class Actinomycetes; order Streptosporangiales; family Streptosporangiaceae; genus Streptosporangium; species Streptosporangium sp. NPDC006930. The sequence goes on along the minus strand of NZ_JBEYID010000029.1, from coordinate 86,340 downwards.
TGGACGAGCCGCTGACCAACCTCGACCTCAAGCTCCGCGTCGAGATGCGCACCGAGCTCACCCGCATCCACCGGAGCCTCGGGGGAACCTTCATCTACGTGACCAACGACCAGGTCGAGGCCCTGTCCATGGCCGACCAGGTCGCGGTCCTCAAGGAGGGGAAGGTGCAGCAGGTCGGAACGCCGACCGAGGTGTACGAGCGTCCGGCCAACCAGTGGGTCGCAGGCTTCGTCGGGAGCCCGGCGATCAGCCTGCTCGCCTGCCACGCCGAGGGAGATCGTCTGGTCGGGGCGGAAGGCTGGACGCTGCCGCGGCCCCGCTGGACCACGGCTGAGGACGGTCGTCCGCTGCTGCTGGGCCTGCGCGCGGAGGACCTGTCCGTCGAGCAGCGTGGGAGCGCGTCGTTGCCGGGTGAGCTCTACGGCCTTGAGCCGCTCGGTGACCGGACGGTGGTCGACGTCCGGGTGGGGACGGAGATGCTCAAGATCAAGGCACGCCCCACCGTCACCGGCACGCCGGGCGAGCGGCTGCTTGTCACGGTCGACCTGGACCGTGCGCACCTGTTCGATGCCGGCACCGGGCTGGCGCTGTCCGAGGCCGGGAGGTAACCGCGCGGGGCGGCGACGTCGACATGCGTCCGCACGTGGCAATCGAGCCTCGGCGGACCGTCACCGGTGAGCACGGCCTGACGACGCCGAAGCGGCCATGGCCCCAGAAGGCGATCGGTGGCGCGGGGCATCGCCCCGCGGCCAGGGCCGAGGTCACGTTCGACCCGCTCGGCAACCTCGACCCCGACCAGGTCGTGTGACCCGTTCGTCAACGCGTGTGGCGCGATCGCCGAGGTCACGCCGGACATCACCAAGAACATCACAGGAGGCGACGCAATGAGTGACCCGATGAACGTCCTGGCCCCCGAGCACCGGCGGCTCCGGATCGGCGACGCCTGGCGCGACGCCGCCGGCGGAGCCACCTTTGCCGTCGAGGACCCGGCCACCGGCAAGACCATCGCCGAGGTGGCGGACGCCGACGTCGTCGACGGGCTCGCCGCTCTGGACGCGGCGAGCAAGGCAATGACGGAGTGGGTGGCGACCCCGCCGCGAAAACGGTCGGAATTGCTGACCGCGACGTACCGGGCACTGACCGAGCGATCCGAGGAGGTCGCCCGGCTGATAACGCTCGAGATGGGCAAGCCGCTCGCCGAGGCTCGGGGAGAGGTGGCCTACGGCGCCGAGTTCTTCCGTTGGTTCGCCGAGGAGGCGGTGCGCGTCGAGGGGCGCTACAACACCGCTCCCGCTGGTGGATATCGCATCCTCACCGTGCCGAAGCCGGTCGGACCGTGCGTCTTCGTGACACCCTGGAACTTTCCGCTGGCCATGGGGGCCCGCAAAATCGCTCCTGCGCTGGCGGCGGGCTGCACGACGATCACCAAGCCGGCAGCCCAGACGCCACTCACCATGCTGTTCCTGGCCCGCATCATGGAGGAGGTCGGCGTTCCCCCGGGCGTCGTCAACGTCGTGACGACCAAGCGTTCCGGTGAGGTGGTCTCAGCACTGCTGGCCGACCGCCGGACCCGCAAGCTTTCGTTCACCGGGTCGACCGAGGTCGGGCGCGTGCTGCTACGACAGGCGGCGGACAACGTGCTGCGCACCTCCATGGAACTGGGCGGCAACGCGGCCTTGATCGTGTGTGCCGACGCGGACCTGGACGTCGCGCTCGACGGTGCCATGGTGGCCAAGATGCGCAACATCGGGGAGTCCTGCATCGCGGCCAACCGGATCTACGTCGAGGAGCCGGTGCGCGAGGAGTTCACGGCGCGCTTCGCCGAGCGGATGGCCGCGCTCTCGGTGGGCCATGGTCTCGACGACGGCGTGAACGTCGGGGCGTTGATCGACGAGCCCTCGGTCACCAAGATCGACGAGCTCGTCGCCGACGCGGTCGATCGCGGCGCCCGTGTCCTGGTGGGCGGCGAGCGTCCGGAGGGGCCGGGCCACTTCTACCCGCCTACGGTCCTCGTCGACGTGCCCGAAGACGCACAGATACTGGAGGCGGAAATCTTCGGCCCGGTGGCGCCGATCATCTCGTTCACATCCGACGACGAGGTGATGGCGAAGGCCAACGACACCGAGCACGGCCTGGCCGGATACGTCTTCACCCGTGACCTCCAGCGGGCGCTCCGGTTCGCCGAGGGGCTGGAGACGGGGATGATCGGCGTCAACCGTGGCCTGATCTCGGACCCGTCGGCTCCGTTCGGAGGCGTGAAGCAGTCCGGGATCGGCAAGGAGGGGTCGCACGAGGGCATCTTTGAGTACCTCGACGTCACCTACGCGGCGATCGACCTACCGTGACCGGCCTGCGGCTCCGGGTGCCCACCGAGGATCACCGCGCCCTGTGCACACATGACCTGACGGGCCTCCACCCGTGGGGCGGGACCCAGGCCACGGTCGGCACGAATCCGCCGGCCCCCGGGGACACCGTCGACTCCGCCGATGTGCGCGCCACAGACGCGGCCGCGGCGGTGGATGGGGCGATCAGCCCTTTCGGCGGTCCCAAGGGCCACGCCCTCGGGCTCATGATCGGGGTGCTGGTCGCGACCTTGACTCGTACCGCCCTTGGCGACGATGTCCGCGGGACCCTCGACCCGGCTGACCCGCCCACTGAGGGCGACGTCCTCATCGCGATGGACCCGAGGGCGCCCGGGCACGACCGGGTCCGGGCGCCCGGCGCGCGCCTGCGCCACCCGGCAGCCAACCTTGCCGACGCCGTCCCGGTCTCGCAGGTGACCTGCACGTCCGCCCAGCAAATCACCGCCGACGTTCCAGAGAGGCACTGACATGCTTGAGACCGTCCGCGGACCACGCCAGCTGATAGTGGGCGAAGGGGTCGCGCAGAACATCCCACGAGTGGTGACCGAGTGTGGCTCGCGAGTCCTCATCGTGACCGACCGGGTTCTTCTGGGGCAGCCGGGCGTGGCCGAGATCGTGGCCGCCGTGCGGGAGAAGGTCGAAGTCGTCGGGGTGTTCGCCGACGCGACTCCGGACGTGCCACTCACCGATGTCGCCCTGGCCGTCTCGGTCGCCGCAGAGGTGGACGCCGACGTAATCCTCGCCATCGGGGGTGGCACGGTGATCGACCTCGCCAAAATCGTCGGCGTCATCCGGTGCCACGGTGGGACGCCGCGCGACTTCTACGGCGAGTCGAGGGTGCCGGGGCCGACGATTCCTCTCGTCGCGGTCCCGACGACGTCAGGCACCGGCTCCGAGCTCACGCCCGTCTCGGTGTTGACCGACCCGGACCGCGAGCTGAAGGTGGGGGTCTCCAGCGTCCACATCGTGCCCGACTTCGCCATCGTCGACCCCGAGCTCACCTACACCTGCCCTGCGACCGTCACTGCCCACTCCGGCATCGACGCGTTTTGTCACGCGGTGGAGAGCTACACCGCGCGACCCCGGGCCCACGGACCACGCGACCTGGTGGAGCAGGTCTTCCTCGGCCGCAACCCGATCACCGATCACTACGCGCTCCTGGCCGCGGAGCGGATCGCCCGCAGCTTGCCCCGTGTCGTCAGGGACGGAGGCGACAAGGACGCGCGCGCGGACATGTCCTATGGGTCCATGCTGGCCGGGCTCGCGTTTTCCCACGCGGGCAACGCGGCTCCGCACGCCCTCCAGTACCCCATCGGCGCAGCCACCCACACACCGCACGGCCTGGGCGTCGGGCTGCTGCTGCCCTACGCGCTGGACGCGGCCAGGGACGCCATCGGCGACCGGTTGGCCATCCTCGCCAGGGTGTGCGGGCTCGACGTGACCGACGCCTCGGATGCCGAGGCCGCAGATACGTTCCTCACCTGGCTCGACGGGCTCCTTGCCGACATCGGCATCCCCGCCACCTTGGCGGACATCGGCGTGGCACGCGCCGACCTCCCGCGCTTCGCGGAGATGGCCAGTGGCGTCACCCGCTTGATCCAGAACCATCCAGGCCCGACCGACACCGCCAGCCTGACCGCGATCCTCGAAGCGGCCTGGATCGGGGACCGGACCCGACACGTCCTGACTCCGGAGCAGAGATAGTGACGGGCCTTTCACATGACGACGAGTTCCCTGCCCCACCCTGGGTATCGGAATCGTCGGTCACGCCTTAATAGGAGCCGAGACGCCCATTCCCAGGCCTGGCGCACGGCTGCGCGCCCACCAGGCCAGCCACAACCCCACCGGCCCACCTCGCTCCACGCGGTGACATAACGTCATCGTTCCACTGCGGATAGATCGACACGAGTGAACAACCGAATCGTGATCGCATCTGCTCTCGGTCCCGACCAGGCCGGCCACCACCCCAAGATCATTTCACTACCCGCCCAACAGGTGGCCGGCGCTTCGGGCCTCGTCGCCCGTCTGCCAGGATGGGCCCCTGCGCGTCAAACCAGGGTGTCGCGCACGCGCAACGGCCGGTACCCCGTAGGTCCGAGCCGGGCCGGCTCGCTTTCGATGTCGACCTCGATGGAACCGAAGAAGTTGATGTTCTTGCTGTGTGCCGGGGAGATGTGCTCCAGGACCTCATCATCGATGCGCCGCCCGGCCTCGCGCATCGACTCCACCGCCAGGCCGTAGTAGGGGTCCCGGTGGCAATCGCGGAAAATCCAACGGATATGGCTTTGACCTGCATGGATAGAGCTTGGCCTGCCGTCCCGTGATCATGTTTCTCAAGGAGTCTCAGCAGGTCAGCAGCAACATCGTTGGTTTCACCGCCATTACTACCGGGTCCCTTTCACGCCTACCCAAGATCCACAAGTGGGGCCAGAATGCGCGCGCATGGGGCCAGTTGTCGCTGGTCAGATCACCCTGACCATAGGTCGTGGCGGTCCCTCGTTTGCGGTGCGGCCGGGGCTTGGTGAGTCCCGGCCGCTGTGCTGTGGTCGTTGGTGGGTCAGGTGGTCCGCTGGGGGTTGGTCAGCAGGTAGCGAGGATGATGGAGATGACGTGGCAGGTCTTGGTGGCGGTGTCGTTGGCGGTGTCGTTGGCGGTGTTGGGGTCGGTGGGGGCGCTGGTGGCGCGGACGGCGGTGACGGTCACGTGGCCGAGGGAGAGCAGGTGGAGGGGGACGCGGAAGGTCTTGCAGGAGCTGAAGGAGGACCCGGGGCCGCTGCAGTTGGAGACGCTGCTGGCGGAGATCGTGAAGCTGGAGCGGGTCAAGGCGATCGGTCTGCGGACCGCGTTGTTCGAGGAGGTCTCGGAGAAGGTCGTGGCGGGCCGGCGGGCCCGGGCGATGAAGATGTACCTGTCCGATTTCGAGGCGGCGGACCGCCGGTGCGCCTCACCCTGCTGGCCGCGTTGTGCCAGGTGCGGCAGGCGGAGCTGATCGACGGGCTGGTGGAGCCGCTGATCCAGCTCGTGCACAGGATCAGCGTGCGGGCGGAGAAGAAGATCGTGGGAGAGCTCGACGCCGAGTTCCGGCGGGTGCAGGGCAAGAACGGGATCTTGGTGAAGCTCGCCACGGCGGCGCTGGAACTACCGGAGGAGATCGTCCGCAAGGCCCTGTATCCGGTGGTCGGTGAGCGGACGCTGGAAGACATCATCGCCGAGGCCAAGGCGAACGAGAAGGAGCTACGGACAACGTGTCGGCTATGTCAATCGGTCGTGCTGGCGTGCACGGCGATGATTCGCCAGCCGTGCGTCTCGCCGTAGAGCCAAGTACGGGTGTAGCGCATCCTGGCCGCGAACGGCGTACCGGAGACGGTCCCTTCGACGGTGCCGAGAAACCACGTCACCCCGGTGTGTCCATCGGCGAGCACGGTCAGCTCCTCCTCGGCCACCTTCGTCATCACCTGCGTCCGAGTGCGGTGCAGCTCCAGGTCGTCCGCCTTGGTCGCAACGTTCGCACCGAAGGTAAAGATCAGCCGATCATCCAGCAGCCGATCCAGCGCCTCGGCATCTCCAGCGAGCTGCGCGGCCTGGAGTCGGCGCTCGGCGTCCCGCAAGTCCTCCATCATGAGGTCCACCCTCCCAGCCAGCGCCGTATCCGCGCCAGGACGTTCACGCTCGGCTGATCTTTGCAGTCCGATCCAGGGACTCCGATCGTCGGTGAGTGGGTGTCGGGTTTAGAAGGCTTCCCGACAGGCCGTTGAAGTGGCGCGCGGCGGCCCGGAAAAACAGACCGTCGCGAGTTCACGTCTTCTGTGATTCGCGACGGTCGAGGATTGAAGAGACACCCTAAGAGTGTCAGCGGAGAGCGGCTTCGAGCGCGTCCGGCAGAGCAGTGTTGGTGATGACCAGTTCGCCGCCCAGGTTGAGGATGCGCACCTCGCCGTGATCGAGTCCGAGTCGGTGGCCGATCTCGGTCTCGATCCGGTGGTCGATGATGCGGTGACCTGCCTGATCGGCTCGACCGGCACCGGAGCCGAAAGCGTCTCGGTGAGCCTGGCCTGCCTGACCCTCGGCCCAGGACCGGCCACCACCGAAACCGTCACCTGGACCGATGCCACCGGCGGCACCAGCACCATCGCCTGGAACGTGCCCATCCTGGTCACCGCCACCGCCACCGCCACCGGCACCGTCACCGCAGGCCGCTACCTCGGCGACGCCGCCACCCGCGTCACCAGCGGCATCAGCTACTACACCAGCCTGTCCGGCTGCCTGCTCGGCCACCGCCCCCATCTCCTCGGCCACCGGCCTCGTCGACAGCCTCCTGCTCACCGGCTGAACGGGCTCCGGTGTCGGGGTGCTGCGTTAGGACGGGCCGGGGAAACCCACTGGAAATAATGCCGGCAGAGTGCCCGGGCCCAACTCAACATGGCACGTCCGCTGTGAGTTTGGCCGCCACGATCGTAGCCAGCGCCTCGCACAAGACTGGTGTGCTGTCCTAGGTCGTCAACCCCCTTCACCAGAGGTGGCGGCCTGCCGTTAACGGCTGAGGCCACCAGCCCCTAAGCGCGCTTGATCACGGGCCTAAGCCATCTCGATGCCCGCCGTCTCGCGGCGTTGATCGCCTCCACCGAGACGGCCGGGATCTGGACGATCCAGTCGGACGTCTTCCCCGAGAACACCGCCAGCCTGGCCCTGCACATCAAGGCCGGGTCCCGGGTGATCGGCACCCGGGAACGGATCGGCCGCCACCACGGCCGCTGGCGCGACGTCGCGCTGATCGAGCGCCGCAGCCCGGCCATCTCCTGACCGCCGAACGTGGGTGGCGCCCAGGTCCCGGCCCGCTCACTCCGACCATGCACGCCAGGCCCGGCATCCGCTCCCCGCCCAGCCAGGTCGTCATCGCCACCGTGTGCATGATGCCCGAGGAGCGCACCCGCAGGTTCGAGCCGTCAGCGCGGGCGGCCCGCGCAGCGGCTGGAGCCCGGCCGTCGTCGGCGGGTCCACCCCCATGGCCTCTTGTCGCACCTCAGCAGAGGCATAACCATGTGCCGAACAGGCCCGCGCGCAGGCCGGGCTCTGCGCGTCCGTACTGCGCCCTGCCACCGGCGCCACGGCAGTGAAGACAGTGCCCTCCCGCCCCAAGGACCACGGCAGCACCGGCAACGACGCCGCCATTTGGGGTCTTCTCGGAGCTGGTTTGGGTCATTTCACCAGTTGCGCGGCAGGACGCAGCCATGGATAGTGACTTTAAGTGATCGCAAGAATCGCATAAGTGACCGTTGAGTGCCCCCAGTGCCAGTCCCGTCGTTGACCAGAGCGGCGGCGTCGCGTCGTTTTCGATCCCGCTGCTGTTGCCCAGAGCGTCGCGTTGAGCGGCTCGACGCCGACCCACCCAAGAAAGGACCCCATGACCCCCCTGACCACCCCGGTCTCCAGCCTCACCGCGACCGAGATCGAGCAGACCGTCGCCCTGGTACGCGAGGCCGGCCTGGCCGGCGAGAGCGTCCGCTTCGTCTACATCGGCCTACTCGAACCACACAAACAGCAGGTACTCGCCTTCCAGATCGGCACCGGGCCAAGACCCGACCGCCAGGCGCGGGTACTGCTGCTCGACACCACGACCGGCGACGCCCGAGACGTCAGCGTCGACCTCACCGCCGGCGCGGTCGCCACGATCGTCGATGTCGACGGCTCCCGCGGCGCGATGCCGATCATGGCCGAAGAGTTCATGTCGGTCGAGGGAATCCTCGCCCAGGAACCGGCCTGGGTCGAGGCGCTGGCCAGGCGTGACCTGACCACCGAGCAGGTCAGATGCGCGCCGCTGTCAGCCGGCACCTTCGGTCTGCCCGGCGAGGAGGGCAGGCGGATCATCCGGGTGCTCTGCTTCGCCACGCTCGACCCCGACGCCCACGTCTGGGCACACCCGGTGGACGGGCTGAGCGCCTACGTCGACCTGATCGAGAAGAAGGCGACCGAGGTCATCGACATCGGTATCTTCCCGCTGCCGCAGGAGCCGAGCACGTTCCACCTGCCGCAGGGGCGCCCGGCACCGTTGGAGACCCTGAAACCCATCGAGATCACCCAGCCAGACGGGCCGTCGTTCCAGGTCCAGGGCGACCGGATCACCTGGGCGAACTGGTCTTTGCACTTCGGCTTCGACGCCCGCGAAGGCTTGGTGCTCCACCATGTGGCCTACACCGACCCCGACCACGACGGCGAGCTGCGGCCGGTCATCTACCGCGCCTCCATCGCCGAGATGGTCGTGCCCTACGGCGACCCGGCGCCGGTCCGCTTCTGGCAGAACTACTTCGACGCCGGCGAATACCTCTTCGGCCGGTATGCGAACTCGCTCACCCACGGCTGCGACTGTCTCGGCGAGATCCACTACGTCGACGTCGACCTGGCCGACGAGCTCGGCAACGTGCAGCAGATCCCCAACGCGATCTGCCTGCACGAGGAGGACTACGGCACGCTCTGGAAGCACACCGACATCTACACCCCCAACTCGGCCGAGGTCCGCCGCCAGCGCCGCCTGGTGATCTCCTTCTTCACCACGGTCGGCAACTACGACTACGGCTTTTTCTGGTACCTCTACCTCGACGGCAGGATCGAGTGCGAGGCCAAGCTCACCGGCATCCTGTTCACCACGGCCTACCGCGGGCTACGAGAGTGGCCCTACGCCAGCGAGGTAGCCCCAGGCCTGGGCGCCCCGTTCCACCAGCACCTGTTCAGCGCCCGCCTCGACATGATGGTCGATGGCGTCTGCAACGCGGTCGACGAGGTCGACGCGGCCCGGGTACCGCTCTCATCGGAAAACCCGTACGGCAACGCCTTCAGCTACACCCGGACCCGGATCGCCAGCGAGGCCCAGGGGGTACGCAGCGCGGACGCCTCGGTCGGGCGGACCTGGCACATCGTGAGCACCGAGCGCACCAACCGGCTCGGCCAGCCGACCGGCTACGTCCTGCGCACCGAGCAGAACCCGACCCTGCTGGCCGACCACTCCTCCTCAATCGCCGCCCGGGCGGCGTTCACCACCCGAGAACTGTGGATCACCCGCTACGCGTCCGAAGAGCGATATCCGGCCGGCGAGTTCGTCAACCAGAATCCGGGCGGCGACGGCCTACCGGCGTACGTCGCGGGCGACCGCCCCCTGGACGGTGAAGACATCGTGCTGTGGCACACCTTCGGCGTGACCCACTTCCCGCGACCCGAGGACTGGCCGGTGATGCCGGTCGACCATGCCAGATTCTCGTTGACGCCCTATGGGTTCTTCGACCGCAATCCCACACTGAACGTGCCCGCCGACACGGCCAGGCACCACGGCGGCCCCTGTCACCACGGCGCCTGAGAGGCGCAGACGGAGCAGGTGGTGGTCGGGCGGATTCCGAGGTTTCCCCGTTTCAAGGGCGAGGGACGGTTCGACAGCGTCGAGTGGCCGAAAGACGGTGACGGTTGTCGGTGGGACTCCCAGCCCGAACACCCCACCGCCACCTACGTCCGCCTTCAGGGCGTCGGCCACGTCCGTGTCCACCGGCACCGGTCGGTGCGTGGCACCGTCAAGACGATCGGTGTGAAGCGGGAGGGCTCGCGCTGGTACGTTGTGCTGTCGTGTGACGACGTTCCCGCCGAGGCGCTGCCCGCCATCGGCGCATCCGTCGGGATCGACCTGGGCGTGGCCTGGCTGGTCACCACTTCCGATGGTGAGCACCTGGCCAACCCGCGCCACCTGGCCGCGTCCGCCGAGCGCCTCGCCGCCGTCCAGCGCGACCTCGCCCGCAAGAAACGCGGCTCCATACGGCGTCGCAAAGCGGTGGCCCGCGTCGCGGCCCTGCATGCCACGGTCCGCCGCCAACGCCTGGACGGCGTGCACAAGGTGGCCCTCGCGCTGGTCGGCGGCTACGACGTGATCGTGCACGAGGACCTGCGGATCGCGAACCTGACCCGCTCGGCGTCCGGCACGCTCGAAGCGCCGGGCAACTGTGTCCCGGCTCAATGAAGGTGGCACGGCCAAGAGGTTTCGGGCTGGACGCGTGCCACTTTCACTGAGCCAGAACAGTCAGTAGGCGCACTGGACGACGACGTCGTCGAGTTCGGCGCGTGGGGAGAACTGGTGGTTGAAGGCCTTTGCCACAGTCAGTCGCAGCACGACATCGGAGCGCTGCGCGGTCCAGCTCACCGTGTGCAAGCGCCAGCCTGGGTCCACCGTCTGGTCCACCGGTACCGTCTTCAGGGCGATGTAGGTCCAGTCTGCCGGGTTGATGACCTCCAGGTTGAAGGTTGCCGCGGCGTTGCGCAGGTCCAGCCAGACGCCTGCGGTACAGCGGGCGCCGGGGTGGGCGGGCACCGGGGTGAGGAAGATGGTCCGGCCGATCGCACACCACCCGCCGGTGTTGCTGACGCGCAAACCGGCCATGCCGGTGCCAGTACGGGGCGAGGCGATCCCGACGCTCTGGAAGTACGGGGTGTCGCAGTCGCCCTGGTCGGTGAACGTCCACCGGGCGGCCGGGTTCGACGCCGGTTCGAAGCCGTCGGAGAGCTGCCAGATGCCCGCAGACGCGGGCTCGGCCGGGACGAGGACTGCTGCGAGGGCGATGACCGCTGCCATCAGCGTGCGTGGGAGTGCTGAGCGCATAACCAAGCTCCTTGTCAGACCTGAGACGACAACACTGTCATTCTGAGGGCCGTTAGAGACTTGTCCGTAGTTTCCAGACTAAAAACAACGCTAAGACGGTGACTCATTTGGCGAGTCGGCGGTAGCAGATAAGGGCTGCGGCTGGAGTTGACCCGGTTTGGTGAACTCCTTCTTCTGGGAACCAGGGTTCCTCAGAGATCAGGTGTCCACCAAACCGGGTCAACTCCACAACTCCAACAGATAGTCCAACCGGTAAGTCCGGTCCCCGACTGTCACCGGGTACTGCCCGCTCACATGGCGCGCGATTCCCGCCGTGGCGGCGGCGCTCAATACCCACTTGACGAAAGCGTTCTCCAGATACGACTCGCCGGACACCATGTCCATAAGCCGGGCGCCGCTCACCGGGCCTCCTCGTTCAACGCGGTGACCTTTTCTCCGGCTTCTCGTTTTAATAGGTGGCACCGAAACGCTGCATCCGTCGGCTCACACTGAGCGCATCACGCAACGCGCCTTCAGTATGCAGCGGGTTGATCCAGGTCATGACACCGGTGATGCGGAAATAGCCCTGCGAGGGATCGGCGTCGTTGATCAGTATGGCCTGCGACACCGCCTCGATCAGGCTGAGATCTAACTGAGCGAACACCTCCACGAAATGCTGCCCGGCGGGAGCAGCGCGGCGACGTGACCAGAGCTGTTCGACGGCGTTCTGCAGCAGGAAGTGATGGTCGGACGCGCTACCGTGTCCAGGCGTAGCCGGTGAACCACGTTGCTGCCGGGCCGGGCGCCTTCGGCCTTGCCTCCGGTGTCCACGTAGTAGCTGTGCGCGTTGCTGCCCAGGCGCGGGAGCGTCCAGTCGCTCAGGTTGTCGTCAAGTTTGATGGTGGAGATGAAAAGCATGAGCGTCCGCTGCGACATCCGCTTCGTTCCATCGGGCAGCGGTGGCAGTTCGACGCCGTCGGAGACGGTGATCTCAATCTGGAACCTGGCGGAGTAGCGGTCGTGCGGGTAGGCGGCCATGGAGCCCGTGAGCGGCACCTTGAAATCCGGCAGCGGCGCGAACACGGCGTACATGTCGCGCAAGCGGATCTGAGTGGAAACCGTCTGCGTGGTGATGCCCGACCTGGCGACGCCAGTGGCGCCCGACCAGACTCTCATCGTCCCGAGAGCCTCTTCGTCCACGTCGGGTAGCCGCAGATGCAGGTCCGCGCTGACGGTCACCTGACGTGCGCGCAGGTCGATGTCGCGAACGCTCAAGAAAACTATGCCGTCAGAGGACAACTGCGCGTCGATCTGGCTGTTAGGCCCGCCCAGCTCGTCGCCGCTTCTCATCGGGAAAGCGGCCCAGATGGCTAAGAGAAAGACGGCTAAGGCCACTAGTGCGAGCGTCACGCGCACTGATCACTCCGCTGAGGTCTGCGGCTCATTCGAATTGGGGTGGTCGGCGATCAGGTACGCCTTGTCGACCAGCGTGAGCCAGGCCGGGTTGCGCCGCCATGCATCGGAACGGGGGATGGACCGGCACGTGCCCCAGCTGCCACCGCGACATAACTGCCACAGAACGGCCAGAACACCACCCACCCGAACCAACCTAACGAAGTACTACCTAGGACTCGTCCTGGCAGGGAATCGTCGCCGCCGTTGGCGCGGCAGGCGCGTTCTCAAGGAAGGCCTGGGTTGAGACGGCATAGGCGGAACACAGAAGCTGGCCAAGGCGCGTCGCCCTGCCGTCACCGAAACGCCGGGTGGGAACACCCATGACATGCAGGCGCCGTTCCAGGGCCACGCCTGAGACCGCGACCACCGTGTCACCGTACCGATCAACCCAGCGAAACGCGTCCCGGAGCAGCGCAAGGGCAAGCGTGCCGAAACCCGCTGCCGTAGTGCGGGGCCAGGCCCGGCCAGTGGCCAGGCGGCTGAGCTCCCAGATGCTCGGATCACGAGGAGCAGGGGCGCCGCGCAGCGTCTCGGAGAAGACGTCGGGGATCATATAAGGACCGTCGGTGGGCAGGAGCCGACAGCACCCTGTGACCTCCCGGCAGACCTCCCCATGGCTGATCACATAGACCGGATCGCAGTCGTCGTAGGAATCTCGCTCCATTCCGTGGAAGCTGTCGACGTCCCAGCGGAGGCGTTCGTAGAACACCTCGTAGCGGAGGCGGAACATGCCGGTGAGTAACCACGCCGGGAGATCATCCGTGCGGCCGACGACAATCCGTTGTACGCACCCCATAGGGCTGGTCAATGAATGGTTACCGGCGTCGATGTCGTATCTCTCCAGTGATCGGGTCCCGCGCCACCCACTGGCTGGCGTTTGGCATGCGCTGCACCTTGTCGCGCCACTCGTTGACGAGCAGTCCGGCTACACCCCCAGCGTGACCACCTCACCGGCGAACCGGTAAGAAACCTTCCTGATCGGACCATACGCCCTGGGCGGGGCGGGTCAAGCACTTTCTGTGCCCTCGCCAGGACAGGAGCACCCCGTGATTCTGTTGCGTGGTGTTTGTTGCCTGCCGTTTTTTAGTGGTCTGCCATGTGATGTGACTACTACCAGCATTAACCGCGAGTAACTGACCGTGTCCGCATCGTCGCGAAGTGACGATGCCTTGAACCGTAGGGACCTCCCTCTTCGGCCGCATAGCGGCCCGCTGGTGTTCGTACTCCACCGGGCAGCACATCCCGTTGGCCGAGTGCAGCCGCATCGTGTCGAAGTCATCGACCCAGACCGCGACCGCGCGGCGGGCTTGCTCACGAGTGACGAACGGGCCCAGGATACGAAACAGCTCAAATTCCAGGCTGGAGAACAGCGATTCGGCGGCGTCGTCGAGGGAGGAGCCGACCAGGCCCATTGACTGGGCAACGCCCGTCCGCTCACACGCCGCCCGGAAGTGCTTGACGGTGTACTCCTCGGGTTCAAGCTGTCGTCGCCGTTTCCCCCTTAAGGCGATGTCTCTACGTTACGAGGGAAAGCCCATTACTACCGGAACCCCCTGTAAGGGTCTTCGAGTACAGCCCGGAAGAGAGACCGCTGACCTGCATATCCGTTGTTTTCTGTGCCGCTACCATCAGGCCCCCTCCGTGGCGCGGACGCTGGGGAAGACCTCGCTGCAGCTCAAAGGGCCAAGCGTCGTGGGTGGCGTGATCACCATGCCGACGAGCTCGGCAGCCGTACTGCCCCGGGACCACCTACCCCACCTGGTACAGCCAGTACGACACGCTCTGCGGAGCACCCGGCGGCCGGTAGGCCTCCACCGTCGCGCCTTCGTATCCGTAGGTCGTCGAGACCGTGCTCGTGGCCCCCGTCTCGTAGTCCTCGTACTTCTCTTCGTAGTCCTTCGTGATGAACATCTGGCTGGTGTCGTAGACGCTTTCCACGATCACCCGCCCGGGTCCGAACACGCCGATGAGGTCCTGCCGGAACAGCTTCAGGCGGGCCTTGCATCCGGTGCACGGCCCGATGTTGCCGACCACTACGACCCGGATGTGGGCGTCATGAGGGAACGAGGAATGAAGCGCCTCGATCCAGTCCCAGGCTTCCTGCAGGACGGCGACCTCGCTGTCCTGTTTGGACATGCGCGCCTGCGCCTTGTCGACGCGTCCCTGGTAGCTGCGGCTGGCGTCTTTGGTATCTGTCAGGGAGTAGCGCGTCGTCCCCCCGGAACGCGCTCCCGCGACCGGGGTCTTGTAGCTGTGCGCCTCGTCGAAGGAGAGGTCTCCGTTGGCCATCACCAGCGCCCGGGAGAACAGGCCCGTGCCCTTGGCACGGATCTCTGCCAGCGACTGTGCGATCTGCGGTGCCGCGGGGTCTGAGGTGAGAGCTTCGGGGGGCGTCGCGGTCATCGTGGTCCTCCTTGACCAGAAAGAAGAACCTCAGCCTTTCATCCGGAAGGGTGCTGTCAAGGCACGTCAGCGTCCGGCTCAGGCCAGCCTGCTCCGCGCAAGTAAGAAGGTCGACGCGGAACCTGTCAATTTGATCAAGGCAGCTGAACTGGTCTAATTCCGTGTCAGCTTTTCTTGTTCGCCCTTCTGGTCCAGGTCGTTGGGTTTGTTGATCCATGCCGGTCCGGGCAGATCGGGCAGGGTGGGTGTGCCACCGGAGGCGAAACGCTCGGGATAGGCGGCCTGGGCGGTGGCCAGGACGTGGACACGCCGATCGCGGACCATGCCGGCCTTGCCGTAGTGCACGTCGGCGGGATGGTGATAGCCGATCCCGGAGTGGTAGTGATCGTGGTTGTACCAGGCGTAGGACTCCTGGCGGAAGACGCGAGCGTCTTCGATCGAGCCGAACCGGCCGGGGAAGGCCGGGCAGTACTTCAGCTTCCCCGATCTTCTTGGGGTCCCCGTAGCAAACAGCGGAAATCCAACGGATATGGCTCTGATCTGCGGTTAGTGAGTTCGGTGTGGTGGGGCGAGGATGCCGGTGATCTCAGCGACGGCCTCGCTGCCTGGGCGGGTGTAGCGCATGGCGGTGCGGGGGTCTTGTGCCGGGTCTTGCCCATGATGAGCTGCAGCGGTACTTCGGCTTCGCCGAGGTGGGTGTCGGCGCTGTGGCGCAGTTGGTGCAGATCGAGCCCGGCGTACTTCTCCAGCAGGACGCGGGCGCGGTCATAGCCGAGGCGGGCGCGGCCGGTGTGCGGGCAGATGTCGGGGTGCCGTTAACCAGCGTGTCATGGGCCGCCAAACCTGGAGATCGAAGGTCGATCGCCAAGGCGAGAGCGAACAGGCAAAGGGGGCAACGGGACGTTTCGGCGGATACTGGGGCGCTCGGCGACCCGGTGCGAGGCCGGGCTCGTGGGGCGTAGCAGCGGCATGAAGCAGTCCGTTCGCCGAAACGGCTTCTGGATTCGCCGTCATCAAGCCGCCTCGTCCGTGGAGTCGGGAGCGGGAGCCAATCGCACGCTGCCGGACTGAGGGCTTCTCGTCGGGGAAGACCCACTTCCTGAGCGCCCAGAAGCGGAAGATCATGGCGATCAGCGTGCCGACGATCTGTGCGCTTATGAAGTCGGCGATCTCCTGGGTCACCACGCTCACGTCCGGGGTCTCCAAGTCGAGTACGTACCGGGAGATCCAGAGCGGCGCAGAGCTGAGCACCAGGCCGACGCCACTGACCAGGAAGAACAGCGCCGCCTCGTGACGGCGCTCGCGGCCGCCCCTGGTCCGGAACGACCCAGGGCCCCGACCAGGCCAGAGTTTCGCCCGGGCGTTCCTCAAGGGGCAGCCGCACAAGGCGGCCATCGCGACCACCCTGGTTAAGGACCGCATTCAGAAACTCGGCGACTAGCCCTTCACGGCGATGGCGCAACATGCGAATATACGTTCGAAGAACGAAGATCGTCTTTCAGAACGGAGTGCATGTGCGTCCTTCAGCCTCTGAACGCATCAGCCGATTAGTCGCCTCGGCCGGGTCTCTGCTCCTGGCGGCGAGCCTGCTCGCCGTCCCAGCCCCCGCCGCGGCCGCCGATCTCGTCGCCGACCTCGGGGTCGCGGGCATGGGCGGGGACCTGGTGGCCGGCCATGGCAAGGTCTTTGTCGCCGCTGACGACCGGATCGTGGTCACGCACCTCGACGGCGAGGCCGTCACCACGATCGGCGGCCTGTCCGGAGTCACCGCCCTGTCCGCGCCGGACGGCGCCAGGAAGGTGTACGCGACGCTGAGCGGCACGCATGAGGTGATCGAGATCGACACCGCCACGGTCGCCGTCACCCGGCGCATCGATCTGTCCGCCTATCCGTGCCCGTCCACGCTGGCGCAGGCCCACAACCGGCTGTGGATCGGGTACGGTTGCGGCGGGGCGGGTGAGGGAGGGGTCGTCGCGCTCGAGGTGCGGGCCACCCCCATCCTCGCCAAGGTCGGGCCGGCCACGACCAGGCCTCCGCTGGTCGCAGTCGCCGGCGCCTTCCTCGCCGTGTCAGAACCGGGAGTCAGCCCCGCCACCGTCAGGCTGTACGACGTCAACCGCGACCCGGGCAACCCGCTCGGCGAGATTCTCGGCGACGCAAACGGGCTGCCGCCCCTGGAGGACCTGGCCCTCGCCTACCAAGGGTCGGCGGTTCTGCCGGTGCCGTCCGGCACCCACCGCTTCGACGCCTGGGACACCACGACCTTCGACCGGGCCCAGGCCTACGACGAGAAGGGGCCGGCCGGGCACGACCTGGCCGCCACCGTCGCGGCCAGCGAGAACGGCTACTACGTCGTGGGCGGCTGGAACTCCGCCTTGGGTGACGCGGCGGAGCTCGTGGTCTACGACGCGACCACGAGAGAGGTGATTTACACGGCCGGCCACCAGGGAAAGGCGCTGGTGCCGGGCAGCATCGGCTTTTACGGCATCTACACCTTCGCGGTACTGAAGGAGCCCGGCACCGGGCGTATGCACCTATGGCGGCTGCCGTCCGCGCCCTACCACTCCTCGGCCCTGACCCTGACGGCGCCCGCCGAGGCGAACGCGCTCAAGCTGCTGACCATCAGCGGACGGCTCACGCTCAGCACCGGGGCGACCCCCGGCGTGCAGACGCTGGAACTGTACAGCTGGCTCCCCGACGGCACCGACCGGCCCTTCCGGGAGGTCATCACAGCGGCGGACGGGACCTACGAGTTCACCGACATCCCACCAGGCATCGGGGCGTTCAGGTATCGCCTGTCCTGGCCGGGCAACTCCTGGTACTACGGGGCCTACGCGACGGCGACCGTCACGGTGGCCAGGTACGAACCGGCGCTCACCGTGACCGGGCCCGCGACGGGCGCAGTCGGCGAGCTGCTTGAGTTCAGCGGTTCCTTCGCCGCCGAGGGCGTCGTCTACCCGCGCACGACGGTCACCGTCAGCCGCAGGGCCGTCGCGCCAGACGGCACCGTCACCACCAAGGGTCAGAAGCTGGCCGCCACCACCGACGGGACGTTCGCCTTCACCGACACGCCGGCCACGGCCGGGAAGCACACCTACACGGTCACGCTGGTCGGGAACTCGACCGTCAAGGGAACGAGCACCAATCACGTGGTCACCGTCGTCGAGCCAGCGGGATAGCGTCCCAGGGAGCCGGGGCCTACCTCTCTCGTAGGCCCCGGCGATGCCGGCCGCGCGGCGGCGCGCAGGGGCTCCACCAGGCGGAGCAGCTCGCGGGCGCGCCACACGGACAGTACGATGCCCAGCGCAGCGACGGGCCGCCCGACCGTGACGGCCCGGAACTCCTATAGCTCCGGCGAGCCGCCACTCAGTTGATCAGTGGGTACGGCGGCGGGGCGCCAGGACCTCGGTGACGGCGGCGATGGCTTCGGCATTGGGTTTGACGTAGCGCATGGCGGTGCGGGGGTTCTTGTGCCGGGTCTTGCCCATGATGAGCTGCAGCGGTACTTCGGCTTCGCCGAGGTGGGTGTCGGCGCTGTGGCGCAGTTGGTGCAGATCGAGCCCGGCGTACTTCTCCAGCAGGACACGGGCGCGGTCGTAGCCGAGGCGGGCGCGGCCGGTGTGGGGGCAGATGTCGGCAGCCGCCGGACGGCGTTCGGACAGGAACAGCGGACCGTGCGTGCGCGTGCTGCCGTCCGGGAGCCGGAGGAGCCGGGGCAGCAGGTGGGCGGTGCCACGGTCCCAGTACACCCACTCGATGGCGCCGCCTTTAGAGCGGACGGGGGCGCGCCGGTGCTCCAGGTCAAGGTCCTCGACGTTCAGCGCCAGGATCTCGGCGCGGGCGGCGGTCTCGTACAGCATCCGCCAGAGCGCCTTCTCCCGCAACGGGATGTCGCGGCGCGACAGCAGTCGGTCGATGGTGGTCTTGGCGACGGCGCGGGTCTCGTCGGCGCTCTCCTTGCGGCGTTTGGCGTCGGCCGGGACCGACGGCGCTGCCCAATGTTTCTTGGTCTGACACCAGAGCAGCCAGGAGGTGACGGCGGCGCGGTTCCAGGTCGCCGGCGCGCATCGGCCCCACAATTCGGTGAGCGCGGCGCCGATCTCGGCGTCGGCGACGTCGGCGAGCGGCCGGTCGCGGCCGAGCAGTGCGGTGACGCGGTCGATGGCCGAGGCGTAGGAGCGGTGGGTGTTGGGGTTGGCGGTGCGCGGGGTGGCCAGGAAAGCGTCGGCGGCCGCGGCGAGGCTGACGCCTCCACCGCGAAGGGCGGTGACCTTCGGCGCGGCGCTCATGCTGGCCGCCGGGCGGCGGTCGCTGCACAGACATGGGCAATGTACCGGATAACGTGCCGGAGTCGTGCACCGTCCCGGCGAAGGGTTCTCCTGATCGCCGCTCCGCCATGATCGCTTATGTACGGGATAATAGTGGGCCCCCGCGCCGTAATGGTTTTGACTGCGCTTTTGGTTCCGTCGGCGCGGACCCAGCGGTAGCGGACAACACCCTTCCTGCCGAGGTGGACAACGGCAGAGAATCCCACGCTTGCCGGGCAGTCGGTCGTCTGCCGGGCGGGTGAGGCCGTCACCTTCGTAACCGACGCCCATGTCACCGACGCTTCGGCCGGAACCGCCACCAGACCAGCCGACAATGCCAGTCCGGCGACCAACGATGACCACTTCGACCACACCGGATTTCCCTTTCCTCGGCAGTGTCGCAGCCATCTTCGGCCACTCAGCCCTCCGAAAGCCGGAGACCTCACCTTCTGACCGCTTTCGTTACCATCCTGATGCGAATTCGATCTTGTCGCCATTCAAGGATCCCGTTTCGGGCAACCATAATCACGAAATTCCGTGCGCTCAGCAGTCCAGCTGAGGGTGCAGATAACAAACGTTGGCAACTGTCATCTTTGCCCGCGCCAGACAGCCTGTCTGGCGCGCTTCACTGCAATGGTCGCAGCCCCGGTGAACCGCGCCGGGTTTCGTGGAGTGATTGGTGTGCCCCTGGTCTTGTGGAGTCGGGTTCTTGGATTCATGCCACTCGTTGAGAGGAGAGTGGCGTGGGACGGCATGGCTACCCATCGAAGTTCCGGCGCAAGGTATTAATCTCGTTAAAATGGGACGCTACAGCCCGGCCTTGCCCATGGGGTTGTCCTTCCAGCGGTCGACGGCGCGAACGTAGCCGTGCACGGTGGGGGAGGTGGGCTTCCAGCGGCCCTGTTCGGCGATTTTGCCGGTGGGCACGTTCGCGTCGGCCAGGGTGGTGGCGCCACCGGCGCGCAGTCCGTGCGCGCTGTAGCGTTCGGCGTTGGCCAGGCCCGCGCGCAGAGCGGCGTCCTTGACGATGGTGTTCAGTGTGACGCCCGATAGGCGCAGGCCGCCGCGGCCGGCCCAGCCGGGGGTACCGCCGATGCGGCCGAAGCGGTCGATGGGTCGCAGCAGCGCCCCGGTGGTGATGCCGTGCTCAGCCAGCACGGCCAGCCATGCCTGCACCGAGCGGACCGGGCAGGTGGCAAGGTGTGAGCCGTAGGGGACCGCGACGGTCTGCCCGGCGGCGTCCTGGTCGGTTTTGCTGACGGGTATGAACACCTCCAGTCCCTGGCGTGGGAAGGTGAGGTGTTCGCAGTCGAGGGCGGCGAGCTCGCTGCGCCGGCCCATCAGCGCGAAGCCGAGCACCAGCGCGGCCCGGTCCCGGATCCCGGTGGGGGTGTCGTCGGGGGTGTGGGCGATGAGGCTGCGCAGGATGTCGATGGTGATCGGCGGGGCTTTGCGCACCGTGTTGCCGGGTTGGGTGCTCCAGGTGCGGCGGTAGGCGCGCAACGCGTCGCGGGCGGCGGTGGTGTGCGGCTTGGGCAGTCCGGCCTTGCCGTGCGCGGACGACACGCAGGCCAGCGCCTGGTCGATGCTGGCCGGGGCCAGGCCACGTCCGGTGAGTTCGGCGACGAAACTGGCCAGGGTGGCAGCGGTGGCCGGCAGTGGAGTGCGGCCGGTGGCGGTGCACCAGGACAGGTAGTCGGCCCAGATACGGGCGTAGGCGCGGGTGGTGTTGGCCGCCGGAGCCGCCGCGATCAGCCGCGCCGCCTCCTCGGTCACGTACTCGTCGGCCGAGCGCCGATTGCCGATGACCGTCACCCCGTCCAAGACGACCGGATCGTCCATCCGTGCCGCGCTATCGACCGGAGCGCGCCAGGCGAGCGCGGTCCCGGGCGAACTCGGCTCCTCGGGAGAGGCATCCACTTCGGCACCGTCACCGGCACCAAGGTCTGACATCGCGTCATCGTTGTTGGGGCGCTTCAGATGCATGCAGCCACTCCCTGCTAATTCGTAGGATCATCGGATCTACTTCGATGCTCTTAGGCTTGCGATAAGCAAAGTTATCGTAAGCCTGCCCGAGGGCACTCGATCTCCAAGATTTCGTTTCGTGACGTACGTAAATATGATCGTTCGCGAACGGTACGATGCTATTCTTTGCCGGTGAGTGAAGATCCTTCCCGCGTGTTCGACCCTTTTGCACCTCTGGAGACGGGCCCGGATGATCCCGATACGGGGCGGATGTGTGCCCGCTCGGGCTGCGTCAACCGACTGGAGCCCACCGGTCGGCGCAGCGGCCGCCCGGCCCTGTACTGCGGGGACGCCTGCCGCGCCGCCGCGCATCGCGCCCGCACGGCCACCCACACCCCGGCGGTCACCGAGGCGCTCCGCCGCACCGGCGCGCTGAGCGGAGATCTGCTGGCCGCAGGTGAGCAGTGGAGCGCCCAGCTTGCCGCCTTCACCGAGGCGCTACAGGCCGCGACTACCGGCGCGCTCACCCAGATCGATGCCGCCGAGCAGGCCGCCGAAGAGGCCCGCGCCGCCGCTGCGGCCGCCGAGCAGCGTGCCGCCGACCGCATCGCCACCGCCGACCGGCGCGCCACCGCCGCTCAGGACAAGGCCGAGGCCGCGATCACCGCCAGCGAAAAGGCGATGGAAAAAGCCGCTGCGGCGCAGCAGCGCGCCGAGGAGTCCGAACGCGTGGCCTGGCGCACCGCCGGCGAGCACGAATCAGCCCGCGCCCGCGCCCAGCAAAACGCCACCACCAGCGTCGAGCGCGTCACCGTCGCCGAACGCGAGACCCGGCGCATTACCTCCGAACGCGACGCTCTGCAGGGTGTCCTGGACGCCGAACGTCGCCAGGCCCGCGTCGCGGCCAACGAACACGACCGGCAGATCGCCATTCTGAAAACCGCCCTGGCTGACCGCACCACCGCTCTCAATCAGGCACATACCGATCTGAAAGCCGCTGCTGGCCGAGCCGAGCGCGCCGAGACCGCCCGGGAAAAGGCGCACCAGGAAGCCGCGGCGGCCCGCGCCGAGACCATCCAGGTGCGCGAGGAACTCACTACTGAACGTGAGCAACTGCGGCGAACCGGCGTCCAGCGCGATGAGGCACGCACCGCAATCGCGGTGGCCGAGGCCCGGCTAGAGGTGCTGCACAAGGCGCTGGAAGGGGCCGAACTCCGTGCTCAGGCCGCCGAGCAGCGCGAAGAGGTCGCCCAGCAGACGATCAGCCGTCTGCTCACTCTTCAACCGCCTCCGGAAGCCGTATCGGCTGAGGGGGCAGGCGGTGCCGCACATCGCGAGGACTTCCCTGAGCGTCCCTGAGACGCTCGCCCTCTTCCGCCACAGCGGCCGTCGACGGAGGAAAACGCCTCTCTCAACACCGTGCTCCACCCCGACGTAGAGGTGCAGGAATCGAGTCTGACCAGGCGAAAAACCAACTACCGGGCCCGAGGCTGCCCATCGTCGACAGAGGCGCCACTGACATCCTGATGACGATTTCCACTGACAGCAGGTGACGAACCCCCAGTTCAGAGCGCCTTCTCCTCGTCGCGCCGCCCCGGAAACGTCATGTGATGTCAGTGAGCCCGGGGGCCTGTCTGCGGCTGGCGCCGCCGCCCTGCGGGCAGCGAAGAACTTCTGTGCCCGGCATGGCAGCGAGCCTCACCGCATTCTCAAGGCAAGCCATCTGGGCCCACATGGTTCGCTACGCCGGCGCTCATCAGCGCGACCACACATCCGGCGCAACGCTGCGGCCTGTAGCCCGTCGACGCCTCCGGCGGCGTGATGTGGCCTCGGAGAAGATCCCTGCAGATGATCACCAGTAGCTAAAAAGTACCTCTGCCCTGCTTACTGACACCTCGTGCAGATTTGCAGCACTCGCCCTCGGACCCGTTCGGCGCACTAACTTGCGGGAATTTACATTCCCGGTAGTTACCTGGACCTGGGGGAGACGCAACAGATCTCATTTATTTGTTTTTAATTTCTGGAAAATCAAAGATGCTAGGCTACTGCGCATGCGGGAGCCGGGTGCGATGACGCCGTGTAAACACTGTGGGACGCCGATCGAGCAGAGGCCTGGGAGAGGACGGCCGAGGGCCTACTGCGCGCAGGGAGACTGCCAGGCGGTGGCCAAGCGCGAACGCGAGATGCGGCGGGCGACACCGGGGCTTGAGGGGGCGCTGGCCAGAGCCGAGGAGTTCTACGAGCGCATGGAGAAGGGGATGACCGCGGCGATCGCGCCGCTGGCGCAGGTGCTGGCGCAGGAGCTGAGCCCTGCGGGGGTGGAGGCCAAGGTGAGCGCGGTGCAGGCCGAGGCGCACACCCGGGTGGCGATCGCGCGCACCGAGCGGGAACAGGCCTTCGAGCAGGTACGCCTGGCGCGGGAGGCTTCCGAGCACGCCCGGCGCGAGCGGGACGCGATGACGCGCCGCGTGGAGGAGGCCAACGCCGAACGTGACAACGCCCTGGCCGACGCGGAGACCGCCAGGGAGCAGGCACTGGCCGCGCTGCACGAGGCGGCCAGCACCGAACGCCGGGCCAAGCAGGCCGAGCAGGAGGCCACCCGCAGGGCCCAGCGGGCCGAAGCGGCCAGAGACGCGGCGCTGCGGGAGATGGCCGAGCGCGTGGAGGCCGCGGAGGCCGAGACGCGCCGTGCCGAGGCCCGGGCCGTTCACGACCAGGAGCAGGCCGAGCGGGCACGAGCCGAACGCGACCAGGCGTTGCGGGAGGCCGCGAGCGCGCAGGAGGCCAGGGGACAGGCCGAGCGTTCTGCTTCGGCCGCTTCGGCGCGTGCCGAGGCGGCCGAAGCAGAACGGGACCGGGCGCTGGCGCGCGCCGACGTCGCGGCGACCGCCCATGCCGAAGCCCTGGCCGAGGCGGCCGAGGCGCGCACACGGGCCGACCGAGCGGACAAGCAGGCGGCCGAGGCGGAGAAGCGGACGGCACGCCGGGTGGCCAAAGCCGAGGAACGGGCCGCCGAGAAGATCGCCGAGGCGGAGGAGCGCGCGGCGGCCAGGGCCGCCGAGGCACTCGCCGAACGTGACGAGATGCGCATGCGATTGGCCATGGAACAGATGCGCCTGTCGGATCTACGCGACCAGATGGAGGCACTGCGCGCCGAGTCCGCCCAGCTCAGGGAACGCGCAGTCGCCGCGGAACTGCGGGCCGAGCCAACCGGAGCCGGGGGCTGACGAGCGTCTGGGCGCAGGGCCTGCCGCATGACCACGACAGATTGGGGATCACCAGGGAATGACGCCGTCGTCCTCGAAGAACGAACCGGTCGGGCCCCCGTCGGGCAGGGTGGCGAGCCGGATCGCTGTGGCCGCGCCCTGCTCAGGGGTGCGGGGCCCTTGGAAGCCGGTGAAGTCGGTCGCGACCAGGCCCGGGCAGGCGGCGTTGATCAGGATGTTCGTACCGGCGAACTGCCGGGCGTACTGCACGGTGACGGCGTTGAGGAAGGACTTCGACGGCGCATAGGCAGCCATAACGGGACCGATCTCGATGTCCGGGTCCGCCTGCCGGGTCAGGGAGGCGACGCTACTGGAGACGTTGACGATGCGTGGCGACGCCGAGCGTCGCAGCAGCGGCAGCATCGCGTTGGTCACCCGGATGACACCGATCACGTTGGTCTCCACAACCGTGCGGACCACGTCGAGATCGAGCGAGGTCGGGTCCTGCCCCCACCCCGGACCCACCGGTCCTGAGATACCGGCGTTGTTGACCAGGACGTCCAGGCACCCAGCCTGCCGTTCGACCAGTTTCGCGGCCTCGGTGACGCTCTGGTCGCCGGTCACGTCCAGCGACACCTCGAACGCCTCCACCCCGGCGGCGCGCAGCTTCTCGACGGCGGTCTTGAGCCGAATCTCGTCGCGAGCTCCCACGCCCACGCGGTATCCGAGGGCGCCCAGCCCGGCCGCGATCTCGTACCCGATTCCCTTGTTCGCGCCGGTCACCAGCGCGGTCTTCGTTTCGCTCATGCCCTTGATGGTCGCGGGTGGACAAGCGGTGCATCCAACACCGATACGGCATCCTGTCATACCTGATAGGTATCACGGGGGTATGTTGTGGTGGTGGACACCCTAGAGACCCGCGAGTTGAGGTACTTCGTGGCCGTCGCCGAGGAACTGCACTTCGGCCGGGCCGCCGAACGCCTCGGCATGGCCCAGCCACCGCTGTCCCGGGCGATCCAGCAGCTCGAGCGGCGCCTCGGCGTCTCCCTGCTGAAACGTAACCGCCGCGGCGTCTCCCTGACCGGCGCCGGCGAGGTGTTGCTGCACGAGGGCCGCGCGGCCCTCGACGCGACCACCGCCGCCGCTCGCCGCACCCGTCGCGCCGGTGGCGCCGACGGTCCGGACGGCCCCCGCAATCGCCTGGTGCTGGCGGTGAAGGCCGCCGGCTCCCACGAGCTGCTGCGAAAGCTTCTCGACGCCTACGCGGCCGAACCCGACGCCGCCGAGATCGAGGTGCTGCCGTGCGGCCTCTGCGAGCAGGAAGGGCTGTTGCGCGACGGCCGCGCCGATGTGGCGCTCATGCACGCACCGTTCAACTCCCTCGCCGGGTTCGACAGCGAGGAGCTGCTGACCGAGGGGCAGGTCGCCATCCTGCCCGCCGGACACCCCCTCGCCGCGCGCAAGGCCCTGTCCCTGGCCGACGTCAGCGATGTCCCCGACCTTCCTCTCGCCCGCTGGCCCCGCCACGGCGTCTACCCGCCAGGGCCAGGCCCCGAGATCCGCGACCAGACACAGCTGGCCCAGCTGATCGCCCTCGGACGCACCGTGGCCGTCCTCCCCGACTCCGCCCGTTCCTGGCTGTGGGCCGAGCACACCGCCGTCCCCCTGACCGACGCGCCCTCCGTCGTCACCCACATCGCCTGGCCCGCGCACAGCCGCTCCCTCACCCTCGCCGGCCTGATCCGCACGGCCACACGGCTATGACGCTCTCCTGCCCTTCGTGCTGGAACGCGTCTCTCGGCCGAGGAGGTGAGCACGAGAAACACTTCGAGACGGCTGCCAAGGTAAGACTTCTCCATGGAGTTTTTCTGTTATCACCGCGACCGACCTGACTCAGCGGCCCTGCGCAACGAACTGGTGGAAGAGCACTGGTCCTACATGGACCGGTACGCGGCAAAGATGATCGCCCGTGGCCCGACCTTCGGCCGCGGCGGCGAGACGGCTACCGGCAGTGTGCATATCGTCGATCTGCCCGATCTCGCCACGGCGCGTGCTTTCGCCTTCGAAGAGCCCAACTACCAGGCCGGTGTGTACCGGGACGTGATGCTACGCCGATGGCGCAACGTGCTGGGGCGCACCATGTGGGATTTTCCTGGCGACCGAGACGGCGGCGACCGGTATCTGGTGGTGGGCCTCGGCTCCGGGCAGGCTGCCGACCTCGTCCCGCCGCCCGGCCGGGACGGCCTGATCGCCTATGGGCCGTTGCTGTCGGACGACGGCACCATCTGGCTGGGTACGGCGCTGCTGGTCCAGGCACCGGGACCGGACGCGGCGCGCGCCGTCCTGACTCCGGGCCGGTACGCCGATATCGAGGTCCACGACTGGAGGTTCGGCGGGCGGCGATGATGAGTGCTTGGCCGGCGCCGGGGGCGGGCGACGAGGATCGTCGCTCGCCCCCGGCTTTACGTTGCAGCGTCATATTTCCATCTGGCAATATGAGCGCATGAGCGCCTACGCAGCCCTGGCCGAGCCGCACCGCAGACAGATTCTCGACCTGTTGCGTGACGGCGAGCGGCCCGCCGGGGAGCTGGTGAAACGCCTCGATCTCAGCCAACCCGGCGTGTCGAAGCACCTCAAGGTATTGCGCGAGGCCGGACTCGTCGTGGTGCGCACGAACGGCAAGCAGCGCATGTACGCGTTGCGCCCAGATCCCCTCGCCGAGGTCGACCAGTGGCTGGAGCCCTATCGCGTGTTCTGGTCGAGGCACCTCGACACCCTGGAACGACACCTGGAGGAGAACCCATGATTGACGGAACCCTGGAAACCATCGATGGCCGCCCGGCGCTGCGCTTCGAGCGCACGCTCGCCTACCCGGTCGAGCGCGTGTGGCGAGCCGTCAGCGTGCCCGCAGAGCTCGAGCGCTGGTTTCCCGCGGCCGCGGACTGGACACCGGCGACGGGAGAGATCTTCGAAGTCGCCGGCGTGACCGGCGAGGTGACAGAGGTCGATCCACCCCATCGCCTGGCCTGGACCTATGCCGGCCAGTCATACAGCTTCGATCTGGCCACTCATGGAGACGGCTGCCGCCTGGTCTTCACCCACGTCTTCGATGACCGCGACATCTCAGCGCAGACCGCCACCGGCTGGGACGCCTACCTTTCGCGGCTTGAGCCTCATCTCGCCGGCAAGGACCTCTCAGAAGAGGACGCGCACGAAGGGTGGGAGGAGAATCACGAACGCTACGCCGAGCGCTTCGGGGTCGACCCGGCACCGGGTCGGCGCTTCGCGGCGGCTCTGCGCGGAGACAACGGCGCCACCTGAGCCATCGCACCACGGCGGCCATCCCGGCCAATTCGGTGACGCCCTCGCACATCAATTCCATTCGCGTTCTGTGACGGGGCGTGGCTCGCACGGCCGGGGTTGGCATAGTTTCGGGAATGGCGCCGCAGCAGGTCGGAGGCCTGCCGCGGCGCCATTCCCGCTAGTCCTGGGCCATCACGGTAAAAGTGAATCCGGTGCTCGTCGTACGGCGCAGCGGAATGTCGCACTTGATCCGGCGCAGCACCTCGTTCCTGCTGAGGCCTAGCCCCTGGGCGAGGAGCCGTTCCGGACGCACCGGCACCGGATCCTCGAAAACGACCTCCACCTGCACCGGCCACGCCTCGTCGGACCATGCCGACCGGGTGTCCAGCCGCCAGGCCCCTGTCCAGTCCAGGACGAAGCGGTTGCGCCTGGCGAGCAGCGGATCCAGCAGCCTGGACGCCACCAGTTCCGGATCGTTGGCGTGGTAGCCGCGGAGTTCGGTCGGATCGAAGGATCTGACCGGCGCTCGCTCGTGCACGGTGAGCTTGCCCGTCCGATCGCAGGACACGCAGCGCACCAGCAGCCACACGTCCAGCAGCTTGCCGTTGGCGTTGACGCGGAACCTGCCCTCGCCGGGGGTGGCCGACTCCGACCGGCAGTCCACGCACCGCAGCGACAGCAGAGGAAGCCTGGTCCGGTGAACGACCCAGGGCAGCACGATATGAGGTTGTGAAGACATGATCTCTCTAGACCTGACACGAGGCCGATTGCGCGCGGCCTCAAACGCTGTAGGACCGGGCGCACACGGGCAGCCCGGCAGGACCGACGGGAACGTCGGCTACAGGTGAGCGAAAGAAGGTGTCAGGTCTAAAAAGCGGGCGGGGTCACGTGGTTTCGTCCTCTGTCCTCACTGCGACGGGGCTGGGAGGCAACCTATGGGAATGCGGAAGGAAGGCTCAAACGGTTTTCCGGCCGAGCCTTCGTCGGCGCTACCGGCCCCTCGCTGACGAAGGCCGTCTGGGGGACCGGTAGCCGTCGCCGGTGTCCACGGCTTCGCGTCAGCCCGGGGTGAGGACGCAGAACTCGTTGCCCGCCGGGTCGGTGAGGACGATCCACGAGACGTCGCCCTGGCCCACGTCCGCAGGCGTCGCACCCAATTCCCGCAGGCGCGCGACCAACTCCGCCTGATGGGCCGCGGAGGTGGTGGCGAGATCGAGGTGCACGCGGTACCTCACCGTTTCCGGGTCCGGAACGGTGACGACATCGACGCAGACGGCGGTGGGGTCCGGCCAGGTGAAGCCCACGGGTCCGACGTTGGTCACCCCGGGGCCCTCGCTGGAGATGCCCCAGCCGAGGGCCTCGGCCCAGAACCGGCCGAGGGCCGAGTCGTCCCGAGCCTTGAAATTCACCCGAACGAGTCGCAGCGCCATCCCGCCAACCCTATGCCCAGGTGGATGACTGTTATGGGCGAGTCGCCATGCGTGGCCACAGAACGCCGGCTGTACGGCCGCGCCTCGCTCCGGGCGATCCACGTCGGCCCGAGCCCTGGCGGACGTCACGATCGTGTCGACGTCAGACGGCTCGGCGGGAGCGGGCCAGGGCCAGCCCGCCGAGTGCCATGGCCATCAGCCCTACCGCCAGGGCTATGAAGCCCCCGACTATTCCGTAACCGGTGCCGGGACCACCGTCTGCGGCGGCCACGACCAGCCCGCCGATGACCGCGCCGACCGCCCCCGCCACCAGAGCCACGACGGCTCCCCTTCTCCCGGAGCCGGAGCCGATACGCCCTGCGGAGCGTGCCAGGGCGAGCCCGCCGATGACCACGCCTGCCACCCCCAGCAGCGCGGCGATCAGGGACCACAGACGCCCGGCGGTCATGGTGTAGGCGCCGACGGGGTCCAGTTGGGCCGAGGCGTGCGCGGCCGTCGGTGCGGCGAGTGCGAGTACTCCGATCGGGGCGGCCGCGGCGGCGAGCAGTTGACGGACGGACATGGGACGCTCCTTTTATGTGTTTTCTCCCGTGAACCGGATGTCGTCTGATCATGTCCGCCGGGCCCGTCGCCGGTCGTCCCGCGCGGGCGGGCACTTCGCGCTGCCGCCGACGCGCACCCGGTTGCCGCGAACGCCGCAGGAGCCGCGAAAGATACCGCGGGTGCGGTAGCCGGAGACTGGTCCGCGCGCAGGAGTCGCCCGTGGGGACATCCGGCTAAGGTGCGCCCATGGGGACAGGACGGTCCGGCGTGCGGGCGGGTACCACGGACTGGGTGATCGCCGTCGGCGTGGCGGCGACGCTGCTGGTCACCGGGCTGTCCGGGCGGCACTCCGCCACCTACCTGGGGCTGCTCGGCTACGCGCTGCTGGCGGCCGGTGGCCTGGTGCTGGTCGCGCGCCGTCGTGCTCCACTCGCCGTCCTGGCCGTCACCGGGCTGTGCGCGGCGGGTTACCAGGCGGCCGGTTTCGACGTGCCCGCCGTCGCGTACCTGTTCGCGGTGTACGCGGCCGTGCGGGCGGGGCACCGCGTCTTCACGGTGGCGGCGAGCGCGATCATGCTGGTCCTTCTTCCGCTCGCGGCCCTGGCCGCGGGGTCGCACGACACGGGTGAGGCGTTCGCGCAGGCCCGAGGCGCCCTTGAGCTGGCCTGGCTGATCGCGGCCGGCGCCGCGGGGGAGGCGCTGCGGCAGGCCGAGCGGCGGGCGGACGAGGCCGAGCGCACCCGGGAGGAGACCGCGCGGCGCCGCGCAGACGAGGAGCGGCTGCACATCGCGCGGGAGTTGCACGATTCGCTCACCCACCAGATCTCGATCATCAAGGTGCAGGCCGAGGTCGCCGTCCACGTGGCCCGCAAGCGTGGTGAGCAGGTGCCGGAGGCCCTGCTGGCGATCCGGGAGGCCGGTCGTGAGGCGACCCGGGAACTGCGGGCGACCCTGGAGGCGCTGCGCGAGGAGGATCCGCCCCCGCCGCGCGGCCTCGACCATGTCGCGGAGCTGGTGGAACGGGCCCGGACGGGCGGTTTGCAGGCGACGCTGACGATCGAGGGGCGGCGACACGACGTACCGGCCGCGGTGGAGCGGACCGTCTACCGGATCGTCCAGGAGTCACTGACCAACATCACCCGTCACGCCGCCGCCGCGACGGCGTCGGTCCGGATCGACTACCGTCCCGACACCCTCGCGATACGCGTCGACGACGACGGAAAGGCCAGGTCGGACGCGGCCCCGGTGCCCGGTGTCGGTCTGCTCGGGATGCGCGAACGGGTCACCGCCCTCGGCGGGCACCTGCGGGCGGCACCGCGCGAGGAGGGCGGGTTCACCGTCCAGGCCGAACTTCCCGTGGAGCGGACGCCGTGATCCGGGTCCTGCTCGTCGACGACCAGCCGCTCATTCGCGGCGGATTTCGCGCGCTCCTCGACCTCGAAGACGACATCGAGGTGGTGGCCGAGGCCGCCGACGGGAGGCAAGGGCTCGCCCTGGCCAGGGAGCACCTGCCCGACGTCGCTCTCGTCGACATCCAGATGCCGGTCGTCGACGGCATCGAGGCGACCCGGCTCATCGCCGCGGACCCGGCCCTGGCCGGGGTGCACGTCGTCATCCTGACCAACTACGGCCTGGACGAACACGTCTTCAACGCGCTGCGCGCCGGCGCGGCCGGATTCCTCGTCAAGGACATCGTGCCCGAGGACTTCCTGCACGCCGTGCGCGTCGCCGCCCGCGGCGACGCGCTGCTCGCCCCCTCGATCACCCGCAAGCTCATCAACCGGTACATCACCCAGCCGCTCCACACCGGCACCGGCACGGGGCTGAAAGAGCTCACCAACCGCGAACGCGAGGCCGTCGCCCTGGTCGCGCGGGGTCTGTCCAACGATGAGATCGCCGACCGCATGGTGATCAGCTCGTTGACCGCGAAAACCCACATCAACCGGGCCATGACCAAGCTTCATGCCCGCGACCGCGCCCAACTCGTGGTCCTCGCCTACGAATCGGGCCTGGTGACCCCACGCGACTCCTGACCTTCACGATCACTCGTTGCGCGCGTGCCGTCGCCGGTGCGCGGGCCGTACCGGTGCAGCGCCTCGACCTGCTCGTAGGAGGGCACCTCGCCGATGACCGGTTCGCCCCGGGCCACCGCCAGCGCCGTGGTGACGGCCGCGCCCAAAGCCGCCCGAAACAGCAGCGACCCGTAGCTGACGCGGGCCACCCCCAGTTCGGCGAGCCGTCGCATCGGCACGCCGGGGGAGACGAGCACGTTCAGCGGTACCCCGACCCCGGCCACCAGCGCCTCGATGTCCCGCTCGGCACTCGCGCCCGGTACGAAGACCCCGTCGGCCCCCGCCTCGGCGTAGGCGCGGGTCCTTTCCAGCGCCGGAGTCAGGGCGTCGGGCAGGTCCAGCCAGAACGCGTCGGTACGGGCGTTGAGGAACACCTCGGGAACCCGTCTTTTGACCACCGCGACCAGCTCGGCCTGTGCCCGGAGGTCGGCCAGGCGGTCACCGCGCCCGTCTTCGAGGTTGATTCCCGCCACTCCCAGTCCGGCCAGCTCCGCCACCAGGTCGGCGACCCGCTCGGGCTCCTCGGCGAACCCCGCCTCGATGTCCATCGTCACCGGGACGCCCAGCCTCGTCATCGTCTGTGCCAACCGCAGTGTCTCCTCCCGCGTCGCCCGCCCGGCGTCAGGCTTGCCCGCCGCGGCGGCCACCCCCAGGCTCGTCGTCCCGATCGCGGCGAACCCCGCCTGCACCAGGGCCGCCGCGGAGGCGTGGTCCCACGCGCAGGGAAGCAGCAGTGGCTCGTCCGCGTGGTGCAGCGCCCTGAAGCGCGCGAACGTCATCGGGTCGCCGCCTCGATCGTCCCGGCCGCCAGGGCCAGCGCGACCCGCCTGCCCGGGCAGGCACGCGGCCCCGCACCGAACGTCAGATACTCCGTTTCCCCTCCTACACACGCGAGGTCCCGGCCGGCCGCCGTGACGTCGAGTATCACGAGCCTTCCGTCACCGGGCGCCCGGCGGCGCAGCGTCCGGACCGGAGGATCGTGGCGCAGCGTCTCATCCAGCAGTTCCTCCACCGTCCACGCCTCGGCCGGGTGCGGCCCCACAGGCCCGGCCCCCGCTCCCGCCGGAAACCGTGCCGCTGCGGCGGCCAGGGCGCTGCGGACCAGAGCGACCGTGGGAGCGCAGGCTTGGGCGAGCAGTCCCGCCAGCACGGCCAGCCGTTCAGGAGGCGGGTCACCCAGCAGGCGTGAGAGCTCCACCAGCCCTTTGTCGGCCACGTCCCCGCCCTCCTCCTCGCCAGGCCCGGCCCCGACGCCGGGCAGGTAGGCCGGGGCGATCGCCGCGACGGCCCGCACGGCACTCGGTCCGTCCTCGGCGCGTACGCCCAACGCGATGGCGAGGACCAGCACCGGAACCTGTTCCAGAGGGCAGGGGAGAGGGGCGATGTCCCGCGAGGCGAGCCGGAACGCCTCGGCGCGCAACGCGCCCGGATCCAGTCCTGCCAGTACCGCCACCCCCGCGGCCCGGCGCTCGGCGTGCATGGTCCCCTCGGCGAAGCGGCCGACCGCTCCGCGCAGCCACGCCACGGTCGGCGCGAACGGCGGGCGCGGTACGGGGGCGACGGTGAAACGGGAGTCGGACAGCACGGCCCGTATCTCGGCGGGATGGCTCACGACCAGCGGATCGGACGTCATCGGTTCTCCTTGAGGTGCGGCCTCCCCTCCCGGGTGGTGGACGAAGGAGGGGGGTGGAATCACGATCTCCGCCGGGAACCGCACGGTACGGGCCCTGCGACCCGGCGATCTTCAGAAGGTTAGACGCCGGACGTTTCGGCGCTCACCGAAGCGTCCGGGGGCAGGCGACGGTTCTTGAGCTGAGGGTGCCGGCCTCTCCTCGATCCGCACGCCTTCTGCTGCGAACCGTGTCTTCTTCCGTTCGCCGGATCGAGCACCGCGCACCGGACGGCTGTGGAGGCCGGCAACCACTTCGCGGATCTGGGGACGAACCTGCATTCGTTCTCTCTCGCGGTGCTGGCCGGCATGGTGATCACGTTGATGACCCGGATGCAGCACGCCACCGACGATCTCGGGGTCCGGTTGGTGCCCGCCGTGTTGTTCGGCGCTCTGCTGGCCGGTGGTCAGCTGTTCCACAGCGTGCTGGACTCGATCCTGATGTTCACCGCCCTGATCACCGGCCGGGCTCCGTTCGGTTACCTGGACTGGTTGGCGGCGTTGGGCTGGGCCGTCATGGGCAACCTCATGGGCGGTGTCGGTCTGGTGACCTTCCTGCGGCTGGCGCGGGTGCCGCACCGCCTCGCCGAGGAACGCGGCCACCGCAGCTGACAGCGTGACACGGCCGTTCTGGCCCTCGCAGCGGCCGGCGCCGCGAAGCCGTCGTCTCGCAGCGCATGACGCGGTCGGCGACAACGACGACCCGCTCGGCAACCCCTTCGACTCCCAGCCGATCGCGGAAAAACGCCCCCGCAAGCCGTTCTGGCCCGGTGCCTGGCCGTCGCCTGGCACCGGGCGAAAGCCCGGTGCGCCGAGGCCTCGTCGCCGCTCAGCCGCGCCAGCCGCCCTCGTCCACCCCGCCGGGCACCTCCGCCTGCGGGTCGTAGGGGGTACGGGTGAAGACGAAGGTGTTGAGGTCCAGGTGGCTGAGGGAACCGTCGGCCCTGCGGACCACGCGCAGAATCTCGCCCGCGTAGTAGCCGTCCAGCCCCAGCCAGGTCCCGTCGCCTTGGGCGGTGAACCGCGAGGCCCGGCCCGCGCCGCCGATCGGGGTGAGGGAGAGGCCGCCCTCGGGCAACAGCCGCAGCGCGTACGCGCTGGGCCCCCAGTACCACGGGCCGGTGAGCTCCAGCAGGCCCGCGGTGTCGGCGACGGGCTCCCACTCCTTGGGCAGGCGCGGTTCGTGCTGGTCGAGGATGGCCAGCAGGTCGGTCAGCAGGTTGCGGCTGACGCCCGCGGTGGAGTTGGCGGTGAACAGCACGCCGACCTTGTCGGCAGGGTCGGCCCACACCGTGGCCAGGAAGCCCGGCATGGAGCCGGTGTGACCGGCCAGGCGGCGGCCGCCCGCGCGCGTCAGCTGCAGGCCCAGGCCGTATCCGCCCGTCCAGGCGTCGCCGTCGTCGACGATCGCCGGCTCGCGCATCTCCGCCACGGTGTCCGGAGCGAGCACGTCCCCGGTGTCTCCGGCGACGAACGCCGCCCATCGGGCGAGGTCGGCGGGGGTGGACCACAGCTGCCCGGCCGGGGCCATGGCGACCGCGTCGTGCTCGGGTTCCGGCAGCAGTACGTCCGCCCAGGGGTGCACGGCGTAGCCGGTGGCGTGGGGCGCGCGCGGCCGGGGCGTGGTGTCACGCATGCCCAGGGGCAGCAGGATCTCCTCGTGCACGGCCTGTGCCCAGTTCACGCCGCGGTGGCGGGCCACCAGCTCACCCAGCAGGGCGAAGCCCACGTTGGAGTAGTGGTAGCGGCGTCCCGGCCGGTGCCTGGCCGCCTCGGGCCCGAGCGCGGCGACGAGTTCGGCGGCCGGCACGCCTGCGGTCCGCTCCCACCACTGGCCGGGGGACTCGGCGCTCAGCCCCGAGGTGTGCGACAACAGTTGGGCGACGGTCATCTCGCCGACCCGCAGGTCGGGAAGGTGCTTGGTGACCGGGTCGAGCAGGCCGACCTTCCCCTCGTCGCGCAGGCGCATCACCACGACGGCGACCAGGCTCTTGGTGATCGAGCCGATGCGGTACTGGGTGCCAGGGGTGGGGGCGGCCCCTTCAACCCGGCCCCGCGCGCCGAACCAGGCGAGCTCCCCGTCACGCACCACCGCGGCGGTCAGCGAAGGCAGACGTGCCTGGGACTGCTCGACCGCGATCCTGCGCAGCAGCGCGCGAGCCGTACTCTCCAGAACCGGCGACATCAGATGGCTCCTCACCCGACACGAAACCCAACGCGAAAAAGTGCCCCCAGGTTAATGCCGCCCGATCCGGGAGGGCATCGCCGTCGGCTCGGCGCGATGGGCGACGGTCAGTGACTCTTCCGGTTCCTTGAAACGAGCGGCTACCAGTGGCCCGTCTCCGAACGTCGACCGGGTATCACGACCGGGTGACCGGCTCCCTCCAGGTCTGGTTTTCTCGGCAAGATCGTGTGACGGCACACCGGTTTGGGCCGCTTGCGCGGCATGGAACCGTGGGCGGGGTCGAGCGTGGGGATGCTCATGTGGGTGTTCGCCCTTCCTGAAGCACTTGGTCGGCGTTTTCGGGGTGGGGCGTGTGGTCGTGCCGGAGGAGGAGTGAGGTCGTCAGGAGGAGGAGTCCGGCGATCGCGATCGCGGTGCGGGGGCCGGTGAGGCCGGCCAGCAGGCCCCACGCGCCGGTCATGGCCGCGATGGTGGCTTTACTCGTGATCGACCAGGCGGACAGGGTGCGGGCGACCCGGTCCGGCGGGAGTTGCTGGAGCCGGTAGGTGGCGAATACCGGGTTGAACACGCCCATGCAGGTGATCAGGCCGAGTTCGACGGTGATGACGAGGAGGAGCCCGGTGGGGCCGGGGTGGATGAATGCCAGTCCCAGTGGCCAGCACGCGCGCAGCGTCCCGGCGGTGAGCATGACCTTGTGGTGTCCGAACCGTGCGAGGAGCGGGCGGGCCAGTCGCGAGCCGATGAGGCCGCCGATGCAGGGGAGGCCGAAGGCGACGCCGTACTGCCAGGGGGCGAAGGCGAGGTCGCCGAGCATGAGGACGGCGAGCAACGGTGAGACCGCCATGATCAGGCCGTTGACCAGGACGGTGTTGAAGAACAACGGGCGCAGCGCCGGGCTGGCGAGGATGTGGCGCCATCCTTCCAGCAGGTCACCGGCTCCAGGGCGGGAGGAGGTGGCGGTCCGCGCGGGGCGTGGCTCCCGCCCGCCGATGGCGCGGATCCCGGCGGCCGACAGCAGGAAGCTGACCGCGTTGGCCGCGACACTCGTCACCGGGCCCACCAGCCCGATCGCGGCGGTACCGAGGGGTGGTCCGAGCGCGGTGGCGGTCCAGGCCGTGGCCTCCAGCCGCCCGTTCGCGACGAGCAGGTCCTCGGGGCGGATGAGCGCCTTCAGACACGCTCCGCTCGCGGCGGTGAAGGCGATGTCGGCCGCACCGACGACGACCGCCACGACCAGGAGTTGAGCGAGGCTCAGCCGGTCGAGCACGTAGGCGGCGGGAACGCTCATCAGCGCCGCGAACCGGATCAGGTCCATCGCGATCATCACCGGCCGTTTGCGCCGGAACTCCACCCACGGCCCGAGCGGCACCGCGACCATCGTCCCGACCGCGAGTCCCGCCGCGGCCAGCGCCGACACCTCGGCAGGCCCCGCGTCCAGAGCGAGAATCGCGATCAGGGCGAATGCGTCGAACGCGAGCCACGTGCCGAACGTGCTTGCCGCGTACGCGGCCCAGAACCATCCGAACCGCCACCCCGGCGACCTTCCCACCGCACGCCCTCGCTATCTCCACGAAACAAACAACCATTGTTCGAGAGATCAAAACGTGCAGACGAAAGGCGGGTCAAACAACCAAACGATCGAATCCATACAACTGTGAGTTGTGCCCTAAAGTCAGGTGGCGTGGATCTCGATGCTGTGCGCACATTCGTCGCCGTCGTGGACGCGGGCCGGTTCCAGGACGCCGCCGCGGATCTGTCGATCACCCAGCAGGCCGTCTCCAAGCGCGTCGCCGGACTGGAGAAGGACCTCGCGGTGCGGCTGTTCACCCGCACCGCGCGCGGGGCCCGGCTCACCATCGACGGGCAGGCGTTCCTGCCCCACGCCCGGGAACTGCTGCGCGTCGCCGAGCGCGCGGCCGCCTCCGTGCTGCCCGGCAGCCGTCGGCTGCGCGTCGACGTGATCGCCTCGCGCACCGCGACGTCGGGCCTGATGCGCGACTTCCACCGCGCGCATCCCGAGATCGAACTCGACGTGGTGATGCTGCTCGACGCCGAGACGGCCGTCGCCGCCATTCGGTCGGGAGCGATCGACGCGTCCTTCCGTGCCGTCGCGGTGCCCGGCCGGCCCCTTCCCGAGGACATGGAGTCCGTCCGGGTGCTCGACGAGTCGCTCCAGTTCCTCACCGGACCCGCCCACGCGCTGGCCGACGCCCGGTCGGTGACCGTCGCTCAGCTCGCCGGGCACCGGATCTGGATGCCCGGCATCGTCCCCGGGACCGAGTGGGCCGCCTACTACGACGACCTCGTCGCCGAGTTCGGCCTCACCATCGAGGCGACCGGCCCCAACTTCGGCTCCGACGCGCTCCTCGACACCGTCGCCGACACCCCGGCCCTGGCCACCTTCATCGGCGAACACACCCGCCTGGTCTGGCCCACCGGCCACGGCCTGCGCCGCATCCCGGTGACCGACCCGACGCCCGTCTACCCGCACTCCCTCCTGTGGCACCGCGACAACCCCCACCCGGGGCTGGTCACCCTCCGCGCCCACTTCGCCGCCACAGCGGCCGGCCGCGACGCCGCCGGGACCTGGACGCCGGCCTGGGTGATTCCGCGGCCGGCTTCTCAGCCCTGAGGAGCTGAGCTCGCAGCTCCCCGCCCTGGAACACCGCCGCGTCTGTGATCAGACTGGCCGGGCCGGCGGACGGTGCCTCGGGGGCACGGTGACGACGTACGCGGCGCGGCGCTTCGCGAGGGTCTCGTCCGTCCACGGCGGACGATGGGGAAAGGGGAATATCCACACCTTTCCACTCTTAACGTATAGCGCACCGGGGGGCTTGCCACAAGACCCGGGTCATGCCGCAGAATCGTCGGCCGAAGCCGGAACCTGCGGAAACGGGGGATGCGAAGTGAGTGTGTTGCCGCCGACGTATGAGGGGGCCGGGAAGGCCCCTCGTCCACCTCGGATCGGAGACGATGACGTGAACCCGCTGACCACCAGCGCGTTCGACCTTCCCGCTCACCTCGCTCCCAAGGCCGACCCGGCGCTGATCGCCGGTGACGAACGGCACTTCGTGGCCATCGCACAAAGCCTTGAGCACACGATCGCCGACCTGTCCGGCCGCCTCGACGCCGAGCGCAGGGCGCCCGGCGGCAAAGGCCGGCAGGCGCTGGACCGGGACCTGGAGATCCATCGGCTGTCGGCTCGTCTGCGTACGCTGCGTCGCTTCGGTCTGGACCTGTGTCTTGGACACATGGTCGGCGCGGACGATTCCGAACCCGTGTACATCGGACGGCTCGGCCTCACCGACAGCGCGGGCCGCCGTCTGCTGCTCGACTGGCGATCTCCCGCGGCCGAGCCGTTCTTCGGAGCGACCCACGCCAACCCGATGGGGCTCGCGAGCCGCCGCAGGTACCGCTGGAGCCGCGGCCGGATCAGCGACTACTGGGACGAGGTGTTCACCCCGGAGGGATTCGCAGGACACCACGCGGCCCTTGACGACCAGTCCGCCTTCATCGCCAGCCTGGGCGGTGACCGATCGGCCCGGATGCGAGACGTGCTCGGCACCATCCAGGCCGACCAGGACGCCATCATCCGCGCGGGATCTCGCGGGGCTCTCGTCGTCGACGGCGGTCCGGGGACGGGCAAGACCGTCGTCGCCCTGCACCGCTCGGCCTACCTGCTCTACTCCGATCCCCGCCTCGGTCACCACCGGGGCGGCGTGTTGTTCGTCGGCCCGCACCAGCCCTATCTGGCCTATGTCGCCGACGTCCTGCCCAGTCTCGGAGAGGAGGGCGTGCGAACCTGCACCCTGCGAGACCTCGTCGCCGAGGGAGCCGCCGCGACGGTCGAGACCGATCCGCGGGTGGCCCGTCTGAAGTCGTCCGCGGACCTGCTGAAGGCGATCGAGCCGGCCGTCAGGTTCTACGAGAACCCGCCCGCCAAGGGGATGACGGTCACGACCCACTGGTCCGACATCTGGCTGGGCCCCGACGATTGGGCCGAGGCGTTCGGGGCGGCCGAACCCGGTACCTCGCACAACGAGGCACGCGACCAGATCTGGGAGGAGCTGCTCAGGATCCTGATCGACAAGCACGACGGCGAGGTCTCGGCCGACCTGCTGCGCAGATCGCTGCTGCGAGACGAGGAACTGCTCACGACCTTCAATCGCGCGTGGCCACTGCTGGATGCGGCCGACCTCGTCGGAGACCTGTGGTCGGTGCCGGCCTACCTGCGGATGTGCGCTCCCTGGCTCGGCCTTGAGGACGTCCGGCGACTGCAGCGCGCCGACGCCCAGGCCTGGACGGTGTCGGACCTGCCGTTCCTGGACGCTGCGCGCCAACGCCTCGGCGACCCGGAGACGTCACGACGCAGGCGCCGGCAGGAAGCCGCTCTCGCCGCCCAGCGCGAGCGCATGGCCCAGGTCGTCGACAACCTGATCGAGGCCGACGACGACGGTGAAGGGCTCGTGACGCAGCTGCGCCGCGCGGACCTTCAGCGAAATCTGGTCGACGAGTCCGAGTTGCCCACCTTCGAACCGGACCTGCTCGCCGGCCCGTTCGCGCACATCGTGGTGGACGAGGCCCAGGAACTCACCGACGCGCAGTGGCAGATGTTGCTGCTGCGCTGCCCCTCGCGAAGCTTCACCATCGTCGGGGATCGTGCCCAGGCCAGGGGCGGGTTCACCGAGTCGTGGAGCGAACGGCTTGAGCGTGTCGGGCTCGACCGGATCAACCTGGCCTCCCTGACCATCAACTACCGGACGCCGAAGGAGATCATGGCGGAGGCCGAGCCGGTCATCCGGGCCGTGCTCCCGGACGCCAACGTGCCGACCTCCATCCGCGGCGGCGCTGTCCCCGTCGTCCACGGATCCGTCTCGGAGCTGGACTCGGTCCTTGAGGCCTGGCTCGCCGAGCATGCCGAGGGGATCGCCTGCGTCATCGGTGACCCCACGTTCCGGGCGACCTCTCGCGTCCGGTCGCTGACCCCGGAGTTGTCGAAGGGGCTGGAGTTCGACCTGGTCGTCCTCGTCGACCCGGAGGCGTTCGGCACGGGTGTCGAAGGAGCAGTCGACCGCTATGTCGCGATGACCCGGGCGACCCAGCGGCTCGTCATCCTCTCAACACCCTGATCAGCGCCCTGTCCGGCCGGGGCGCGGGGGATCTCCCGCGCCCCGGCCGGACCCTCCGCCGTGTCCGGCGCGGGGCCGGCGGAGGTCAGGCGTCGGGCTCGGGCACGGCGAGGTCGATCCGGCGAAGGCGGTCCGGCTCCGCGATCACGTCGATCTCGGTGATCCCGTCCTCGGTGATCGTGAAGCCGATTACCAGGCGCAGATGGCCGTACGGGGCCATCGCGAGCCCGATCGCCCCGTCGACCAGGGCGGGTCCGGTGAACCAGGCCCGTTCCATCGCGGCCATCGCTCCCTCGGCCACGGAACGGGACCCGCGGACCACGAAGGGCTCGGGGGTGGGGATGACCGCTCTGTCGGCCCGGAGCACCACGTCGGGATGGAGCAGGGCGACCAGCGCCTCGAAGTCCCCTCCGCGCGTGGCGGCCAGGAAGGCGTCGACGACCCGGCGCCGACGGGTCAGGTCGGTGTCGGGGGCCGCAGGCGCCCCTTTGACCCGGCGGCGGGCGCGGCTCGCGAGCTGTCTGGTCGCTGCCGGCGACCGCTCGAGCATCGGGGCGATCTCCTCGAACGGCACGGCGAACATGTCGTGCAGCACGAAGGCGAGACGTTCGGCCGGTGTCAGCGTGTCGAGCACCACCAGCAGCGCCACCCCGACCGAGTCGGCCATCAACACCTCCCGCTCGGGGTCGGCCCCGGCCTGCCGGCCGATGAGCGTGCCGGCCACCTGTGCGTCGATGGGTTCCTCACGCCGATGCTCGCGCGCGCGCAGCATGTTCAGGCACACCCGCGCCACCACCGTGGTCAGCCACCCGCCGAGGTTCTCCACGTCGCCGGCTCCTGCGCGGCTGACGCGCAGCCAGGCTTCCTGCACGGCGTCGTCGGCCTCGCTGAGCGAGCCGAGCATCCGGTAGCCCACCGACCGCAGATGGGGCCGATGCTCCTCGAAGCGCCCTGCCAGCCATTCGCTTTCGTCCACCGTGTCACATTCCTTCGCCGCCGGGGGTCAAAGCAGTAAATCCGAAAAACACCAGCCGAAAGTACCGGGAGGTCGACTCCCGGCCGAACGAACACTGGAGAAGTCATGACGGCACCCATCCTGGTCACCGGCGGCACAGGCACGCTCGGCGGCCACGTCGTCCCCCTGCTGCGGGAGGTCGGCCGCGAGGTACGGACCCTGAGCCGCCGTGATCACGGCCCCGGCAACGGCGTCGAGCACTTCTCCGCCGACCTGCTCAAGGGCGAGGGGGTCGAGCCCGCGGTGAAGGGCGTCGAGACCGTCCTGCACCTGGCGGGCGGCAGCAAGGGGGACGACAAGGCGACGTGGAACCTGATGGGCGCCGCTTCGAAGGCCGGCGTGCGGCACGTCGTGTACATCTCGGTGATCGGGGCGAACACGATGCCGCTGGGCTGGTTCAAGACCCAGCTGGAGGCGGAGCGGGCGGTGATGGACTCCGGCATTCCGTGGACGATGCTGCGCGCGGCCCAGTTCCACGACCTCGTCCTGAAGATCGCGGAGAAGATGGGCAAGATGCCGGTGGTCCCGGTCCCTGGCGGGCTGCGCTTCCAGCCGGTCGACTCGCGCGAGGTGGCGGCCCGGCTGGTGCAGCTGACGCTGGGGCGGCCGGCCGGCCTGGTCCCCGACCTCGCGGGACCTACGGTGTACGGGATGGGGGAGCTGGTCGGCGGCTACCTGCGGGCGCGCGGCAAGCGCCGGATGATGATGCCGATGCGGATGCCGGGGAAGGCCGGCAGGGCCTATCGGGCCGGGGAGAACCTGTCGCTGGACGGCGCCGATGTGGGCAGGCGGACCTGGGAGGAGTTCCTGGCGGAGCGGGTGCGCTAGCGCGTCGGCGTCTTCGTCCGTGACACGCGCGGCTTTCGGGATGTCCGGCTCCCTGCCACCCGCGCTGCCGGTCGTCCTGCTGGTCGGCCGGGACGCCGGCCGCCTCGGGGCGGCCCGCGTGCACGGAGCGACTGCGGTGACCGGGTCGCTAGGAGTGGGGGATGGAGCCGGTGAGGGGGTCCTCCGTCCGGCGGCGGTGGCGTGCCGCCGGGGGCGGCCGGTGCTCGGGGGCGGCCCGCCGGGCGCTGGCCAGCGCGGCCAGGGCCGTGGTGATCGGGACGGCCGCGATGAGCCCCAGGGTGCCCACCACGCTGCGGACGATCTCGGTGGCGATGACCGGGTTGGTCACCACCTCGCCGATGGGCTGGTCTCCGACGCTGACCAGCAGGAGCAGCGGCAGGGAGGCACCGGCGTAGGCGAGGATGATCGTGTTGATCACCGAGGCGATGTGGGCGCGGCCGACCCGGGCGGCGGCCCGGTACAGCTGGGCGAAGGTGTAGCCGGGGTTGGCGTGCGAGAGTTCGGTGACGGTGGCGGCCTGGGTGACGGTGACGTCGTCCAGCACACCGAGCGAGCCGATGATGATGCTGGCCAGCAGCAGGCCCTCGGTGTTGATCCGGTAGCTGACGTCCAGGTAGAACGAGCTCTCGTCGGTGATCCCGTTGAGCTGGGCGAGGCCGATGGCCGCGTACGACAGCACGCCGGTCAGGCTGAGGCTGACCAGGGTGCCGACCACGGCCATCGAGGTGGGGACGGTGAAGCCGTGGGTGAGATAGAGCACCGCGAGCATGATCGCCGCGGCGCCGACGATGGCGACCAGCAGCGGCTGCTGCCCGGTCAGGATCGCCGGGATGACGAACAGCAGGAGCAGCACGAAGGTGACGGCCAGTCCGATCAGCGCCATCACCCCGCGCCAGCGGCCAAAAGCGATCACCGCCGCGGCGAACGCGACACCGGCCAGCCACAGCGGCGAGGAGCGGTCGTGGTCGGAGATCTGGTACGGCGGCACCTCCAGCTCACCGTCACCGCCGGGGGTGTGGACCAGGATCACGTCGTCGCCCGCGGCGAACCTCTGCGAGCCGGGCCCGCTGGGAAGGCCGCTGGTGACGAAGTGGCCGGCCTCGGGCCCGCTGGTCAGCTCGACCTTGGCGTCGCCGCAGGTGGCGGGGTCGACCGGCCGCTGCTCGCCAGAGGGTTGCCCGTCGGCGGGCGGCTCCTGCGGACACGGGGTGAGGGTGATGGCGGTGATCGTCCCGGTCACCCGTTGCAGGCCGGCCGGTTGCTGCCCGCTGGAGGTGAGCTCTGCGGGCCACATCCAGATCAGGGCGATCAGCGTGGCCAGCGCCAGGGGGACGATGACGGCCAGCGTCGCCCACACCGTGCCACGGGAGCTGGGGGCGGCCGGGCCGTGCGAGTGGTTGGCACCCATGGTCGAAAAAGCTCTCCTCAGGGACGGTAAAGGCGAAAGTACCGCACCTGGGAGGTGACCGTGGCGCCGTGGCGGCT
The DNA here is from genome assembly GCF_040635605.1 of Streptosporangium sp. NPDC006930. NCBI lineage: Bacteria > Bacillati > Actinomycetota > Actinomycetes > Streptosporangiales > Streptosporangiaceae > Streptosporangium > Streptosporangium sp. NPDC006930. The sequence goes on along the minus strand of NZ_JBEYID010000029.1, from coordinate 42,353 downwards.
CAACAGAACCGGTGAGGGCCGCGAACGTGAGTGTCCTGCGCGTTTATCCTGATGGACGGCGCTTTCTGGTCATCGCGGAAGGCCGAAGTGGTGGGTGAGCGCAGCGCGCAGCGTGCCGGTGTCCCCGGCGGACCAGGCGACGAAGCAGTCGGGGCGCACGAGCAACGCGGTCGCGGTCGTGCCCTGCAGTGGGCCGGTGACCACGTCGACCCGGTCCCGCCATGGCGCGGTGACCCCGGCGTAGGCGCCCGTGGAGTCCAGCAGCAGCGGCCGGGCGGCACGGGTCAGTTCGGCGAGGCGTTTCGGGCCGTGCTCACCGTGCACGACCACGTCGGGGGCGCAGCGGCCGGCCAACGGGTCGGCGGGGTCGGCGGGGTAGTGGGTGTCCGCGCCGGACATCAGCGCCGCGATGTGCCCGGTCACCTCCGGCTTGCGCAGCAGTTCGGCGAAGAGTTCCCGCAGGCCGGTGATCTCGTCGCCGGGGCCGATGAGCGCCGCCTGTGCCTGGGTGGACATGACGACCCGTTCGGCGACGGGGCGGCGCTCGGTCTCGTAGGTGTCGAGCAGGCCCTGCGGTGCCCAGCCGCGCACCGTGGCCGCGAGCTTCCACCCCAGGTTGACGGCGTCCTGCAGGCCCAGGTTGAGGCCGGGGCCGCCCATCGCGGGGTGCACGTGCGCGGCGTCACCGACCAGCAGCACCCGGCCGGCGCGGTAGCGGGCGGCGATGCGGGTGTTGCCGCCGGTCAGCCGCCGCAGCAGACCGGGACCGTCGGGCGCACCGATGGGGATGTCGGCGCCGAGCACCCGGGCGACGCTGGCGCGTAGCTCCGCCAGGTTCATCGGGGTCTCCTCGCTCGCCGGCGCGTCGGGCCACTCATGCGTGCTCAGGATCGCCGGGCGGCCGGGGAACGGGGCCCAGGCGATGAGGCCGCGCGCGGTGCGGGTGTGCTGGAACGGCGGGACGACACCGTAGCCGGGGACCCGCAGGCCGCCGGTCTCGGGGTCGAGGAAGGAGTCTGGGACGGTCACGGTGGCGGTGCGGGAGATCGACCGGTCGTTGGTGAGGCCGGGGAAGTCGATGCCGGCCAGGCGGCGCACCGTGCTGCGGCCGCCGTCGGCGCCGACGAGGAAACGGGAGGTGAGCCGCCTGCCGTCAGCAAGGCGAACCTCGACCGTGTCGGGGTGTTGGCACAGGTCGACGACCTCGTGACCGCGGCGCAGGTCGACTCCGAGCTCGGCGGCCCGGGTGGCGAGGGCGGCCTCGAGCTGGGCTTGCGGCACGCCGAGCACGTAGTGCGGGTTCTGCGCGAGCATCGTGAGATCGAGCGGGAACGCGCCGAAGGTGAAGGCCGGCTGGGGTAACGGCGGAGTGCTCTCGCCGCTGAGCCGCGCGTAGAGGCCGCGCCGGTCGAGCAGGCGGACGACCTGCCCGACGAGGCCGTTGGCGCGGGACTCGCCGGTGGGCGCGGCGTGGCGTTCGAGGACGACGGGGTGGACGCCGGCGAGGGCCAGTTCGCAGGCGAGCATGAGGCCGTTGGGGCCGGCTCCGGCGATGAGGACATCGATCATGATCGTGTTCCTTTCTGGGCGTGCGTCATCGCCACGGCAGGCGCGGCACGCGGCCGGCCCGCCGCGGGGGTGTGACGCGGCTGGGGAGGTGGGTGAGGAGTGTGGGCTTTAGCGGAGCGGCGCCGGGAGGCCGGCGGCGACCTGGGTGAAGGCGTCGGTGATGAGGCGCTCGATCGGGGTGGGCGGGTCGGCGCTGTCGAGATAGTGCCGCATGGCGACGGCGATGGCGGCGCTGGCCGCGGCCGCGACGAGCCTCGGATACATGTCGGTGGCGAGGTCGGTGCCGGTGCGCTCGGCGACCGCGGCGGCCAGCTCGGCCTCGGCGATCGCGACCGCGCGCAGTCGCTCGCCCTGCAGCGCGGGCTCGGCGAGCATGGTGCGTACGCCGGTCACCCACTGGGTGTGTGCGGGGGAGGGCATCGCCTCGACCTCGGGGCCGCGCGTGAACTGCTCCAGCGCGGCCCCGGTGAGCGCAGCCCACAGCGGCTCATCGGCGGGGCGTTCGCGCAACGCGGCGGCGGTGCGCAGGCTGCGGTCGAGGTGGCGGGAGGCGATCGCCTCGGCCTTGCTGGAGAAGTAGTTGTTGAAGGTGCGCGGGGAGACACCGGCCGCCTCGGCGATGTCCTCGACGCGGACGTTGTCGTAGCCACGCTCCACGGTGAGGTGGATCGCGGCCCAGCCGAGCGCCGCCCGCGTCTCGGCCTTCTTGCGCTCTCGCAGCCCCGTCATACCGCCACACTAGCACTAGTTGCGCGTCACGCAAATATGCGTGACACGCAAAAAAGTTGCCACCGGGTGGCGCGGTGCCGGGGTCCCCGTAGTACTCGCCGAAAATCGGGCGGATATGGTGCTGACCAGCGATGATCCGACCGTCCAGGCGGCACGATCACCGGGCGGTCATGCGGTTTGCGAGTTCGTCGGCGCCGGGTGTCCAGGTACCGCGCCGGGCCTCGATGCCGTCTAGTCGGCGCTGGGTGCCTTTGCCGCCCCTAAATAGCGGGCGCCGAAAAACAACGCTTAGCCGTGCTGGCCCCACCTCGACATCGAGGGTGTACTCGACCCGGAGCACGTTTCCTGGATCGACCCCGACCCATCCGCCTGGCGAACGGCCCGATGTCAGCGGCTTCACCGATCAGAAATCCTCCGCCACGTCGTCAGTTCTGTAAGCCCTCGCACCGGTGGAAGGATTGATGACCATGACCGACGCCAGACGGCTGGGCGCCGACGAGGCCACGTTCATCGCGGCGGTCCGCGCGGAGGATACCGCGCGGTTCGCGCTCCTGACCGAGCGCCACCGGCGTGAGCTGCAGGTGCACTGCTACCGGATGCTCGCGAACTACGAGGATGCCCAGGACATGACGCAGGAGACGTTCCTGCGAGCGTGGAACAAGCGGGAGTCGTTCAAGGGCCACGCGGCCCTGCGGACCTGGCTGTACCGGATCGCGACGAACGCCTGCCTCGACTTCCTGGACAAGCGCAACGACCGCACACCCGTGCCTGCCGAGCTGCCGGGCGCGGACTCGGAAGTGCGCTACCTGCAGCCCTACCCGGACCGGATGCTTCCGGAGGACCCGCAGGAATCGGTAGTGGCGCGGGAGACGATCGAGCTGGCGTTCATCGTCGCCGTCCAGCACCTGCCGCCGCGGCAGCGGGCGGTGTTCATCCTGCGCGACGTCCTCGGCTGGCCGGCGTCGAAAGCCGCCGACACCCTCGAGCTGACCGTCGCATCGGTGACCAGCGCACTGCAGCGGGCCCGTGTGACGATGCGCGAGCAGCTGCCCGACCGCCGCCTCGACTGGCGGAGCCCCACCCAAGAGCTGTCGAATGACGAGCGCGGCGTGGTGAAGTCGTATATCGACGCCCATGAGCGCAACGACCTCGACGGGCTGGTGTCCCTGCTGCGCTACGACCTGCGCTTCGCGATGCCGCCCGAGCCGGGCATCTTGATCATGACGGCCAAGGACGCGGTGGACGGCTGGGTCTCCAATGGGCTCTTCCAGCGCGGCTACGACGACTGGCGCTGTATCACCACGACGGTCAACCGCATGCCTGCCGCCGCGCTGTACCTCCGCACCCCCGACGACCCGGAGTACCGGCTGTTCACCATCGCGGTCCTGCACATCGTCGACGGGAAGATCGCCGAGCTCACCGGATTCGACGCCACCGACAAACCATGGCTGGGCCTGCCCCCGACACTGTAATCAGACGAGTCCCCATCGTCGACGAGTCCAGCGCACGGGCCGCCGTCACCGAAGTCACCGCGAAATGAGCACCCCGACCAGCTGAACACCAACGCGACAACGCGAACACCACCGCCCCGCCGGCGTTGTCGGCGGGGCATCTTCATTCCCGAAAGAACATCGTCACGATCAACGACGCCGTCGTCCTCATCTCCAGCAAGTCGGTCAACAGCTCACTCGCAAAGCAAGGGAAGGGCCCGGGGAAGGTTCCCTCGTGGCCGAGGGTCACGGTGAGCACGCCAGGAAGGATTTCGACCTGGCCTCACGAGCCGAGCATCTGGCCCGCGCTCATCGCCTCGTCTCGTATCGGGTCAGCACCACGCCGCCGGGAAACGTCCGCCTCTCCATCAGGTTCAGGTTCATGCCGAAGATCAGTTTCCGCATCGTGCCAGCCTCTCGTGAGTCGATCTCACACGTACAGACGGGCACGGCGCGGAAACCTAATCGGTGCGCGATCTGCGTCCGCAGGTAGTCCTCGTGTTCCGGACTCGGCACGGCGTACTCGGCTGGGCTCGAGCACTACCCGCCGGATCTCGACTTCACCCTCGTACGGGCAGCGGCATGCAAGCAACCTTAGTTGACTATCCTCAGAATAGTCAACTAAGGTTGCTTGCATGCCGGCAGAAGACGTACCCGTACCCCAGGATCCCGCCGACGCGCTCGCGGCGGTCGCAGCGCTGCGGCGCCTGGCCGACCAGCTCGAGGACGCCGCCGTGGAGCAGGCCATGCGCGCCGGGTGGGGCTGGCCGGAGGTCGCCGAGGCGCTCGGCGTCACCCGCCAGGCGGTCCACAAGAAGCACGCCAAGCGGCTCATCGCCGCCGGCGTGACGCTGAGGAGACGACAGTGAGCACGATCGACCACTACATCAATGACATCATCGTGCGGGGAGCGGCCGAGGCGCGGGAGGAAAACTCCGCCACCACCGAGGCCCACCACCTCCTGCTGGCCATCGCCGCCGTCGAGGGCACCGCCGCGCACCGCGTGCTGACGGCGGCGGGGCTCGGGCGGCAGGCCATCAGGGACGCGCTGGACCGGGAGTTCGAGCACAGCCTCAACGCGGTCGGGGTGTCCCTCGCCTCCTACGACCTTCCGAAACCCTTCTGCGACCCCAAGGATCATCCGAAGCCCGGCGCCTCCGCCCGGCTCGCGCTCGAACGCGGCTTCGCCGCCGCCAAGGGCAAGAAGGACCTGCGTCCTGCCCATCTGCTGCTCGGCGTCCTGAGCGCCGACGTCGGTACCGTGCCGCGCGCGCTCGCCCTGGCCGGCCTCGACCGGGCCGGCCTGATGGATCTCCTCCAGGAGACGCTCGCGCGCGAAAACTGGTAACCAGCACCCCTGTCCCCACGCTCCGGCCCGGTTCGGGCCGCGATGCGCCATGCCCTCGTGCCGGGCTTGCGCCGGCATGTGCTCCGACACGAGGGCATCCGATCACGAAGAGAGGTCATCTCATGACGAAGAGCAACGACATCGTGCTCAACGTCGACGGGCTGCGCATGCGCTACGGTTCGCTCGACGTCCTGCACGACGTCACGTTCCAGGCCCGCCACGGCGAGGTTCTGGCCTTGCTGGGGCCGAACGGCGCGGGCAAGACCACCACGATCGAGATACTGGAGGGCTTCCGCGTCCGGTCGCAGGGCCGGGTCTCGGTGCTCGGCGCCGATCCCGCGCACGGCGACGAGCAGTGGCGGGCCAGGCTCGGGATCGTGCTGCAGTCCTGGCGCGACCACGGCAAATGGCGGGTACGCGAGTTCCTCGCCCACCTCGGCACCTACTACGCCCCCTACGCCGTCCCCGGGATCTCGCGGCCCTGGGACCCCGACGAGCTGATCGAGAAAGTCGGCCTGACCGAGCACGCCGGCAAGAAGCTCAAGACACCGTCGGGCGGCCAGCGGCGCAGGCTCGACGTGGCGATCGGCCTCGTGGGGCGCCCCGAGGTGCTGTTCCTCGACGAGCCGACCACCGGCTTCGACCCGCAGGCCAGGTCCGACTTCCATGCTCTCGTGCGCGACCTGGCCGATGCCCGCGAGACCACCGTCCTGCTCACCACCCACGACCTGGACGAGGCCGAGAAGCTGGCCGACCGCATCCTCGTACTGAACGGCGGCCGGATCGTCGCCGACGGCACCGCCGCCGAGCTGGCACGGCGGATCGCCGGCGAGGACGAGGTGCGCTGGGTGCGCGATGGGCGGCGGTACGTCGAGCGGCCGCCCGACTCGACCGCGTTCGCCCGCGAGCTGTTCGCCCGCTACAGCGACGACGTCCAGGAGCTGGAGGTTCACCGGGCCTCGCTGGAGCAGACGTACCTGGCACTGGTGCGCGAGGCCGAGGAGGTGGCCCGATGAACGCGACCGTACTGCGCGCGGGCTGGTCCCGGGGCCTGATCGAGCTGCGGCAGTCGTTCACCAACGGCGCCGAGCTGTTCTCCCACTTCCTGTGGCCCGCCCTGATGGTGGCCACGCTGTTCTTCATCCGGGACCTGCCGGTCGGCGCTCTCCTGCTCGGCGCCGTGGCCTTACCCGGCATCCTCGGCATGAACGCCGCGACCGGCATGATCGGCATGAGCCAGCAGCTCACCGCCGACCGCGAGGACGGCACGCTGCTGCGTGCCAAGGCGACCCCGCACGGGATGCCCGCCTACCTGATCGGCAAGGTGATCTCGGTGTCCGGCGGCCTGCTCGCCGACCTGGTGATCTTCCTCGTGCCCGCCGTGCTCCTCGTCGAGGGCCTGCGGATCGGCCCGGAATCCTGGCCCGGTCTGGCCTGGGTACTGGCGCTCGGCCTGCTCGCGACCCTGCCCATCGGCGCGGTCCTGGGCTCGATGTTCACCACCGCCCGCGCCCAAGGGCTGGTCCAGCTGCCATTCCTCGCCGTGATCGGCATCTCCGGCATCTTCTACCCGATCACCGCACTGCCCGAGTGGCTGCAGTGGATCGCTCAGATCTTCCCCATCTACTGGATGGGGCTCGGCATGCGCTCAGCCCTGCTGCCGGACGCGGCAGTCGCCGTCGAGATCGGCGCGTCCTGGCGACACCTGGAGACCGCCGGAGTGCTGGGCGCCTGGGCGCTGCTCGGCCTGTTCATGGCGCCGGTCGTGCTGCGGCGGATGGCACGCGGGGAATCCGGCTCGACGGTGGCGGTACGCCGTGAGCGTGCCCTGCAGCGGATCGGGTGAAGGCCATGACCGTCGATCCCTGGCGCCGGACCTGGCCCGGGACGTGATGTTGCCGGCGATCGCGGGACGCCCCACGTCCGTCCCCCGGTCCCCGGCTCGTCCCCCGAGGGCCTGTCCGGCCGGCGCTCGGCCGACTGTCCAGTCCGCCGACCGAGCGTCAGCCAGGGCGCGGACTTGACCGGTGGCAAGCGTCGGCCATACTCGGTCTGTCGGTAAGAGTGCTGCAATGAAGTACATTCCGACGCCGTCGTCCCAGGTCCCGCAGGGTTTGTGCGTCGAGCGGCCAGAGCTCGGTTTCGGCTGGGGCAGCGAGGCGGGGTCTGTGGCCGCATTGGCGTACACGCTGTCATCAGGACTTTGACCTGCGACGATCACGGCAGGGAACCGGACAGAGTTTGGGTTCTGATCGATCAGAACTGTCGCGTGTACCAGATAACAAGATCCTTACTGACAGGCCGTATCAGGCGCCGCCGGGTCAGCGCTTCCATTCCCTGTCGTCCGGCGTGACGGTCTGTTTGAGGAAGACGACGCCGTCGATTCTGCCGAGCCGGGCAGGGTCCAGCGGGAAATAGGCGAAATCGGGGGAGACGCGCGGGACGGGCTTCGTGAGGGTCTCGGCCAGGCTGCGGGCGTCGATGAGAGAGTGGTCCCACGGGAGCTCGGACAAGATGCCCTCGACGGTGTCCGGGGGCGGGGTGTCGTCGCCGAACGCGCCGAAGGCCGAGGCCAGGAAGGCGTACCGGTCGCCCAGGTGCGCCTCGGTGATCGCCCCCGCGCTCCACCACTCCAGCTGCTGGTCGCCGAGCGACATGAGGCTCTTGTCGCGCTGCAGGTGAAGGTTGTGGGCGAAGACCAGGGCCGGGCCACTCTCGGCGACGGCGCGCAGGTTGGCGGCCATCATCGCATCCCGCAGACCCGACAGCCTGGCTATCCGGGCCGGGGAGGTGTCGGCCATCCAGTGGTGGTAGCGCAGCAGGCCGACGGCGGTGCGCCCGTACAGCGCCGCCCGTTCCCTGTCGTGCCGGCTCAGCCCGGGTGCCTGGATGTCGAGCAGCGCCACCAGGTCGTCGGCGAGCAGCCGCAGCCGCCGGGCGTCGGCGGACTGGCCGATCGACTGGGACGGGTCCATCACCGTGGCCTCGTTCGTCCACCGCTCGTCCGGGCCCAGCAGCGCCTCCAGGGTTTCCACGCTGCAGGGGAGCGGGCCCTCCAGGAGGGCGTACAGGGCGCTGAGCGCCTGGCGCGGGCTCTCGGCCCAGTACTCCAGCGGGCCGTCGAAGCCGAAGAACCGAAGCTTTTCCTCGTGCTGCTCGTTGTGGGCGCGCATCCAGCGCACGAGTTCGCGGTTGGCCGCGAAGGCGCCGAAGTTGTGGCTGAAGCCGCGTTCCATGACGTCGTCGAGCATGCCCGCGCCCGTGGTGACGTAGTCGTCCACCACAAGGCCCTTAAGGCAGTCGCTCTCGATGGCGAACGACCGATATCCCTCGTGCTCGGCCAGATGCCGGAAGATCTCGTTGCGCAGCTCGCCCAGCTCCCCCACGAAGTGCCTGGCCTCGCCCAGGCCGAGCAGCAGGGGCTGGGCGGCGAGCGAGCGCAGGAACGCCGAGACGCCCGCGCCGTCGAGCGGCCGGGCCGTGTCCTTGATATCCATACCTTAAACGGTATCGTTGAACACTCGGTGTAAACTTTTGCGGGAATTACCCGCTGTTGTCGCGATGGACCTTCAAACGATGGTGTATTCATGAGGCCGGTGGACCTGGCGCGAGAGCACGGTCTGTCCACCCAGGCGATCAGAAACTACGAGGAGGCCGGCATCCTGCCCGCCGCCGGACGCAGCGTCCACGGCTATCGCACCTACACGCCGTTGCACGCCCAAGCCCTGCGCGCGTTCCTCGCCCTGGTGCGCGGGCACGGCCACCAGCGGGCCACGTCGATCATGCGGGCGGTCAACCGGGGTGCCACCGAGGAGGCGCTGCGGGTCATCGACGACAGCCACGGCCAGCTCCTGGAGGACCGCCGCACCCTGCAGGCCGTCGAGGCGGCCCTGGGTGACCTGGCGCCTGTGCCGCCGGAGCACGGCGACACCTTCATCGGCCCCCTGGCCAGGAGGCTCGGCATCCGCCCCGCCACCTTGCGCAAATGGGAGAACGCCGGCCTGGTCAAGCCGCGCCGTGACGCGCGGACGGGCTACCGGGTCTACAGCCCGGCCGACGTGCGCGACGTCCGGCTGGTCCACCAGCTGCGGCGGGGCGGCTACCTGCTGGAGCAGATCGCCCCGCTGATCGCCCAGGTCCGCTCCGCCGGAGGCGTCGCCCCGCTGGAGTCGACTCTGCGCGACTGGCGCGCCCGCCTGTCGGCCCGGGGCCGCGCCATGCTCAAGGGCGCCGCCGGCCTGGACGCCTATCTGCAGGCCCTCGACGCCTGAGGGCGGCTTGGGGGGGTCAGCTCGTGTCACGGAGGATCAGCTGCAGCCGCAGCGCCATCTCGCGGGCGGCGCCGGGCTGGTCGAGGCGTTGGATGAGAAGTTCCATCGCGGCACGGCCGGACTCCTCCAAGGGCTGACGCACGGTGGTGAGTTCCAGGGCCTCGGCCAGGTCGCTGTCGTCGAAGCCGACCACCGCCAGGTCCTCGGGGACGGTGAGACCGAGGTCGCGGGCGGCCCTCAGCGTTCCCGCCGCGAGGGTGTCGTCGGCGGCGAAGACGGCCGAAGGGCGATCCGGCGCCGACAACAGCTCCTTGGCGGCGGCACGGGCCGGTGCGACGCCGTGTCCGGCCAGCCGCACGTCGCCGTCGAGGAGAAGGTGGCCCGCTTCGGCCAGGGCCGAGCGGTAGCCGGCAAGGCGCTGCTGTGACGGCGAGAGGTACAGGCTGGATCTCTGCGTCTCGCCGAGGAAGCCGAACCGTCGGTGACCACGGCTGATCAGGTGTTCGGCCACCAGCCGGCCGCCGGTGCTGTCGTCGGTGTGCACGGAGTCGAAGCGGGGGTGGCGGACGTCTATCAGCACCGTCGGCAGCCGCATACCGCTCAGGCGGTCGGCCACCGCTTCGTCCAGGGTGAGACTGACGACGATGAGCCCGTCCAGACGTCCGGTGATGGGCAGGCTGGCGAGCAGGGGGGAGGAGCTCTGCGCGGCCGACTCCTGGTCGAACAGGACGGTTTCCAGGGGCCGGTGGCCCACGGCCCGCAGGATGCCGTTCAGGCGCCGGGCGACCGACGGATAGGAGGTGAACGGCGCGATGACGCCGATGCGCCCCACGCCGCGCCGCGCCTTGGCGATCGCGTCCTGCTTGGGCACGAAGCCGAGCGCGTCCGCGGCCTGGAGGACCTTGCGCCTGGTCTCCTGGCTGACCCGCGCCGGGGAGTTGAGGGCGAGTGAGACGGTGGAGATGCTGACGCCCGCCGCGGTGGCGACGTCGTAGATGGTCGTTCTGGCCGCCACGAGTCGCTCCTTCCGTAAGACGCGCTCTCACCGTCGGCAGGAATCGTATCAAGCATCCGAAGGCGTCGAAGTGCTTCGATAGAAGCATTTGACATTTTCGCCGACGACCCCGTCTCATGTGAGGAAACGGATGCGCGGCCGGTGCCCGGGCGGCGCAGGACAGGTCCGCGTGATGTTGAGGGTCTTGGCGAGCAAGCGCATCGACGACAAAGGAGAGGGCATGAGCCGTTCGTACGTGGTGACGGGAGGGGGCCGCGGCATCGGCAGGGCCGTCGTCGAGCGCCTGCTCGGCGAGGGCGCCACCGTGGTCGCCGTCGAGCGCGATCCGGCGGCCCTGACCTGGCTGGAGGGCCATTTCGCCGGCGCACGCCTGGTGGGTGTGGTCGGTGACGCGGCCGACGAGACCGTGGCGCGGCGAGCCGCCGACGCCGCGCAGGCCGCGGGCACCCTCGCCGGTTGGGTCAACAACGCCGCCGTGTTCGGGGACGCCTCCCTGCACTCGGCCACGACCGCACAGGTGCTGGAGCTCATCGCGGCCAACCTCGACACCGCCGTCGTCGGCTGCGCCACCGCGATCCGCCGCTTTCTCGCGGCCCGCACGCCGGGGGCGATCGTCAACCTCTCCTCACACCAGGCGCGCCGGGCGGTCCCCGGCTGCCTGCCGTACGTGACGGCCAAGGCGGCCGTCGAGGGGATGACCCGTGCGCTCGCGGTCGAGTACGGGCCGCTCGGCATCCGCGTCAACGTCGTGGCGCCGGGTTCGGTGGACACCGAACGCTACGCGCGCTTCCTCGCCTCCCGGGGATCCGCGGCGGCCGCCCGCATCCAGCGGGAGATGGCGCTGTTGCACCCGCTGGGCAGGGTGGCGCGCTCCGCGGAGGTCGCGGCCGCGATCGTCTACCTGCTCTCGGCCGACGCCGGCTTCATCACCGGCGCGACCGTGCCCGTCGACGGCGGCCGGTCGGTGCTCGCACACGATCCCGAGTCATGATTTTCGGCGAACGGCGGCCGTCGCGCGGGCCCACGCCGGCCACCGGTGATGAAGGGCTCCTCGTCGCCCGACCGCTGGGCGCTCAGCGACCACCGCCCCGATGCGGTGATCCGGTTTCGTGGACGACGTCGATCACGCCGAGGCAGAACAGGCCCTTTCACCAGGAATGATATGAACGCTTCCGGCAAGGTAGGGCCGGGTTCATGGACGGGGAACGGCAGGATGGCGCTGCCTGGCGCGCCGAGGTGGAAAGAGGATTCGTCGCCGAGGTGGAGTCGGGACGGCTGGAGCTTCCGCTGCCCGGTGCCGGTGGAGGGGTATGTGAGAAGGCCCGGTTTCCACCAGGGAGGCGCGGGCGTCGCCGCGTGCTGATACGGAGGGGCCAAAGGCGTGGCCGAGACGTTGCTGGCCGCCGCGGCCGAGCGGGAGGTCGGCCCGCACGCCCTGGCCCACCTGGGCGCGGTCGACGTGGCGCTGCGGACCGCGAAGGCCGCCCTGGAGGAGGCGGCCGACGAGATCGACGCCGACCCCCGCGACCTCAAGAACGCGGGCAGGACGCGCTCCCTGCGCCTCAAGACGCTGGTGGAGGCCGTGGCCACCGACGTCATGGGACGGGTGGGCAGAGCGCTGGGCGCCGGGCCGCTCGGCCACGACGCCGCGCACGGGCGCCGGGTCGCCGACCTCACGGTCTACCTGCGCCAGCATCACGCCGAACGCGACCTCGCCGCGCTGGGAGCGATCGTCGCCGAGCAGGGAGCCGGATGGTGAGCGCCGAACGAACCGACGGCGCCGAGCGGGATGTTCGGGGCGATCTTTCCCCCGATCCCATCGACGCCCCGGGCACCTCCGAGTCCGAGTGGCGCGCCTGGCCGGGACTCGGCGCGCTCCCGGCGATCGCCTACGACAACTGGCGCAGCGCGGTGGTGGTCGCCGCCCACCCCGACGACGAGGTGCTGGGCCTGGGCGGGCTGCTGTCACTGCTGGCGGCCTCGGGCGTGCGGCTGGGCATGCCGGACACCGGCCTCGCGGCCCGCGAGGCCGAACTCACCCAGGCGCTGAAGGAGGCCTCGGCCGGCTTCCAGGTGTGCCTGGCCCCGTGGGAGGCGGACGCGCACTCCGACCACGAGGCAGCCGGCAGGGCCGCGGCCGCGGCGGGGCTGCGCCCCTACTTCCACCCGATCTGGGCCTGGCACTGGGCCAGGCCCGGTGACGTGCACCGCGCCCTGGATCCGGCCACCGTCTGGGTCGCCACCACCGACGCCGACACCCTGGTCCCGCCCTGCTGGCTCAGCCGCCAGCTCAGGCACGCCGCCCAGGGCTGGGAGGCCGTCGTCGGCACCGTGACGGTCACCGACTGGTCCGGCTACCCGCCGCCCTTCCACCTCGCCTACGCCCAAAGGTACGCCGCGACGCAGACGAGCCTGACGCGCGAGAGCACGACACCGACGAGCGGCAAGAACGCCGCCGGCGCGAAGAGGGGCGACGGCGCGCGGTGGCATCCGCACGTGCACGGCGCCAACCTCGGCGTCACCGCCGCCGCCTACCTGGCCGTCGGCGGGTTCGGCCCGGTGGCGACCGGTGAGGACCAGGCCCTGGTCGGTGCCCTGGAGGCGGCCGGTCGGCGGGTCCTGCGCACCACCGGGGTGAGTGTGGTGACCTCGGCGCGCCGCGACCCGCGGGCGCCGGGCGGCTTCGGCCACTTCCTCGCCCGGCTCGAAGCCGACACCGTCTCACAGCAGTAGGCGTACCGCGGCCAGCAGCGTGAGCCCCAGCGTGATCCACTCGAAGAGGGTGCGGTCGATGCGGCTGATGACCGCGCGCCCGGCCGCGGCCCCGGCCAGGACCGCCGGGGTGCCCAGCGCGGCGAAGACGAGGCCGGAGGGGGTGATGAGGCCCAGCGCGACGCTGAAGGGCATCTTGAAGGCGTTGATCGTCAGGAAGAACCAGGCGCTGGTGCCCAAGAAGCCCAGCATCGGCAGGCCCGCCGCCAGAAGGTAGACGGCCATGATGGGGCCGGCCGCGTTCGCCGTCATGGTGGCGAAACCCGCGAAGACGCCCGTCAGGGCGGCCACCGGGCGGCGGTGGGCGAGTGAGTCCTGCGGCGCCCGGCGCCGGTTCCACAGGTGCACCGCGATGATCACCAGCAGGATCGCCCCGATGAGCCGTCTCATCTGCGTGTCGTCGACCCAGTGCACCACCACCGCCCCGGCGACCACGCCCAGGGCGACCCATGGGAACAGCCTGATCAGCCTCGGCCAGTCGGCGTGACGCCGGTAGGAGGCCACCGCGACCAGGTCTCCGACGAGCAGAAGCGGCAACAGTGTGCCCGTGGACTGCTTGGTCGGCAGCACGAGCGCGAACAGGGCGATCGCCACCATCCCGGTACCGGAGACACCGGTCTTGGAGAAGCCCACCAGGAACAGGGCGGCCAGCAGGACCACCCACTGGACGACGTCGAGGGAGGGCATCAGCCTCGCCGACGGGAGGAAAGGGGATATGAAGTCACAGATGACCGTACAACGGGCGGCAACCGAGGGCGGCAGAAGGGGGCGCTGAGCGAGATATCCAATGGTCACAGCGGCGCGGACGGCTCCGGTGATCGAACTGCCCGCGCGCAGTGCCGGACACCCCCGAGGCCGGGCCGGCCGCGGTCACGGCCGTCTTCGCGTCCGGCCCCCCGCCTTTCGCGTACGCCGTGGCGAACCCTTCCCCGCCCAGCGCGCTCCGACCGCGGCGAATGAGCTCGCGGACCTGCGGATCGGTGTGCTCGGACGTTCCCCGCAACCCAGACCGTAGCGCTCGCCGGGCCCGAGCGGGCCGTCGGACGAGCGCCTCTCAGCGCCTCTCAGCGCGTCTGTCAGCCACGGTCGGGCCGGATGGCGATGTCGAACACCTGCCGGTCGGCGGGAAAGAGGCCGTAGTTGTAGTTGACGGCGCCGGTGAGCAGGTTGATGCCGTAGAACCCGTAGCGCCCGCCGACCCTCAGCGCGGCGAAGGCGCTGTTGGAGACGGTGACGCCGTTGCGCAGGGAGCTGTGGACGTCCAAGCCCGCCGCGCCGGTCGCGGCCACCCGCAGGTTGCCGATGGCCACCAGCACGCCCGTGTTGGCGGGGGACTGCAGCAACACCCGGGCGGCCGTGGTGTCCACGACGAAGAGCGTCGCGGCGGTGGCCGGGCTGAGGTCGTTGTTGGTGTATCCGGCGCCCGAGACGCCGGTCGCGGCCACTGCGGCGACGGCCGGCGGCAGGGACGGGCCGCTGGGGGAACCGGCCTGCGAGGCGGTGAGCGCGCCGGCCCCGGGCCCGGGCCGCGGGCGGGTCAGCGGATCGTCGGCCACGGTCTGCCCCGCCGCCGGAACGCCCCGCGGATCGTCGAGGTTGTGGCGCAGATTCTGCCCGGTATCGCTGATCACCCGCAGCCGGTCGGTGGCGGGGTCGAAGTCGACGCCGAAGTCGGCGCCGCTCAGCGGCACGCTCAGCTGCGAGACCTTGACCGCCCTGGCCCGCCCGCTGAGCGTGTAGACGCCGCCCTGGTCACCCACGCCGTACAGCCTGCCGTCGCGCACCCGGTAGTCGACGCCGACCAGGGCGGTGTCGCCGACGAGCCCGCGGACCCTGCCAAGGTCGCGGGTACGGCCGGGGGAGCGGATCTCGAACCCCACCAGACGCCGGTCGGCGGTCAGCCCGATGACGTCGAGGCCGCGCCTGGCCGTCCCCGACGCAGCGCCGGTCACAGCGCCGGTCACAGCGCCCGTCACAGTGTCTGGCGCACGGCCTGCGGCAGGGCCTGTCGCAGCTCCTGTCGCACCTCCTGTCGCAGGGCCCGCCACCGTGCTCAGCGCCACCACGGCGGCGACGAGTGTCCTTCGCATGTGCCTCTCCTTCGCGGCCTGCTGCCAGGGCGCAGGCCTGTTCGGCGACCAGGTCGTCACAGATCGCGAAGACTTCATCACACGTCGCGACGGCGCGCACGTGAAAGGCGCGGCCCGCCACCGGCGTGTCGGGGATCGGCGGGCAAACCACCCCGCCCGCCCCCGGACGAGCCTGCCGAAACCCGCGAAACCCCGCCCCCGTGCTTCACCGGCCTCTCCCGTGGATCCGGCGGCCCCCGACCGCTTCCTCCCGGCCGGCCTCGCGCGGCCCTGTCAGGACGGGGAAACAGGCCGCGAAGGCTGCCCTACACTTGCGCGAGCGGATCCAGCCGATCCAGCGCGAAGGAGGTGGCGTGCAGCCGGAGCAACGGGCAGTCGCGGGCGTATCGATCTCGGCCGTGCTCGAGCGCATCACCTACGCCAACGAGGAGACGGGCTACACCATCGCCCGGGTGGCCACCGACCGCTCCGGTGCCGATCTGCTGACCGTGGTCGGGCCGCTGCTGGGCGCCCAGCCGGGCGAGTCGCTGCGGCTGACCGGGCGCTGGGCCTCCCACCCCAAGTACGGCAAGCAGTTCGAGGTGTGGTCCTACGCCACCGTGCTGCCCGCCACCATCCAGGGCATCCGCCGCTATCTGGGCTCCGGGCTGATCAAGGGCATCGGGCCGAAGATGGCCGAGCGGATCGTCGACCACTTCGGCGTCGACACCCTGGAGGTCATCGAGACCACCCCCGAGCGGCTGGTGGAGGTTCCCGGGCTCGGCCCCAAGCGGACCAAGATGATCGGCGTCGCCTGGGAGGAACAGAAGATCATCAAAGAGGTGATGATCTTTCTGCAGGGGGTCGGCGTGTCCACCTCCATCGCGGTCCGCATCTTCAAGCAGTACGGCGACAAGTCCATCACCGTCGTCAAAAGCGAGCCCTACCGGCTGGCCGACGACGTGTGGGGCATCGGTTTCAAGACCGCCGACACCATCGCCCAGGCCGTGGGCATCCCGCACGACAGCCCCGAGCGCGTCAAGGCGGGTCTGCGCTACACCCTGTCGCAGGCCGCCGACGACGGCCACTGCTACCTGCCGGCGCCCAACCTCATCGGCGACGCGGTGAAGATCTTGGAGGTTCCCGCCGAACTCACCGCCCGCTGCCTGGAGGAGCTGGTCGCCGAGGAGGGCGTGGTCCGCGAGGAGGTCCCGGTCGGTGACACCGGCGTCCCCGCGGTCTACCTGGTGCCCTTCCACCGCGCCGAGCTGTCCCTGGCCGGCGCGCTGCGTTCCCTGCTGGCCTGCGAGCACGATCGGCTGAGCGCCTTCGCCGGCGTCGACTGGGACGCGGCGCTGAGGTGGCTGCGTACCAAGACCGGCGCCGATCTCGCCGAGGAGCAGGCCCAGTCGGTACGGCTGGCGCTGACCGAGAAGGTCGCGGTGCTGACCGGTGGCCCCGGCTGCGGCAAGAGCTTCACCGTGCGCTCCATCGTCACCCTGGCCCGCGCCAAGAAGGCCAAGGTGATCTTGGCCGCGCCCACCGGCAGGGCGGCCAAGCGCCTGGCGGAGCTGACCGGCCACGAGGCCACCACCGTGCACCGGCTGCTGCAGCTGCGTCCCGGCGGGGAGGCCACCTTCGACCGCGACAATCCCCTGGACGCCGACCTGGTCGTGGTCGACGAGGCCTCGATGCTGGACCTGCTGCTGGCCAACAAGCTGGTCAAGGCCGTGGCGCCGGGCACGCACCTGCTCTTCGTCGGAGACGTCGACCAGCTGCCCTCGGTCGGCGCCGGCGAGGTGCTGCGCGACCTGCTCGCCGCCGAGCAGGAGATCCCCCGGGTGCGGCTGACCCACATCTTCCGCCAGGCCCAGGAGTCGGGGGTGGTCGTCAACGCCCACCGCATCAACACCGGCCTGCCCCCGGCGCTGGAGGGTATGAAGGACTTCTTCCTGTTTCCCTGCGAGGAGCCCGAGGAGATCGCGGCGCTGACCGTGGACGTGGTCGCCAACCGCATCCCGCGCCGGTTCGGCCTCAACCCGCGCCGCGACGTACAGGTCCTGTCACCGATGCACCGGGGCCCGGCCGGGGCCGGCAACCTCAACAACGCGCTGCAGGAGGCGCTCACCCCCGTTCGGGAGGGCATGCCCGAGCGCCGCTACGGAGGGCGGGTCTTCCGGGTCGGCGACAAGGTCACCCAGCTGCGCAACAACTATGAGAAAGGCGCGGCGGGGGTGTTCAACGGCACCGTGGGCACGGTGGTCGACATCAGGCCCGACGAGCACAAGCTGACCGTGCTGACCGACGAGGACGAGAACGTCGAGTACGCCTTCGACGAGCTGGACGAGCTGACCCACGCCTACGCGGTGTCGATCCACCGCTCCCAGGGCAGCGAGTACCCGGCGGTGGTCATCCCGCTGTCGACCAGCGCGTGGATGATGCTGCAGCGTAACCTCCTCTACACCGCGATCACCCGGGCCAAGAAGCTCGTCGTCATCGTCGGCTCGCGCCGCGCGCTCGCCCAGGCGGTACGCACCCGGGGCGCCGGGCGGCGCCACACCAGCCTCACCCACCGCCTGCGCGCTCGCTGAGTATCTCCTGCGGCCGCGGCGCCGCGGCGCCCGCCCAGGCGGTGAGGCCCAGCAGGCGTTCCAGGGCCTCGCCCCCGGCGCGAGTGACGGCCACGGCGCGCCCGGAGCCGATGCGGGTGACCCAGCCGCGCTCCAGCATGGTCGCACACAGCACGGCCCCGGCGCTGCCGGCCAGGTGGGGGCGGCGTTCGGTCCAGTCCAGGCAGGGCCGGGCCGGTGGGCGGCGCCCGCCGCCGGGTAGCGGTGCCCCCAGCTCGACGGCGAACCACGACAATCCCTCGTCGCTGAGCGCGAACCCGGCGTCCTGGTGCAGCAGGCCGCGCGCGGTGAGCGCGTCGGTGATCGTCACGCCGAGCCGCCCGGCCAGGTGGTCGTAGCAGGTGCGGGCCGCGGCCAGTGCGCGGGCCGCGCTCACGGCGCGCAGCGTCGCGGGCCGGGCGGCGCCCCCGGGGCCGGTGTGGGCCGCGTGGGAGGCCAGATCCTCGATGAGCTGGGCCACCCGCGGCCCGGCCAGGCGCACGTAGCGCCGGCGTCCCCGGCGCTGTTCGGCCAGCAGCCCACCGGCGACGAGCCGCGACAGGTGCTCGCTGGCGGTGGAGGCGGCGACCCCGGCGTGAGCGGCCAGCTCCCCGGCGCTCCAGTCGCGCCCGTCCAGCAGGGCCAGGCAGAACGTGGCGCGGGTGGCGTCGGCGAGCAGGGCGGCCAGCGCGGCCAGCGGCACCGGGCCGCCCGGCGTCATGGTGGGCGTCATGCCTCCATCATCGGCCGGCACCACTTCGGCGCCGACCGAAGCTGGCCGAAGCCGGCCGAAGTCTTCGCGAAAGCCTTCGGCGCTCTAGTGGCGGCCGCCGGCGCTCACTCCTGCTCCTGGGGAAGCCGAAAGACCCGGTCCAGGGCGGTCACCCGCAGCAGATGGCGCAGGTAGGGGGTGAGGGCGACGATGCGCATGGTGATGTCGTGCTCGCCCGCGGAGTTGTAGACGTTGATCAGCGCCGCCACCCCCGAGGAGTCGATGAACTCCAGACCCGACAGGTCCAGATCGAGGTTGCGCACCTGTCCCGACAGCAGCTCTCGCGCGAAACCGAAGAGCTCAGGGGCCGTGTCGTAGTCGAGGTCACCGCTGAGGACGAGCAGGGTGGTGTCCGGAGCGGTGGTGCGCACCTCGGTACGGAACGGAGTCTTGTCGAACATCAAACGTCAGGTCTCCTGATCGGGGCCGGGGACAGGTGCCGCCTCGGCTGCCTGGACCAGCATGTGACGGGCACGGGGGAAGTCTCGCAGCTCGTCGTGGAAAACGCGCAATCCCACCGTCACGGCCTCGGCGGGGACGCCGCGTGCCGCGAGCACGGAACCGGTCCAGCCGATGAAGCCGGTGAACAGCTGCGCGTCGTCGATGTACAGGGCCGCGGCCAGGAAGTCGAGCAGATGGCCCAGGTCGGCGGCGGTGGCGTCGACCTGGTGCAGGTCGTAGGCCGCCATCGGCGGGTAGGCGCGGGCCAGGGCCTGCAGGGCGCGGGTGAGCAGCTCGGCGCGCCGGCGCGTCAGGTGGGTGTACTCCTCGTCGGCCAGATGGGCCGGCACGGCGGCCTGGCGGGGCGGGCCGGTCAGGTCGCCGCGCTCCAGCAGGTCGGCCGCGGCGTCGGCGCTGGGCGCCCAGGCGTCGGCGCCCAGCAGGCGGGCGTAGCGGCCGTCGGCGCCGAAGCCGGCTCCGCCGGCCATGACCGGCACGCCGACGGCCTGGCAGGCGGTGAGCGTGGCGTGCGCCCGGGGCAGCCGGGTGGCCAGCGCGCAGCCCAGCGCGACCGCGTCGGGCCCGCTCTGGTGCAGGTGGGTGATCAGGTGCGGGCCCGGCACGCTGGCGCCCAGGAAGTCGACCCGCCAGCCGCGCAGGCGCAAGACCTCGGCCAGCAGGCGGGTGGGCAGCGCGTGGTACTCGCCGTCGGCGCAGGCGACGGTGAGGCGCCCGCGGGTGGGCTCGGGCCGGACGCGGGCGGCGATCGCGGCCACGGCGCGCTCGCTGACGGCGGTGGCGCCGTGCTCGCGGGCGATGGACCACTCGTTGGCCGCCCACAGCTCGCCGACGCGCCGCTGGGCGGGAGCGATGAGATCGAGCAGCAGCCGCTCGGCGTCCACGCCCTGCTCCAGCAGGTCGAGCACCAGGTCGATGGCGGCGAACTCGTCGGCGCGCCCGATGTGCTGCAGGTATCGATCGAGGGCCTCGTGCGGGCCCGCCCCCCGCGGCGCGGCCGCGCCCGGGGTATCCGTCGTGCTCAGGGTGCTCATCGAGCCGGCCTCGCCTGCACCGCCAGCAGCGCCCGGTCGTCTTGGACGTCGCCGCCCAGCCAGTCGGTGCTGATCTGCTCCAGCCGCTCGACCAGTGCCGCGACCGGCATGCCCGCGCAGCCGGCCAGGGCGGCCTTCAGCCGCTGGGCGCCGTACATCTCCCTGCCGGTGGGGCCGCCGAAGGCCTCGGTGATGCCGTCGCTGTAGAACAGGCACACCTCGCCGGGGGCCAGGTCGACACCGGCCGGGGCCAAGGCGGCCTCGGCGAACGCGCCGAGCATGGGTCCGTGGGCCGCGCACTCCTGCACGGTGCCGTCCAGGCGCAGGATCAGCGGCGCCGGGTGCCCGGCGACCGCCAGGTTCACGTGAACGTGCCCGCCCGGGGCGGCGCTGAGCGCGCCCAGCACGAGGGTGGCGTAGGAGTTGGGTATGGGCGAGCCCCGCAGGGAGCGGTTGAGCAGGGCGACCAGATGCTCGGGGCGCTCTTCCAGCAGCAGCAGTGTGCGCAGGCAGTGGCGGATGTGCCCGGCCAGGACGGCGGCGCGGGCGCCCTTGCCGCAGACGTCGCCCAGCACCACCAGCGGATCGCCGGACTCGCCGGGCTCGGGCAGGTAGACGTCGTAGAAGTCGCCGCCGATGAGCCCGGCCTGGCGGGCGGCGCGCAGCGATCCGGCCAGCTCCGCCCCGGCCAGCGCCGGCAGCGGCGGGGGCAGCAGGTCGCTGCTGAGGATCGCGTTGGTGGCGCTTTGCTCCTGGTAGAGGGCGGCGGCGGAGATGGCCGCCCCGGCCCGGGCGGCGAAGATCCGCACCAGGGTCTCGGCGTCCTCGTCGAAGGGCGGCCCGTCTTCGTGACGGGCGAGCACGAGCGCTCCGGCGGGTACCCCGTTGCCGGGCAGCGGGGTGACCAGCAGGTGCCCGGCCGCCCCGAACCTGTCGGGCAGCAGCCAGCCGGGCACCTGCCCCGGATCCAGCCAGCGGCTGGGCACGGGCGGGAAACCCGCCAGTGCCTCGGCCAGGCCGGGCACCTGCGCGGTGTCGGCGACGGCGACGTTGCCCTCCTGCAGGAACCGGTCGGTGCTGGTCAGGCGGAGCCAGCCGGCGTGGCGGCGCCCCGAGGGCGGCAGCACGACCATGGCGGCATCGGCCAGGAAGGGGGTGGCCAGCTCGATCGCGGTGCGGGCGCAGCGGCGCATGTTGAGCGAGGCCGACAGCCTGCGGCCCGCCTCGATGAGGAAGTCGGTGCGCCGGCGCTCGGCCAGCAGCGCGTCGGTCCTGGCGGCCTCGGCGGTGACGTCGCGCAGGTACCAGGCCCGGTGGCTGAGGCCGAAGACCTCGCGACGTACCCGGATCCGGCGCCGCCCGTGATCGCTCTCGCGGCTCTCACCGTCGGGGTGCTCACCCTCGAACAGGGGCGCGGCCGGGCCCTGGCGCAGAAGGCGGCCCACGGCGATCTCCGGTGCCATCTCGGCCGCGGCGGCGTTCAGCATCACCACGACACCGTCGGCGCCGCACAACACGACCCCCTCGCCGCTGGCCTCCACGATGGCGCGCAGCACCTCTTCACCCGGTGGACGCGAAAGATCGCGCTCACCGGTGTCGGTGTCGCGGTCGAGGTCGGCCGCGGCGGTGAGTGCGTGGACGGGGTCGCGCAACGGGGGAGGTCTTGTCATCACCCTGGGCTTCCGTGTGGAGAGGGATCGATCAGACTATCTTCCCGCCGCGCCGTCGGGACGGGGCGGGGAACCGGTGCGTGAGGCCGGAAGGTCCTTTGCTGCCCATGCCCCCCACAGGGCCGTTGATGCGGCCGGCGCGTGAGGGTTTACGACTGGAAACCGCACCCGCGGCCGACCACCCCGCCGGAGCAGCGCTTTCACGTCAGGGCCGGTGACGTGGGCACTTTGCCGTCACCTGACTCTCAGTTGGCATTTTTCTGACCTTACGAAGAGTCCGAAACGTTACCAAACCCATCGCAACCATGCCGAGTCACCATGCATCTCCTATTAGTGTTTTTAAGAGCAGTTTGCTGTAGTGGGGGAGAGACATTGTGCTGACCATGGGACACCGACGCCTCAGGACGCCAGTGGCCGCTCTGGCTTTGGCGACCACGACGGTGCTGGTCACCGCCTGTTCCACGGGGTCGAGCCCGAAGGATCCCGCCGGTCCCGGCGCCGGATCGGGCGCCGTGGCCGCCACCGCTCCGGCCGCGACCGAGATAAAGATCAGCCCCGCCCAGGGCAGCAAGACCGTACGCCCCGACAAGAAGGTCGTCGTCGCCGCCTCCAGCGGCGCGCTGGAGGAGGTCACTGTGCAAAGCGGCGACCGGGTGCTGGAAGGCGACTTCAACGCCGAACGCACCAGGTGGGTCTCCAGCACGCCCATGGAACCGGCCAGCGACTACACCGTGTCGGCGCGGGCGGTCGACGGCACCACCGCCGCCAGCTCCTTCAGGACGCTCAAGCCCAAGCATGAGCTCGAGGTGGCGGACGTGACCCCGGCGATCAAGGGGGAGAAGGTCGGCGTGGGGGCGCCGATCATCGTCACCTTCAACCAGCAGATCGCCAACAAGGCCGGGGTGGAGAAGGCCCTGAAGGTCACCTCACAAAAGCCGGCCCAGGGCGCATGGCGGTGGATCAACGACACGACCGTGATCTACCGGACCGCGAAGTTCTGGCAGCCCCACCAGAAGGTGACCTTCACCGCCCGCCTCAAAGGCGTACAGGGCGGCAAGGACATGTACGGCGTCAAGGACATGACCAAGGTCATCCAGATCGGCGCGGCCCAGATCTCCACCATCGACACCCGCAAGCACAAGATGATCGTCAAACGGGACGGCAAGGTCGTGCAGACCATGCTGATCAGCGCCGGCAACGCCAGCACCCGCGAGTACACCACCACCAGCGGCGTCCACCTGACGATGGGCAAGGCCAACCCCGAACGCATGATCTCCCCGGGCCGCAAGAAGGGCGACCCCGGCTACTACGACCTGATGATCAACCACGCGGTGCGGTTCTCCAACAGCGGCGAGTACGTGCACGCGCTGAACAACGTCTGGGCCCAGGGGCGCCAGAACGTCAGCCACGGATGCATCAACGCCCGCCCCGACCAGGCCAAATGGTTCTACAACCAGGTTCAGCGCGGCGACGTGATCACCATCAAGGGCACCAACCGCGAGATGGAGTGGAACAACGGCTGGGGCTTTTGGCAGCTGTCGTTCAAGGAATGGCGCAGCGGCAGCGCCCTGGCCTGAGCCCTCAACCTTCGAAGCCCTCCCGAGCCCCCCGGGGAGGGCTTCGGGGGTGTGATGGCCGCATGAGCTCACGGGCTCCCCGGCGCGGCGGAAAACAGGACGCGCCGGGCCCGGCGGGCGCGGTAGCGTGTGCGCCGGACACGGTGAAGGCACGATGAAGGCGGCCAAGACCGCCGATGACGACGTTCTCGGGGGAGGACCGGGTGAGACTCCAGGGGCAGGTGCTCATCTTCGACGCCGACGACACGCTGTGGGAGAACAACGTGCTGTTCGAGCGAGTCGTGGAGGACTTCCTCGACTGGCTGGCGCACCCGACCCTGGAGCGCGCGCAGATCCGCGCCGTCCTCGACGACATCCAGGCGGCCAACGCCGTCACCCACGGCTATGGCAGCACGATGTTCCTGCGCAGCCTCGGCGAGTGCTTCGAGCGGCTGCGCGAACGCCCGGCGACCGCGGCCGAGCGCCGCCACATCGACGAGCTGGCCCTGGCCCTCCTGCAGCGCCGCCTGGAGCTGGTCGCGGGCGTCACCGAGACGCTCACCGCGCTCGGCGAGCGCCACGAACTGCTCCTGCTCACCAAGGGCGACCTGCAAGAGCAGCGGCGAAAACTGGAGGCCTCACAGCTGGCCCACCACTTTCGCGACGTGCACATCGTGGCCGAAAAAGACGTCACCACCTATCGGTGGCTGGCCCGCGAGCACGCCCTGGCGCCCGCGACGACCTGGATGATCGGCAACTCCCCGAAGTCGGACATCCTTCCCGCCCGGCAGGCGGGCCTGAACGCCGTCTTCATCCCCAACGACCACACCTGGGCGCTGGAGCACAGCGAGCTGGACCCCGGCGACGAGCGGGTGCTGCGGCTGGACAGGTTCTCCGAACTGCTGGACCACTTCTGAGACCCCCGGGGGCCGCCAGGAGAGGCCGCCGGCCTACAGCAGGGTGAGCTGGGCCTGCCGGGGCAACGCCAGCGGCAGAGGCTGCTCGGGCCGGGTCGGCCCCATCCCGTAGCGGGCGGCCAGCTGCAGGATCTGGCCGGTCAGGCGGCGCACATAGCCGGGTTCGGCGTCGGCGCCGCGGCCGTACAGCTCGGCGTAACGGGGCTCAAGCGCCGGATGGTGCTCTCGAAGCCAGGTCAGATACCACTCGCGCGCCCCGGAGGGCAGGCGCAGCACCTGAGGGACACAGCTGACGGCCCCGGCGTCGGCGATACGGCGCACGGTGGCCGACAGCTGGTCGGGGGAGTCGGTCAGCAGCGGCAGGATCGGCGCCATCGCCACCCCGCACGCCACCCCGCGCTCGTTCAGCTCCGCCACCAGCTCCAGGCGTTTTTGCGCGCCGACAGCACCGGGCTCCACCGTGCGGCGGATCCGGTCGTCGACGAACGCGATCGAGACCACCACCCCGGCCCCCGGTGTGGCGGCCAGCAGGTCGGCGTCGCGCAGGATCAACCGGCTCTTGGTGTGGACGGTGAACGGCGCCCCGGCCTCACGCAACGCGGTGACCAGGCCCGGCATCAGCCGGTAGACCTCCTCCACCTGCTGGTAGCAGTCGCCTCCCATCCCCACGGTGATGTGCTCGCCGTCCCAGCGTGACCTCAGCTCCGCGCGCAACCGCCGCACGATGTTGGTGCGCACCACGATCCGCGCGTCGAAGTCACCTTCGGCGTCCAGCCCCAGGTAGCGGTGTCCCCGGCGCGCCGAGCAGTAACGGCACGCCTGGGCGCACCCCCGATACGGACTGACCGCCCAGCCCTCGGGCGTAACGTCCAGCGCGGTGCGCGCCTGCACCTCGTAACAGGTCAGGGCCCCGTGGACCCTGGTCAGCGCGGAGCGCTCGATCCGCGGCCTGGCGTCGGGCGGCGCGGCGAGCAGGGGAGGCGCGTCCCATCGCATACGGCTCAGTGGAACACGCTTTCGATGCCGCTCGCAAGCCGGGCAGGTCGTGGCGCCGGACGGTCCCGCCCCGGGAGACCACCCATCTGTGATCAGCGAAAAATGGTATGTTTGGCCCGATTTACGGGGGAGTGGTGACAATGGCGTGGTTAATCCTGGCCGGGGCGATCATCGCCGAGATCGTGGCGACCACCGCCCTCAAACTGAGCGACGGATTCACCCACAAAGGCTGGTCGGTCCTCGTCGTCGCCGGCTACGCCGCCGCCTTCATCCTGCTGGCCCAGGCACTCAAGCTCCAGATGGAGGTCGGCACCGCCTACGCCGTCTGGGCCGGAGCCGGCACCGCCGCCATCGCCGCCATCGGCGTCCTCTTCCTCGGCGAGACGATCAACCTCGCCAAGATCGCCGGAATCGCCCTGATCATCGGCGGCGTCGTGGTCCTCAACCTGGCCGGAGGCACCCACTGACCCCCGCACGCCCCGCCCCCCAATATCCCCTCGCCCCCCACCCGGCCACTGTCCTAACCTGACCGGATGCTGAAGCCCGTCCTGCCCATCCGGACCGACCGCCTGACCCTGCGCGCCTACACCCCCGCCGACCTCGACGCCCTGCACGCCATCCACCGCCTGCCCCAGGTCGCCCGCTACCTGTACTGGGAGCCACGCGACCTCGAACAGACCCGCCAGGCACTGGAAAAGAAGATCAGCGAGACGGCGCTGCTGGAAGAAGGACAATCCCTCACCCTGGCGGTGGAACTGACCGCCACCGGCGAACTCCTCGGCGACGCCCTGCTCATCTGGCACAGCCGCTCACAACGCGCCGGCGAGATCGGCTACGTCCTGCACCCCGACCACCACGGCAAGGGCTACGCCACCGAGGCCGCCCGGGTCATGCTCGAACTCGGCTTCGAACACCTGAACCTGCACCGCATCGTCGGACGCCTCGACGCCCGCAACGAGGCCTCGGCCCGGGTGCTGGAGAAACTCGGCATGCGCCGCGAGGCCCACTTCCTCGACAACGAGATCGTCAAAGGCGTATGGACCAGCGAGATCGTCTACGCCATCCTGCGCCGCGAGTGGCGCCCCCACCACTGACACCGCCCGCCCCCGGTTGAACGACGGCGACGCACACGGCACGATGTCTGCGATGACCATCCTGCATCTCGCCCTGGCCTCCGACTGGGAGGCCGCCCGCCAGGCGGGGGAGTACCGCGTCTCCACCCTCGGCCGCACCCTCGACGACGTCGGCTTCATCCACGCCTGCGCCGGCCACGAACAGCTACGCGGCGTCGCAGAACGCTTCTACCGCGACGTCACCGACCCCCTCGTGCTGCTCAGCGTCGACCCCACCGGACTCGACGTCCGCATGGAGGTCCCCGACGACACCCCCGAGGCCTTCCCCCACATCTATGGGCCCCTCCCTCTCAGCGCGGTGACCTCCGTCCTGCCCTTCACCCCGCCCGGTCCCGGCCCCGCCAGTAGGGTCCCTGCATGACCGACGTATCCGGACCGACGATCCGCACCCTCGACTCCATGGTCGTCTACACCAACCCGTGGATCAGCGTGCGCGAGGATCGTATCGAACGCCCCGACGGCTCCCACGGCATCTACGGCGTCGTGGACATCCCCGACTTCGCCATCATCATCCCCATGGAGAACGACGGCTTCCACCTCGTGGAGGAATACCGCTACCCGGTCAGACGGCGCACCTGGAACTTCCCCCAGGGCGGGGTCAAGGACAGTCCCTCGCCCCTGTTCACCGCCCACACCGAACTCACCCAGGAAACCGGTCTGCGAGCCACCTCGATGACCCATCTGGGACGCCTGGACAACGCCCACGGCACCTCAGGCCAAAATTACGACATCTTCCTCGCCACGGGCCTGACCGCCGGCGCCCACGAGCGCGAGCACACCGAACAGGACATGCGCCAGACCTGGGTCCCCCACGCCGAACTGGAACGGATGATCTTGTGCGGCGCCATCACCGACAGCAACTCGATCGCCGCCTACGCCATGCTCCTGCTGCGCGGCGTGACCCGGCAGACCTGACAGGGCGGCCCCGCGCCTTCGGCGCTCTCAAGCCGCATCACCGTCAAATCCGGTGATCTCACCCCACACACGCGGACCTCACGGCGGTACGCTCACCCCATGTCGAACCTGATCGTCATCCTCCTCCTGACGGCGGTCATCGTGGCGGCGCTCATCGCCCTGATCGTCTTCGCGGTGCGAGCGGCACAGCGCCCCAGAAACGCCCTGGTCGGTGGGGGAGTAGGCCCCGAGCTCATCGAACGGCTCCTGGAACTCAAGGCGGCCGGCCAGTTCGACCAGGCCGTCTTCCTGGTACGCGGCGAAACCGGCATGAGCCACCGCACCGCCGCCCGCTTCGTCAGAAGACTCAAGCCGGCACCTCCGCCCTGACCCCACCGCCTGCCCCGGCACAGGAGGCCGCCCACACGGCCGACAGCGCACGCCCCGCGAGGGCCCTCACCCGACGCTTCCGGCCGCCCAGTTCCGTACGGCCGGAACGTACCCGGCCGGCTTGTCGCCGACCTTGACACCGGGACTGACCAGCCGGCCCTGATAGCCGGGCATGAACATCTGGTAGACCGACGAGGGCGGCACGCGACTCGCCTCGTCGAGCCGGGCGCGCAGTTCGGCCGGCAGCTCGAAATCCAGTGCGGTCACGGTGACGTCGAGCTGGTCGGCGCCACTCGCCCCGACGATCGCGGAGGCGCCCCCGGGCTGGGTGGCGACCCAGTTGACCGCGACCTGAGCCATCGTCACCTCCAACGTGGCGGCGACCTCCTCCAGGCCGGCCAGGAGGTGAGGTCACCGAGCTGGGGCCGCTGGTCCTCCAGCACGCGATCGGCTTCGAAACGGGCCACGGCCAGCAGCAACTCCTCCCGCCCACCCGGAAAACAGTGAAACAGCTGGCTCTTGCTCGTCGCCGTCCTGGCCAGGATGTCGTCAAGGGTCGTGCCCACCACGCCGTACTCGCCGATGTCGGCGGCCGCGCCCTCGAGAGTGCGCTGCCGCGTCGCGGCCCCCTTGCGGGTCAGCGAACGCATGGCACCCCCCAGATCAGACTTTCCAGTCACTGTAGTGCGGACGCTCCGGCGACATACGAGGAGCGCGACCCCAAGGACCCGGCGGGCATGGTCGGCGCGGGCCGCTTGGGCGGCGAGATCCTGACCTCAGACCAGGCCCTGACCCGACGGCGCCAGGTCGCCTCCAAGGCCATCCGCCGCACCCCTCGCCGTCGACGAAGGTCTTTCACACATCACCAAATAAAACCAATAAACGACCCAATTTATTATAGATCAATATAAATTTGGATAAACCAGGGAGATCTATGCGCCGATATCAAGAAGATATGTGCCAATATCGAGACGGGTCGAAAAACACAGAAGGAAGAGATGGTCAATGGTGGCCACCGAAGACAACGCCGCCACTGCCGGCGAGTGCTTCACGGCCGCCGTCGGCGGCACCGGACAACGCCTGCTCCAACAGCACCCAAACCAGGCGTTCCCCCAACCCCTTTCCGGCGCGAAACCTCCCGCCCACGACACGGAAGCCCCCGTGACCGACAGATGGCTGCTCGCCGTGAGCGAACCAGGCATCGGCCGACTCGCCCTGCAGGCACGCGAACGACTCAACCTGCTGTGCGACGCCGGCTCCCACATCGGCACCTCACTGAGCGTGACCCGAACCGCCGAAGAACTGACCGAAGTCGCCGTCCCCCGCTTCGCCGACTACGTCGGCGTCGACCTGTACGACCGCGTGCCACGCGGACAGGAACCCACCGGCATCAACGACGGACTACGCCGAGTCGCCTTCCTGGGCGTACGCAAACACTCCTGCCTGCACCCGGTCAACGCACTCATCCAACTGCTCGCCTCCACACCACAGGCCCGCAGCGTGGCCGCCGGACAACCGGTACTCGAACCGGCGCTACCCACCAACCTCGGCTGGATAGCACAAGATCCCGAACGCTGCCGGAAAGCCTGCGAACACGGCATCCACTCCCTCGTCGCGGTACCGATGCGGGCCCGCGGCATCACCCTGGGGGTGGTGAGCTTCTACCGTTGCAGGACCAGGAAGACATTCGAGGAAGACGACCTCTCGCTGGCCGAGGACCTGGTCAACCGCACGGCGCTGTGCGTGGACAACGCCCGCCTCTACACCCGCGAGCGCATGATCTCCACAGAGTTGGAGCAGACCACCGTGTCACTGCGAGACGCGCTCGACCGCCAACGGCGCTTCACCGCCGACGCCTCCCACGAACTACGCACCCCCCTCGCAGGACTACGGGTCCAACTGGAGGAAGCCCGGCTCCACCCCGGCGAGACCGACCTCACCGACCTACTCGGCCACGCGCTGAACGACGTGGACCGACTGCAGGCCATCATCACCGACCTGCTCTCACTGGCCCGGACCGGAACGGCCCCGCTCACCGCCCTGGAGCCCGTCGACCTCGCCGAACTCGTCGAAGCCGAAGTCACACGCCGGATCGGCGACCATCACCCGACACAGCTCGACCTCGCCCCCAAAGTGCTGGCCAGCGCCGTCCCCATACAAATCTGCCGGGTGCTGAACAACCTGCTCGACAACGCCCAACGGCACGCCGCCCACCACATCACCGTAGAGGTACGCCGCACCGGCGACACCGCCGAACTCAGCGTCACCGACGACGGCCCCGGAGTCCCCCCGGCCGAACGTGAACACGTCTTCCAGCCCTTCACCCGGCTGGACAGCGCCCGCAGCCGCGACCGCGGCGGCACCGGACTCGGCCTGGCCATCGCCCGCGCCATCGCCCGCGACCACCACGGCACCCTCCACGTCGAGGACGCCTTTCCGAACGGGGCACGCTTCACCCTCCACCTCCCAGCCACCACCTCGTGAAACGACCGACTCGCCAACGCACCCATCGAGCACACAGAAAAGTCAGCCACAAAGAACCGGCAGCAATTCACCGGCCCGACAAGAAAACCCGCGCACAAAGGATTTGTTCATTGTGAGGACGTTGTGGGCGTGAGCCGAACGGCGAATGTCTTGAACACCGCGGGACAACACGCCGGCGAGATCATGGAGCGCCTCCTGGACGGGACGCTCACGGAGGACGAGATGCGCACTCCGATCTTGAATTCGTGGCGACGCTGTCAAGCCGCCGGACTGCCCCCCGGCGGCTTCCGAACACGCCTGCTCGACGACCTCGACTACGACAACATCCTGATACGCGCGGCCCGGCCCGTACTCGACCGACTGCAAACGACCATCGCCGGCACCTCCTCAGGGGTGTTCCTGAGCGACTCCTCCGGAGTGCTGTTCCTACGCGCCCTGGGCGACACCTCAATGCGGGCGGCAGCCGACGCCACCGGCGTCATTCCGGGCTTCAGCTACGCCGAGTCCGACATAGGCACCAACGCCGTCGGCTCCACGCTGCTGGAACGGCGAACCTACCAGGTCTCAGGCAACGAGCACCTGTGGGAAAAACTCCACAAGTTCGCCGCCGTGGGAACACCCGTGCTCAACCCCCTCAGCGGACGCGTGGAAGGAGTCATGTGCATCGCCTCCCTCGACGAGCGGGCGAACACGCAGATGACGGCCATGGCCCAGCGATCAGCCCACGACATCGAGCAAAGACTGCTCGAATTCAGCGCCGAACGCGAACGGGCCCTGCTGAAAAGATTCCTCGGCGCGGCACGGGAAAGCGGAAACACACACGCCTCGCCGGGGTCCATGCCCTCAGACCTGTGCCATCGCGACCGGACCGCCCTGGAAGACGCCGCTGTCAGCCTGGTAGCGCAAGGCCGGGAAGCCACGGCGAAGATAGCCCTCTCCGACGGCCGGACCGCCACGGTCACCGCACACCTGGTGACCGACTCCACCGACCTGACCGGCATCGCCGTACAAGCGCGACTCTCAGAGGAAACCCCGCGAAATCGGCGATAGCGGCCGCCATCCCCTCGGGCCGCAGCCGACGCGGCAGCGGGGGAGCGGCGACGCCGAGCCGATGAAGACGACCCGCCCAAAACGGCTGATCACCCAGGAACGGGCGGACAACCTGCGGGACACCCGCGCGCAGCGCCGCCAGGCCCGTACGGCCCCGCGACGCGGGCCTCGACCGCCGACAAGGCGCGCCAGGTCACCCGATTGAACACCGCAGGCACCCGTGCAGGCAGGCTGGGGGAGGGGAAGGCGGCCCTGCCACACCCCCGAACCGGGGGAGTCGCCCGATCCAGGACGGGTTGCCGGCCGTGAGCATCTTCACAACAGCGCCGAGCTACCCACATTCGTCCACCGAAGCGGGTAACTGCTCTGACGACCCAGGGGAGAGCCATCCGGGCGCCGATTTCGTGGACGACCGCCACCGCCGTCAAACAGCCAAAGAAAGACATCCAACAGAACAGAACAAATAAGACAAATCGACCATGGGGCAGAGCGCTCGAGATAACCATGATCACAAAGCGGGTCGACCTGGACGCGACCCCCGGTCACATCCACCGGGCGGCTACCGGGCAGAACGGCTGCGACGGAACCGGTCCCGGGCGGCACGCATCGACGAAACCGCGCCATTTCTTGATCGCTTTAGGCGACCCGGAAGATCGTGGATCTTGCTCAACGGAACGATCAAGCGGGGGTGATCATGCACAGAAGGAGACTCCGGCGCCATGACGCACCCGTGAGGGAGTCGCCCCGTTCTTCGCGCTCCCGCGCGACGGGGAGCATCCGACGGTAACAACCTTCACGCCGCACCAAATAGGTCCTATCAGCACAAAGCATCGTATACCAGACAGAAGCTCAATTCTGTCTGGTATAAAATATGGCCGTTTAGACCCCTATGGATGCCTAACAGGCTGGCGATGATTCGGCTCCGCGGTAGCGACACCTCGGTTCTCGCCGCAGGTGTCCCTCCGGGCGCGTGTTCGCGCTCGACCGCCCGCACGTGCTGACCGGCGGCCTGAGCGCGCTGCCGGTCACCTGGTGACCGCGATGCCCAGCCCCTGGTCGGTGCGGCAGGCGCTCGCCCTGGCCGATCGTCTGCGTGCGGTCCTGGCCCCAGGCGGTGAGGGGGTGATCTTTCAGAAGGTCTGCCCGGTGGCGGGGTTCACAGGTGCATGACGCTGCTGTGGTGGTCGATGTGGTCGGCGGTGTCGTCGTCGAACCACAGGCCGCCGGTGGCGAGGTAGCGGAAGCGGTGGATTCCGGGGGGCAGGATGATCGAGATGGTGCGGGTGCCGTTGCGGCGGCGGCGCATCTCGTGGCGGCCGGGTTGCCAGTCGTTGAAGTCGCCGACGACGCTGACGACGCCGAGGGGGTGGTCGGCGGGCAGGGCGAAGGTGACGCGGGTCTTGCGGCCGAACAGTTGGGTGCGTTTGAGCATGTGCGTCCTTTCCGGGGCTTTCCGGGGCTTTCCGGGGGTGGGGATGAGGTCAGCTTCCCGGTTGGCGTGGTGATTCGGTAGAGGGGTGTGCAGGCCGTAACACACTGTTCACGCTGGTTTCGTGTTGTTCGCCACCTGGGTGATTCGCGGAGATCGGCTACGTGTGACCTGCTGAAGGACGCGGGGTCTCACCGGCGGGTGCTGGCCGGGGTCTCCCCTGCCATGACTCCGCGCGGTGTGAGCGGGCCGGAGGCGAGGCGGTAAAGCCATTCCGTCAACGCAGATCAGTCGAATCCGGTAAAAACATCTTCGGGACTTCCGTGAGGCCGGGCGGCGGGGCTTTTCTCGGCGGCCCTGCGGCGGGCGGGCGTTCGTCTACCGTGGGGGAATGAACATGATCGGCGAGGTGGCCGGTGGGCTACTCCCCCGCAGCCGCGACCGGCTGTGGCGTCGGTAGCCGGTGGCGGCATGTGGGAGGCGGGGTGTTTCGGCGGGCGGGGATGTGGCACTGGTGGCGGGTGAGCGGCCGTTGACGACGGCCAGGATGCGAAAGGGGTGTCGCCGGGATCATGCGGCCTGCTGATCTGAATCGTCTCAGCGTGGGCGAGTCGGCCGATCGTTATGTGGAGTTGGTGCGGGCCAAGACCCTGACCGGCGCGTTGTCGGCGTCGACGGCGGAGGTGTACGCGCGTGATGTGGCCACTTTCGTGGATCTGGCGGGTGAGGAGACGGTACTGGACGATCTGACCGGTGAGGATGTCGACGCCGTCCTGCTGGCGTTCGCCCGTAAGCCCGACGGGCGAAGGCGTTCGCGGCCCGAGGAGGCGGCGGGCTCCACCTCTCAGCCGGTCTCCTCCGCCTCGCAGTCGGCCTCCTCTCAGGCGCGGTTTCGGCGGTCGATCTCGGCGTTGTTCAAGCACGCGGTGCTGGCGGGGTGGGTGCAGGTCAATCCGATGGCGACGGCGACGGTGACGGCCAAGGAGCGCGGCGGGCTGCGGCCGCAGCGGCGGGCGCTCACCCGCGAGCAGGCGCGAGGGCTGATCGGCGCGGCGCGTGAGCTGGGAGACGGGGCCGAGGCCGCAGCACCGCAGGAGGTGCCTGCGGCGAGGGCGGGGCGGGTGCGCCGGCGTGACCAGCACACCGAGTTGCGTGACGGGCTGATCGTGTTGATGCTCTCGACGATGGGGCCGCGGGTGTCGGAGCTGGTCCGGGCCAACGTGGAGGATTTCTACACCAACGACGGGGTGCGTTACTGGCGGATCTTCGGCAAGGGCGGCAAGACGAGGGATGTGCCGCTGCCGGGCGACGTCGCGCTGGTGCTGGAGGCCTATCTGTTGCACGGGCGGATGGCTTCCGCCGACAAGGCGTTGCTGCTGTCGTGGCGGGGGCGGCGGCTGGCGCGGGGGGATGTGCAGGCGGTGATCGACCGGGTGCAGCGCAGGGTGGATCCCGATCGCCGTCGTTCGGTGACCCCGCACGGGTTGCGTCACACCACGGCCACCCATCTGCTGGCCGACGCGGTGGACATGGACGCGGTGCGGCGGGTTCTGGGCCACAGTGATCTGGCGACGCTGGGGCGTTACCGCGATGAGCTGCCCGGGGAGTTGGAGGTGGCGATGCGCTCGCATCCGTTGCTGCGCGGTCCCTCGTCGAGCTGAGCGGCAGGCGGCCCGCCTCGGTCTCTGCGTCGTGTGAGGGGGGGCAGGCGGCGCGGTGTTCGACGGCGCGCGGTCAAAGGCGCGAAGGTTCGATCGGGTACGGTGCGGCCGGGCGCCTGCCGAAGGTTCTTACCCGAGCAGGCGATGGTCCCGGCCGCTGTTGTTCAGGCCAGCAACTCCCCTACCAGCTGCCGCATGGAGCGGGCGAACCTGCCGGGGTCGGTGTGGGGGGTGAGGCGGCGCACCATGTCGGCGTCGAACATGCCCAGCAGGGTGTGGGCCACGAAGTCGGCGTCCAGGTCGGGGCGAGTCTGGGTGATCAGGGTTTCCAGGTGGGTGTGCCAGCGCACGTAGGTGGGGTCGGCGTGGCGGTCGGGGGCGCAGGAGCGTTCGTGGGCGGCCAGCAGGGCGAGGTTGTCGGCGGCCAGCCGGCACAGGGCATCCAGGAAGGCGACGATGCGCTCGAAGGGAGGCGCGCCCGGTCCCAGGGGTGGCGGTCCCGACTCCAGTGCCTCGCGCAGTTGCGCGGCCCGTTCCTGCAGCAGGGCCTGCATCAGCCCGGTGCGATTGCCGAAGCGTCGAAAGACGGTGCCCTTGCCGACTTGGGCGTGCGCGGCGACCTGGTCCAAGGAGATGTGGGCGCTGTCGCGGGTGTCGTGGGCGGCCAGTAGTTCTTCCGTGGCGCGCAGGATGGCGCGGCGGTTGCGGGCGGCGTCGGCGCGCTCGCTCACCGTTTCTCCCCTCGGTTTTTCTTTGCACAATCGGACTGTCGGTCCGTATATTAGCCCACAGCTAACCGGACCAGCGGTCCGATTGGTTCGGTGCGCCGAGACCTCCCGCACACCGCCCTCTCCCCACAGGAGCCTTTCTCGTGCACGCTCTCCTCGTCGACCCCTCCGCCCCATGCGGGCTGCGCCTGGGGGAGGCCGCCGACCCCGAACCCGACCCCGGC
The DNA here is from genome assembly GCF_040635605.1 of Streptosporangium sp. NPDC006930. Taxonomy (NCBI): domain Bacteria; kingdom Bacillati; phylum Actinomycetota; class Actinomycetes; order Streptosporangiales; family Streptosporangiaceae; genus Streptosporangium; species Streptosporangium sp. NPDC006930. Next base: position 7,084 of record NZ_JBEYID010000029.1, on the reverse strand, counting down.
CAGGTGCTCGTGCAGGTGTACCACGCCTCCCTCAACCCCGGAGAGCTGGGCATGCTCGCCCAACTGCCCACCGGCCACGTGGGAGGCTACGACGCCGCCGGGGTCGTCGTGCGCCCCGCCGCCGACGGCACCGGCCCCGCGGCGGGCACCCGTGTGCTGGCCTTCGGGCCCGGCGCCTGGGCCGAGTTGCTGGCGGTCCGTGTCGCCGACGTCGCTCCCCTGCCCGACGCGGCCGCCCTGGCCGAAGCCGCGGCGCTGCCCATGGCGGGCATGACGGCCCTGCGAACCCTGCGCGCCGCCGGTTCCCTCCTGGGCCGGCGGGTGCTGATCACCGGCGCCACCGGTGCCGTGGGCCGCTACGGGGTGCAACTGGCCTTTCTGTCCGGCGCCCACGTCGTCGCCTCGGTTCGCGACGGCGCCCAGGCCCCCGCTCTCGCCGCGCTCGGCGCCCACGAGGTCGTCGTCGGCCTCACCGGCCTGCGGCAGGTGAGCGAGCCGTTCGACGTGGTGCTGGAGACGGTCGGCGGGCCGCACCTGGTGGCCGCGTGGGCGCTGCTCGCCCCCGGCGCCATCTTGCACAGCATCGGGTGGGCAGGCGCCGAGCCGGCCGTCTTCCCTGCCGGTTCCACCTTCTTTCCCGGTCAGGCCCGCACCTTGAGCTCCTTCGGCGACGCCGCCGCGGTCGGGGCCGACCTGAGCCTGCTCGCCGGCCTGCTCGCCTCGGGCGCGCTGTCGGCGCAGGTCGGCTGGCGTGGGTCCTGGGAGCGGGCCGAGGAGGCCATAGGGGTGGTCCGCGAGCGGAAGGTCGCCGGCAAGGTCGTCGTCGACATCACCGGGGCCCACGCCGACGAACCTGGCGCGGGCCCCGGTGCGACCCCGGCACGAGCGTGAGGACGCAAAATCTTCATGAAGGAGCGGTGAAGGCGGGCGCGCCGGGGCGCGCCCGTTGACCCGGCCACCTCCTCCGCGTTTTCGTGCCCTCATACCGGCGGCGCGAAGGGCCCGCATGCTCAGCGGGTGGCCGCGGTGGTGGCCTGCCGGTCGAACTGGGTGCGATACAGCTGCGCGTAGCGGCCTCCGGCGGCCAGCAGGCCGGCGTGCGTGCCGCGCTCGACGATCCGCCCATCCTCGACCACCAAGATCAGGTCAGCGGTGCGGATCGTCGACAGCCGGTGGGCGATGACCAGCGCGGTCCGTCCGGCCAGCGCCTCGGTCAGCGCTTCGGCGACCGCGGCCTCACTGGTGGAGTCCAGGTGGGCGGTGGCCTCGTCCAGCACCACCACCCGGGGGCGGGCCAGCAGCAGCCGGGCGATGGTCAGCCGCTGGCGCTCCCCGCCCGAGAGCCGGTAGCCGCGCTCGCCGACCACGGTGTCCAGCCCATCGGGCAGCGCCGAGACCAGATCGGCCAGCCGGGCGCGCCGCAGCACCTGCCACAGCTCCTCGGTCGTGGCCTCGGGGCGGGCCAGCAGCAGGTTGGCGCGGATGGAGTCGTGAAACAGGTGCCCGTCCTGGGTCACAACGCCCAAGGTCTGACGGATCGAGGCTGCCGACAAGTCGCGTACATCCACCCCCGACAACCGCACCGCGCCGCTGTCGACGTCGTACAGGCGGGCCAGCAGCTGCGCGATCGTCGACTTGCCCGCTCCCGAGGAGCCCACCAGCGCGACCATCTGCCCGGCCTCGGCGCGAAAGGACACCTCCTGCAGCACCGTCGCACCGCCGCGCGCATCCAAGGTGGCGACCTCCTCCAGGGAGGCCAGCGACACCTTCTCGGCCGAAGGGTAGGCGAAGCCGACGTGGTCGAACTCCACCGTCACCGGCCCTTCCGGCACCGCCCGGGCGTCGGGCCTGTCGGTGATCAGTGGCCGCAGGTCCAAGATCTCGAAGACCCGCTCGAAGCTGACCAGGGCGCTCATCACCTCCACCCGCGCCCCGGCCAGCGCCGTCAGCGGCGCGTACAGGCGGGTCAGCAGCAACGCCAGCGCCACCAGCGCGCCCGGCTCCAGGTCACCGCGCAACGCGTAGAAGCCTCCCGCTCCGTACACCAGGGCGAGCGCCAGCGCCGAGACCAGGGTGAGGGCGGTGACGAACACCGACTGCACCATCGCGGTGCGCACCCCGATGTCACGTACCCGCCGCGCCCGCGCCAGGAACTCGGCCGACTCCTGGGCGGGGCGGCCGAACAGCTTGACGAGGGTGGCGCCGGGGGCGGAGAAACGCTCGGTCATCTGGGTGCTCATCGCCGCATTGTGGTCGGCGGCCTCGCGTTCCATCCGGGCCAGCCGGCTGCCCACGCGCCGGGCCGGCACAACGAACACCGGCAGCAGCACCAGTGCCAGCGCGGTCAGCTGCCAGGAGATGCCGGCCATCACCACCAGGGTCAAGGTGAGCGTCACCAGGTTGCCCGCCACGCCCGACAGGGTGTCGCTGAAGGCGCGCTGGGCGCCGATGACGTCGTTGTTCAACCGGCTGACCAGCGCGCCGGTACGGGTGCGGGTGAAGAAGGCCACAGGCATACGCTGCACGTGGTCGAAGACGGCGCCGCGCAACCGCAGGATCAGTCCTTCACCGATGCTCGCCGACATCCACCGCGTCAGCAGGCCCAGCGCCGCCTCGGCCAGCGCGATCACCGCGATCACCGCGGCCAGCCGGACCACGACGCCCGCCGCGGCACCGCCGACGATCGCGTCGACGACCCGGCCGGCCAGCACCGGCGTGGCCACCGCCAGCACCGCCGACACCACACTCAGCAGCAGGAACCACGCCAGCAGAAAACGGTGCGGGCGGGCGAAGGCCGCGATACGCCGCAGCGTGGCCACCGAGAAGGGCCGCCGGTCCTGCTGGGCGTGCATCGTGGCGTACAGCGAATGCCAGGCCGCCATCTCCATGCTCATGGTGCGTCACCGTGCTTTCCGTGCTCGTCGGGTGAAAGACGGGCGGCCTCGCCGCCGCCCGGCGGCGGGGGGCGAAAAGCCCGGCGGGCGCCGCCTCTGCGAGGCTAGAAGCTGAAGTTAACTTCAGGTCAAGGGTGGGGTGTCCCGGCCAGGGCCCTCCCCCTCCCCCGCCCCCGGGCACTGCGCCTGCCCTTCGCGCACCCGTGGCCGTGCCCCGGCGGGGCGGGCGCCACCTCGCCCCCATAGGCTGAAGGCCGTATTCCCCTGTCCGGACGCCCCCTCGTCTCGACGTCTTCCCCTTCTGAGAGGTGTACGCGCCGTGCCGACCGCACTCCGCCTGTTCCGTTACGTGGCGATCGCCGAAGCGTGCTCGTGGGCCGGCCTGCTCATCGGCATGTACTTCAAGTACGTCGCCGCCACCGGAGACCTCGGTGTGAAGATCTTCGGCCCGGTGCACGGCGCCTTGTTCGTCCTGTACCTGGCCGCGGTGTTGTACGCGGCCCGCCAGGACGGCTGGAGCCGGGGCACGGTCATCGTCGGCCTGGTGTGCTCGGTGCCGCCGCTGGCCACCTTGTGGTTCGAGCGGCGTGTGCTGGCCCGCCGCGGCGAACCGCTCGCCGCCTGACCAGCGCCCTGCGGCTTCACAGGTCCAACACGGCGCGGGTGGCCGCCCGGCAGCGCCGCGGATCGGTCAGCAGGTCGGCGCAGTCGCCGAACTGGTCGATCGAGCCCACCGCGGGCAGCGCCCGCACGCGGGCGTCGGTGATGGCCGCGCTCAGAGCGTCGGCGAACCGGCCGGCGCCGATCACCTGGAAGGGCCGCCGGTGATAGGGGCGCAGGCTCCCCTCCAGCGCCGCGGCGCCCCCCATCCGGTTGTGCCAGGCGGCCACCCGCCGATACACCGCCCCCAGGTGCTCTTCTCGTTCACGCCAGGCGGTGGCCGCCACCGCCGCCGACAACGCCTCCCCCAGCTCCGCCGTCCCCGGCAGGCGGGCGAACGCGCTGCCCAGCCACTTGGCGTACGGCGGGTAGCGCCGCCGCATCAGCACGACCAGCCGCATCAGGTCGCGCGCCAGGTCCGCGCTGACCAGCGCCGAGCCCAGGTCGTCGCCGACCTCCCCGCACCGCCCGGGGAAGGCCTCCTGCTGGGCCAGGCGCCTCCACTGCCCGGCCAGCACGTAGCGTTCCAGATCGGGCGGATACCAGCGCAGCGCGGCGCGGGAGCGCCCCATGACCTCCAGGCCGTCGTGGAAGACCTCCCCGCTGGTGACCTCCGCCAGCCGCTGCCAGGGAGTCGACAGCCAGTCCAGCACGCTCACCCCGCCCAGCGGGTCGAATCCCAGCCGGTCGGTGAACCAGGTCCGCGGATCGCTCACCTGCACCCCGTGACGCTCACCGCCCACGGCGGTGCGATAGCCGCCGAAGTCCGCGGGCAGGCCCTCGCCGACGGCGCGCCGCACCTCCTCGGCGCGGTGGGCGGCCACGAACACCACCACCCTGGGCCCCCAGTCATGGTCGGTGGAGCGTTCGGTGTCGAACGCCAAAACCTCCGACCCGGCGCCGATCAGCGCGGCACTGTGCGGCACGTCGGCCACGATCGGTCCCACGACCTGGGCGTAGAAAGCACGCGAAAGCTCCAGGCCAGGTATGAAACTGGACATCATTTCGTCCACTCTGCCTGGCGTGACCGCGCCCCGCACCAGGTTTTCCTCCCAGGGCGCCCGCCCCGAGACCACACGGGACCGCGCGAGGGCCCCACCTTCGTCACCTGCTCGCGCGACTCCTTGCCCGGGACGGAAAACTCAGGCGTCCTGAAGGGCAGCGGCCGCCAGCGGGCGCCCGCGCAACCCCAGCCGCTCGTACAGGGCGATGGCGGCGTGGTTGCCGGTGTCGACCATCAACGCAACCCGCTCGTGCGCGGCCGCCAGCTCCCCCAGCACGAACCGGCACACCCTGCCGCCATGGCCGTGGCCGCGCACGGCCGGCGCGGTGGCGACCCCGGCGACGAAACCCACCTGCGCGCACGACCAGGCGTCGGCGGCCACCGCCACCAGATGGCCGTCCTGGCCGCGCACCCCCGCCCAGCGCCGCACCCCCGCCACGCCCGGCGCCGCCCAGGAGCCGGGAGCCGCCCGCGCCAGCAGGGCGGCGACCTGCCCCTCCTCGGCCTCCCCCAGCCACCCCACCCGCCCCGCTTCCGCCTCCGGCCGGGGCCAGGTGAGCGCGGACGCGGCCGCCTCCATCCACTCGAACACCCCCAGCGGGCGCAGCCGCGCCGATCGGGCGACCAGCCGCTCCATCAGTTTTCGCTCCCCCACCACCCGGTAGGAGGGGCCGACCTCGGCCGCCAGCGGCTCCAGCAGGGCGGCGACCGCATCGGCCTGCCCGTACACCGTGAGGCGATCACGGCGGTTGAGGTCGGGGCAGGCCACCGCCACCGCCTCCCCCAGCGCCCACGCCCGCACCCCCGGCCCCATCGCCTGCGCCCCCCACAACACGAGCGCATCCCCCGAGCAGGCCTGCGCCAACTGTGCGACGTCGCGCAACCGCACCGGCACGCCGCTCAGAGGATCGCCCCCGGCCGGTAGGCGGCCGCCTGCGGGTAGCGGGCCACGACCCGCTCCACCCGCTCCACGACCGCCTCCACCTGGGCCGAGGCCGCCCCGGTGAAGGAGATCGGCTCGCCCAGCAACGCCTCCAGCTGTGCCCGCTCCAGCGGGAAACGCTCGTCTGCTCCCAGCCGGGCGATCAGCTCGTTGCCGCCGGAGCCCTCGCGCATCGCCAGTGCCGACGCCACCGCGTGTTCCTTGATCAGCTCATGGGCGCTTTCGCGGCCCATCCCGGCCCGTACCGCGGCCATCAGCATCTTCGTCGTCGCCAGGAACGGCAGGTAGCGATCCAGCTCGGCGGCGATCACCGCGGGGAAGGCGCCGAACTCCTCCAGCACCGTCAGCATGGTCTCCACCAGCCCGTCGAACGCGAAGAACGCGTCCGGCAGCGCCACCCGGCGCACCACCGAACACGACACATCCCCCTCGTTCCACTGGTCACCGGCCAGTTCCCCGGCCATCGACGCATACCCCCGCACAACGACCGCCAGTCCGTTGACCCGCTCACACGAGCGGGTGTTCATCTTGTGCGGCATCGCCGAGGAGCCGACCTGCCCCTCGGCGAACCCCTCGGTGACCAGCTCGTGCCCGGCCATCAGCCGGATCGTCTTGGCCAGCGAGGAGGGGGCCGCCGCCAGCTGCACCAGCGCGCTGAGCACCTCGTAGTCCAGCGACCGCGGATACACCTGCCCCACGCTGGTCAGCCGGTGGGCGAACCCCAGGTGGGCGGCCACCTCCTCCTCCAGCGCCGCCAGCTTGGCCGCATCCCCGCCCAGCAGGTCCAGCATGTCCTGGGCGGTGCCGACCGGCCCCTTGACGCCGCGCAGCGGATAGCGGCCGATCAGCTCCTCCAGCCGGGCGAACGCCACCAGCAGCTCGTCGGCGGCCGAGGCGAACCGCTTGCCCAGCGTCGTCGACTGCGCGGCCACGTTGTGCGAACGCCCGGCCATCACCAGCTGCGAGTGCCGCGTCGCCAGGCCCGCCAGCGCGGCCAGCATCGCCACGCACCGGTCCCGCACCAGCACCAGGCTGTCGCGGATCTGCAGCTGCTCGACGTTCTCGGTCAGATCCCGCGACGTCATGCCCTTGTGCACCTGCTCGTGGCCGGCCAGCGCGTTGAACTCCTCGATGCGGGCCTTGACGTCGTGGCGGGTGACGCGCTCACGGGCGGCGATCGACTCCAGGTCGACCTGCTCGACCACCTTCTCGTAATCCCGCAACACCGCGGGGGAAACCTCCACCCCCAGCCGCGCCTGCGCGGCCAGCACGGCCAGCCACAGGCGCCGCTCGGCCACCACCTTGTACTCGGAAGACCACAGGCCGGCCAGCTGCGCGGAGGCATAGCGGGCGGCAAGAACATTGGGGATACGCGGCTTGGCAGTCACGTTGGGTCAGTATATTCCGCCGCCCGCACCCACCCGGCCCCCGGGCGCCACACCTGCGCAGACCAAGGTGAAACCGGGTGAAAGGGGGGCAGGCCGGTGGGTCCCGCGCGGGACCCACCCCGCGAGCCCCCCACGAAACAGCGGGAACCCCGGCCGGGGCCGCCCCCGCAGGCCAGGGGGAGGACAAGAGACGCGC